>DAOWFP010000153.1 GCA_030637895.1 Bacteroidota bacterium | reverse complement strand
TGGTTCCTGGCCATTGTGGGCATTGCAGCCATCCGTGAAAAGATCCAGTACTCCAATGTCCCCGCACCACTGCGCGGACTGGGCATCACCTTTATTATTACGGGTTTGATGGGGATCGCGTTTATGAGTTTTATGGGTATTAAATTATAACAACTATGATATTTCTCACTTCAACACTTACGATCGTACTGATCAGCGTTGCAGTTTTCCTGTTCGTGATCCTGTTGCTGGTGGCCATGCTGCTTTATGCAAGGTTCAAATTGACCCCACAGGGCGATGTGCAGCTGAAAGTCAATGACAAGGAGTTTACGGTTTCGCCGGGAAGCACCGTGCTGAACACCCTGATGGTCAACGAAATTTTTCTACCCTCGGCTTGTGGTGGAGGTGGAACCTGCGGCATGTGCAAGTGCCAGGTGCTTGAAGGTGGCGGATCCATCCTTCCCACCGAAACGGGTTTCTTTACCCGCAAGGAGCAACAGCAGCAGTGGAGACTGGGTTGCCAGGTGAAACTTCGCGAAGATATGGCCATTCAGATTCCCGAAGAAGTGATGGGAATCAAGAAATGGGAGTGTGAGGTAGTTTCCAACGAAAACGTGGCCACCTTTATTAAGGAATTTGTGGTGCGGCTGCCTGAAGGAGAAAAGCTCAACTTTAAATCGGGTGGTTATATCCAGATTGACGTTCCCAAGCTGGAGGTCGATTTCAAAACCGATGTTGAAGTGGAGGAGGAGTACCGCGATGAGTGGGACAAGTTCAATATGTGGGATCTGAATATGAAGAATCCCGAGGAGACCTACCGTGCCTACTCCATGGCCAACCACCCTGCTGAAGGGAATATTGTGATGCTGAATATCCGCATCGCCACACCCCCGTGGGATGTGAGCCACGGCCGCTTCAAAAATGTCAATCCGGGAATCTGCTCCTCCTATATCTTTTCCCGCAAGCCGGGCGATAAGGTAACGGTATCCGGACCCTATGGGGAGTTCTTTATCAAGGAAACAAAGAATGAGATGATCTATGTGGGCGGTGGTGCCGGAATGGCTCCCATGCGTTCACATATCTTCCACCTTTTCCATACCCTGAAGACCGGGCGAAAAGTATCTTACTGGTACGGAGCACGTTCCAAAAGGGAGATCTTCTACGAGGACCACTTCAGGTCCATCGAGAAGGACTTCCCCAACTTTACCTTCAATATAGCGCTGTCGGAGCCCGCTAAGGAGGACAAGTGGGAAGGCCCTGTTGGATTTATACACCAGGTACTCTATGATAACTACCTGCGCTACCACGAGGAGCCGGAAGAGATTGAGTATTATATGTGCGGACCGCCCATGATGAACTCTGCGGTATCCAACCTCTTGTATGATATGGGGGTACCGGATGAGATGATCGACTTTGACGACTTTGGGTAGATGAAACTCTACTAGTAAGCGTATCGTTTGCTCTTAAGAATATAAACCTGCTGAAGAGGCTGTTTCTGAGTGTCTTGCCCTGAAATCTATGATAAAGGGCTGAGACAAAGAGCTATGATAAAGGGCTGAGACAAAGAGCTCCACAGTGATATAATCTGGGTACTCATTATTAGGTTTTTTGGAAGTCACCACTTGGTGACTTTTTTATGATGTGGTGACTTAAAAATATCTTCCGCCTATTTTTTTAGATATGTATATCATTAAATATAAGGGAGTTAGCCTGTATCGATAAGCGTGTTGAAAGTGCAGGAAAGTCACCTGTTTATCAAAAGTCACCAAGTGGTGACTTCCGGTTTTTGTGAATTTTACACCCCAAATACCAGAACCCAAGATCTGTATCACTGACGCTAAGAAACGCTTGTTCTCAAGGCTATCTAAAAGCGCGGTGTTATAATGCAGATAATCCTTTTTTTTGTGAGTTGTATGTGAGAGCCGTTTTGTATATTGGTGTTTGATAAGAGAAAGATTTATGAAACTCAGATTTATAATCCTCCTTGCTTCTGTGGTCTGGACCAGCGCCTGCACTCCCGGTTCCAAGGGACCATACCACAGCATTCAGGGATTTACGCAAGGGACCACCTACCGGATCACCTATCAGCACCCCACGGAAAGTGACCTGCAGGGGCGCATTGATTCGCTACTCAGACGATTCGACAGTTCGCTCTCCTCCTATGACCCCACCAGCATTATCAGTGCCATTAACAGGAATGTTCCCGGTGTGCTTACCGACTCCATGTTCCGAACCGTTTTTCGTGAATCGGCCAGGGTATACCAGGTAACAGGAGGCGCCTTTGATATCACCCTTGCTCCAGTGATTAATGCCTGGGGTTTTGGTCCTGGTCAGAAGCAGGAAGTGGACAGTGCCATGGTGGACAGTCTCCTGCAATTTGTGGGGATGGAAAAGGTATCTCTTTCGGGCGAAACGCTTGTGAAGAGTGATCCTGCCGTACAGCTGAATGTGAATGCCATTGCTCAGGGCTACTCGGTGGATGTGGTCTCGGCCTACCTGGAGGACTTGGGATGCAGGAATTATATGGTGGAGATCGGGGGAGAGATCCGGACACACGGGGTGAACGACAAAGGTAATTTCTGGAGGATCGGGGTGGATCGTCCCGAATATGGAAACATGGTTCCGGGTCAGCAGCTGCAGGTGATTATCAGCATGCACAACCGCTCCCTGGCCACTTCTGGCAATTACAGGAAGTTTTATGAAAAGGACGGAGTGATGATCACCCACACCATCGATCCTGTTACCGGTTACCCAAAAGCATCCAGTCTGCTCAGCGTGACCATACTCACCGATGAGTGTATCACAGCCGATGCCTATGCAACGGCCTGTATGGTCATGGGACTTGAAAATGGCAAGAAGTTTGTAGATGGAGAGAAAGGGGTCGATGCCTACTTTATTTTTGGAGATGAATTTGGCGCATACCAGGTCTGGTTTACCGATGGAATGAAAAAGTACATTGAATTGCCCTGATAATTGTTTACATTTATTCATACAATGACGGTTTGCTTATGGTATCTGTGAAAATGAGCTATGCACTAATTATCTGGTTTGTGCTTGCATTTCCAGTATCATGCAACACCCTGAATCCGGGGTGTAATGATCCCCTGGCCCACAATTTCGACCCTTCCGCCACCTCAAACGATGGCTGCTGTGTTTATGATACCGTCTTTGTGGCTCCCAGTAAAACCATGGAATTAAGCATGGTGGTGGAAGAAACATCCGGTTTGATACTGTGGGATGGCTTGCTGTGGACACACAACGACAATTCCGATACCAGGCTCTACGGACTTGACACAGCCACTGCGGAAATTGCGAAGACACACATCCTTTGGAAGGTGGAGAATTACGAGTGGGAGGAGATTTCACAGGACGAGGACTATATCTACCTGGGTGATTTTGGGAACAATGGATCGGGCAACCGTGAGGACCTTCATATCCTGCGCGTGGAGAAGAATTCACTGAAGTCAGGGAAGCCGGCCATGGATACCATCTGGTTTACTTATAGCGATCAGACCGATTTCAGTCCTTCGGCGCCTAACCAGACAGACTTTGATTGTGAAGCATTTGTAGTCTCTTCAGACAGCATCTACCTCTTTACCAAACAGTGGCAAAGTGCTAATACCACGGTATATGTACTCTCCAAGGAGCCGGGTGCCTATGTGGCACAAAAGAAGACGACCTTTGCCATTTCGGGCCTGGTAACAGGAGCTACCTACCTGGAGGAGAAAGGTCTTTTGGTGCTTTGTGGCTACACAGGACTGCTGCAGCCTTTCCTCTATCTTCTGTATGACTATCCGGGGTACCAATTTTTTTCCGGGAACAAGCGGCGGCTCAATCTCTCGTTTCCTTTTCACCAGGTTGAAGGGATTGCTACTAAAGATGGATTGAAGTACTTCATCTCCAACGAATATTTCTACCATCAGCCATCAGGAATAGAAATTTTACAAAAGCTTCATGTTCTTGATCTGGGGCCCTATCTCCGGGAGTATATTGAAGGAGATTAATCCCTGGGATAAGGGAGTGAAATTTCTCCGGAATGTTCATTTTTTTTTGACGGAATGGAGGAATTTGCATATGAATCTTTGAAATATGTCTAACGAAATGTCAAATGAATTTCATTCCGACGGAATGGCTCCAGTATGCTGATAAACACTGTTTGTCAAATAGGATGGAAGGGCTTCAGTTCATGAAACTATTCTTTATATTTTTACGTTTAATATTTTTGTTATGAACCATGGAAAATTTTTATAAAACTTGTTCAGTCCTGGGACTGAGGAGGCGAAGCTGTACCCGGACAAGAAAAAGCTCAAATCCCTATACCTATTAATCAAATGATTAACCCATCATTTTCAATCTAAATACTATGACGAATTTGAATTCATGGCAGAAGCATTTTTCTTCTAGAATCATTATCATCATTGCTCTGGGAGGATTGTTGTTAGGTGGATGTGTTACATCCAGGAAGACGACATACCTTCAGGAATATGACGATAGTGAGTATTCAACCGAATACGTGCCACCGGAGGATTACCTGATCCAGCATAACGACAACATTTACATGAATGTTGCAACACCCGATCCACGATTGTCGGCCATGTTTAATGCCATGGGTGAAGGTGGTAACACGGGTTTTGATGCGGCAACAGCTCAAATCTATTCCTACCCGGTTGAAATAGATGGAACTGTCGATCTTCCCTATATCGGTTCCCTGTATGTGATGGGGCTAACAATTATGGAGGCCAAGAAACTTATAGAGGCTGCACTGAGTGATTATGTGAACGATGCTACTGTGACCGTTAAACTTGTTAATAATACGGTGACCGTACTGGGAGAGGTGGTGGCTCCCGGGGTATTCCCGATCTATAAAGAGAGATTGAATATCTACCAGGCTCTGGCCCTGGCGGGCGATTTAGATGTCTTTGGTGACCGCTTCGAGGTGAGTGTCATCCGAAAGTCACTGGAAGGTTCAGTAGTCACGACCTTTGATATTACCGACAAAAATATTATCGATACAGAGTTCTATTATATTCAACCCAACGATGTGGTTTATGTGAAGCCAATGAGGGGGAAATTCTTTGCAATAGAAACATTCCCGTGGGCCTTGGTTCTCACAGGGATTACAACCGCCATTTTACTTGATAGCTACTTACGAGAATGATAAATCCAATGACACAAGAATTAAGCGAAACGCCGCAGCATCATCAGGCCGGTGTCTCACATATGATTAATATCCGGAAAATTCTGATGATGATGTTGAAGAACTGGTATTTCTACTTCTTGGGCATCGTGATATCCATCGCAGGGGCCTACTTCTTTATGAAGCATAAGATACCCACCTACCGCGTAGAAACAACCATTTTGATTGGTGAGGAGGGCAATCCGCAGGGAGCAGGGGAGGATATGCTTCAGGGATTTGCCCTGAGGCCGGGGGTTCAAAATCTGGACAACCAGCTCCTGATCGTGAGATCCTATTCTTTGATTCGTAAAGCAGTCGAGGAATTACCATTTGAGATTGATGTTTACAGGAAAGGATACCGAAGCCAGGCATCCTTCTATCCAATGAGTCCCATCAGGATAGAGGTTGGGGAAGAGGGGCCTCCCTATGACTCGGAGTTCATATTTCAGTATAATATTGAAGAGGAAAATTTCCATTTGAAAACCTCCAGTCGTTCAGCATACTATCTGGATTCAATTTATACTTTTGGTCAGGAGATTGGTGTGAATGGCGGCTCATTTATTATTCACCCCCAGCCTGAACTGGAGGATATCTACCAGGCAGGCGGAAAAATCTTTATCAGATTTTATGATAAAGAGAGGTTGACAGATCTCTACATGAGCAGACTGATGGTGGACAATGCCACACGCGATGGAAGTATTATCAGTCTCTCCCTGGAGGGCCCAAACAGGATCAAGGATGTGATTTTTCTGGATAAGCTTACGGAGGTCTATATCAATAACAACCTGGAAAAAAAGAATACGGAGGCCTTGCGGGTGACAGAATTTATCAGTGCACAGCTGGGTGATGTTACCGATTCCTTGAAAACTACTGAGAAACAGCTCATGGATTTCAGGTCCAGGAACATGATCATGGATGTATCGGCCCAGGCTCAACAGATCATTGACCAGTCTGTATCGCTGGAGAATGAAATGGCAAGACTGAACCTCGAGCGGAGTTACTTCAATTACCTGCAAGAATATCTTTCAAAGGATGATAATAACAAAGCGCCAATTGCACCTGCATCCATGGGGATCGTGGATCCCCTTCTGGCCAACCTGATGCAGGAACTGGCTGGATTGCAGGCGGAATACTTTAGCAAAGTGGCCGGGGAGCGAAATCCCCTGCAGGGTCAGCTGGAGATGCGCATAAGGAATACAAAAAACAGCATTAAAGAGACCCTGATGGGTCTCAAGCTGGCCAATCAGATGGCAATTGATACGGTCAAAGGACAGATCAAGCAGACCAATGCCAAGGCTTCGGGATTACCAATAAAGGAGCGTCAGTTGCTGGGATTTGAGAGGCAGTTCAATCTGAATAATGCCCTCTATACTTTCCTCATGCAGCGACTGGCCGAATCACAGATTCAAAGTGCCTCCAATACGCCTGATAATGAAATTGTGGATCCGGCAAGGGCTTCCGGACCGGTCTCGCCCATCGCCCAGTTGGTATTTGCATTTGCATTTGCATTTGCCCTTGGATTCCCCACCACGTTCATCATACTTAAAGAACTGATAAACAATAAGATCACTTGCGAAGAAGATCTTAAGCTTATCACACAACTTCCTGTGGTAGCTCATTTCCCTCACAGCAGGTTAAGTTACAATACGGTGGTACTGAATGAACCGGATTCCAGGATTTCAGAATCCTTCAGAAGTCTGCGTACGCGGATGGATTTCTTTACACGTGATATAAAATGCCCCATAATTGTACTCTCCTCTTCCATTCCGGGAGAAGGCAAGACATTTGCGGCAATCAATCTGGCTTCTGCATATAGCCTGGCCGGAAAGAAAACACTGCTCGTAGGTATGGATCTCCGGCGCCCCATGCTTGGTAAGAGTTTTGACCTGGACACTGAGATTGGTTTAACTGATTACCTGATTGGAAAGAAGAAGTTGAATGAAGTCATCAAGGTGACCGATTTTAAAGATCTCTCGATTATCACCTCAGGTCCCATTCCGCCCAATCCGGGAGAACTTTCCAGCTCGGACAGGGCCAGAGATATGTTTGAAGTGCTTAAGGATAGTTACGACTATATTATAGTGGACAGTCCCCCCATTGGCGTTGTGTCTGATATCTACCTGGCTTCATCCCTTGCAGATGCAGTGTTGATGATGGTGCGACATGACTATACGAAGAAGAACGTGTTGAGTGCAACGCTGGCTGAGGTTCAGAATAATGGAATCGGCGGTCTGAGTATCCTTGTAAACGATGTCAAAGCGCTGGGAAGCAGCTACCGCTATGCCTATAAGTACAAGTATAATTACAAGCAGAAAAAGTAGTAATTGCCATATACCAAAAGAGATTTGAATCCTGAACTACTGGAACTCCCCAAGTTCCTGGATCGCCGCGGAAACTTATCCTTCATTGAGGAAGACAGCCAGTTACCATTTAAGGTAAGAAGGGTGTACTGGATCTATGATGTGCCAGGAGGCGAGAAGAGGGGCGGACATGCCTTCAGGGAGACCCAGGAGGTGATTGTGGCACTGTCAGGAAGTTTTGATGTCCTGCTTAACGATGGTAAAGAAAGCTACCGCTATTCACTGAACAGGTCCTATTATGGAGTTTTGGTTCCAAAGATGATGTGGCGAACGCTTGAGAATTTTTCCACAAACTCACTGGCCTTGATTATTGCTTCAACCGACTATTCTGAAGAAGAGTATATATATGATTTTGAAGCGTTTAAGCTTCAAAAAGACTAATGAAAAGAGTTATATCAGATATTCACAACTGCAATGTGGTTGAGATGGAGAAGAATCACAATCCTGCAGGGAATATCACCGTTTATCAGAATGGGACTTCTCAGCCTTTTGATGTGAAAAGGGTCTATTACCTCTACGACGTTCCGGGAGGATCCGAACGGGGTGGACACGCACACATGGAACTCCATCAGCTGATTGTGGCGGCAAGCGGATCATTTGATGTGATCCTTGACGATGGCAGGAATAAAAAGATTATTCAGCTCAACAGACCCTATTTCGGATTGCTGGTTGTACCAGGAATCTGGAGGGAAATAGTCAATTTTTCGTCAGGGGCAATCTGCCTGGTACTGGCATCGGAGAAGTACAATCCCCATGACTATCTTAGGGATCACGATGAATTTTTGAAATGGAAATCCTTGAAGTAGGCCCCGAAGAATATGCTGAGCTAGTTGCTGCACCTTATCATGTTTTTGCTTCAGCGGCTTTTAATAGTCTGAACGCTGACAAATGTGATGAGGTGTTTTATCTTTTATTCAGGGATGGCAAATACAGACTTGGTTTGATAGGAGGGAGAAGGAACAATACTTTTCTTTCACCATTTTCAGCCCCCTTTAACGGTTTCTCCTTTATCTCTCCCCGTATTCGCATGTTATATTTGGAAGGTGCCATAAGAGCACTCAGGCAATGGGCAGGAGAAAAGGGCATCAATCGTATAAGCTTAACACTCCCCCCTTCGATTTATGAACCTTCCTTTATTTCCAAACAGTTAAACTGCCTGTGGCGCGAAAATTTTAATATCGCTCAGATAGATTTGAATTACGCTTTTGATCTTGAAAGCTTTGATGAGGGATACATGGATAATATCTGGCACAATGCCCGGAAAAATTTACGTATTTCTATTAATTCAGGATTAGAATTTAAAGTGTGTGAAAGCGATAGGGAGAAGAAGCTGGCTTATGATATTATTGGTAAAAACCGGGAAAGCCGTGGATTTCCCTTGCGAATGACCTGGCAGCAGGTGAGTGATACAATTCGTATTATTCCGGCAGATTTCTTTGTGGTTGAAGATGCTTCCGGCACCTCCATTGCCTCGGCCATTGTTTTTCATCTTACACAAGATATTGTGCAGGTTGTATATTGGGGAGATCTTAATGAGTACGGAAAACTTAAAACAATGAATTTCCTTTCATTCAGGCTATTTGAGCACTACAGTAAACTCGGGCTTAAATATGTCGATATCGGACCCTCCACAGAAGATTCTGTTCCTAATTTTGGCCTGGCTGAGTTCAAAGAGAGTATTGGCTGCACGATCGATACGAAATATACTTTAACATGTACACTTGATTGATGTTCGTTCTTCATCCGGATCCATATTTACAACCTGCATATCGGATTAGTCCCTTCAGGACAGATGATATCGCCGTCAACCCGACGCTGCCTGAGGATAATTATATTGACGCATATTTTGAAAACAGGTTCGGGGGAAAGCATTATCAATACACCCTGAGCGGGCGGGAAGCTATCTCTATAGCCCTGAGACATTATCAGTTTCAGAAAGATGATGTCGTCACAATATTAACTACAAGCGGCAACTTTTATATCAGTGCCTGTGTGACAGGAGAGATTGAAAAAATCTGCAGATGGTCCCGTCAGATAGTCAGCAATACCAGGGCGATCCTGGTAAATCATGAGTTTGGCTTCCCATATCGGGAAATGAAGTACTTGAAAGAAATTGGAATACCTATCATCGAAGATTGTGCCCATTCATTCTTTTCAAATGGTGGAGATGAGAACATCGGTACCCTTGGTGATTTCGTCATTTACAGTTTCCCGAAGATGTTTCCCGTACAAATCGGCGGACTTCTGGTATCAAATGTTGCGGATAGTGTGGAAGAAAGCAGCCAGGTAAATGACATCCAGCTAAGATATATTAAAAACGTTCTTTCACATTGCCTGAAATCAGAGAAAGAGATTATTAATCAAAGAGTTCATAATTTTTACTACCTCTCCGGGCTTATTGAATCACTGGGCTTCTCATCAAGGTTTCAACTGGATGAAGGAGAAGTGCCGGGTGTATTTATGTTCAATACTGATAAACAGAAGATTGATCTGGCGGAATTGAAGGTGTACTTTTATGCTCATGGCATTCAATGCAGCGTATTCTACGGTGAAGAGGCATTTTTTTTACCCGTTCACCAGGCCTTAACTAAGCAGGACATGGACTATTTTTTAGAGGTGCTCAAATCCTTCGACCAGTGATTAAATTCCTTGATATACAGAAGATTACATCAAGCTTTGAGCCGGATATTTCCAATGCAATCGCTCGTGTTGTTAAGCGAGGCTGGTTTTTGCTTGGTGAGGAGGTGAAGGCTTTTGAGAAAGCGTATGCGGACTATATTGGTTCGAAGCATTGCATTGGTGTGGCAAATGGGCTGGATGCACTCCGGCTGATCCTGAGGGCTTATATGGAGCTGGGTGTCATGGAGGAGGGTGATGAGATTATCGTTCCGGCCAATACATTTATCGCCTCCATGCTGGCCATTAGCGATAACAGGCTGAAACCGGTTCTGGTTGAACCCTCTATGGATACCTATAATCTGGATACCTCCCTTATTGAACAACAGATTACGCCCCGTACCAGGGCGATTATGATGGTCCACCTCTATGGCCAGGTCCACTGGCCGGAAGAGCTGGAAGCCATTGCAAAGAAATACGGATTGCTTATAATTGAAGATAATGCCCAGGCAGTGGGGGCCAGGATCCAGGATAGTAGGCGTAGCGGTTCACTTGGAGATGCCTCCGGTCATAGTTTTTACCCGGGAAAGAATCTGGGAGCTTTGGGCGACGGGGGTGCAGTATGCACCAATAATGATGAACTGGCAGAGATGGTAAGGGCCCTTGCAAACTATGGCTCCTCACAGAAATACGTACATGATTACCGGGGATTAAACTCCAGGCTGGATGAGATACAGGCTGCTGTATTAGGAGTGAAACTCTCCCGTCTGGATGCGGATAACCAGCGCAGAAGGGAAGTAGCCCAGTACTACCTGGATCACATTGTCCACCCGGATATCATTCTGCCCGGAACGCGGACTTCAGCGCTTGGGTCCTCCGATCACGTCTGGCACCTTTTTGTAATCCGTCACTCCCGGCGCGACCTCTTACAGAAATACCTGAAGGACCAGGGCATTCAGACCCTGATTCATTATCCCATACCTCCCCACAGGCAGCTTGCCTACAAGGGATGGAACGAACTAGATTTTCCTGTTACAGAACAAATCCATAATACAGTATTGAGTTTACCAGTGAGCCCGGTAATGAGTGGTGAAGAAAGGAAGCAGGTAGTAGAAACGATTAATCATTACACGGATTAAATCTGTGAAGTATCAGGAATGACAGAACAACGATCTTCGTATCGACAGATATTTAAAGCTACCTCCCTGTTTGGAGGCGTACAGGTTTTTAACATCCTGATAGGCATTGTCAGGGTCAAATTTGTAGCCGTGCTACTGGGCACGGCCGGAGTTGGTATTATCGGGCTTCTGAATGCTCCCCTGGAATTGATTGTTTCCATTACCGGCCTTGGAATCTACATCAGTGCTGTGCGGGATATTTCAGCAGCCGATGGTACCAATAATCCAACCGCCCTGGCCAGGGCCATTGTAATCCTACGCAGGTGGGCCTGGATTACCGGGATGCTGGGTGCTATTGTCACCATCACCCTTGCTCCCATGCTGAGCCAGTGGTCCTTCGGGAACAAGGAGTATACATGGGCCTTTATCTGGCTTGGCACCACCATAATCCTGGGTGCCATCAGTCATGGACAAACAGCTGTATTGCAGGGGACCCGGAGATTGAGGGCTCTGGCAAAAGCCAGTGTGCTTGGTTCGGCCCTGGGCCTGGTAACCTCCATACCACTGTATTACCTGTATGGCAATGAGGGCATTGTACCAGCCATGGTTGTTTCCGCAGTTACCGCGCTGCTGCTCTCCTGGTATTATGTAAGAAAGGTTAAAATAGAAGCAGTGGACATGGATTTCAAGGATACCATTACTTCAGGCCTCGGGATGGTAAAGCTGGGGGTATCCATGACCATCGCAGGATTGATTGCCTCCCTTTCAAGGTATATACTGAATGCTTATATCAGTAACAATGGCGGTATTGAGGTGGTGGGTCTCTATAATGCAGGCTGGGGAGTGATAAGTCAGTATACAGCTGTTGTGTTTGCAGCCATGGCAACAGATTATTTCCCCCGTCTTTCAGCCATTCACAGCGATAACAACAAAGTACAGGAGCTGGTGAGACAGCAGAGTGAAACAGCTGTATTGATTCTGACCCCGCTGCTCTCCCTGCTGATCGTTATGATGCCGCTGGTGATCAGGGTACTCTACACTGCGGAGTTTCTGCCCATGCTTACCTTTGCCAATCTGACCATCCTGGGGATACATTTCAAGACCTTGTCCTGGGCCATGGGCTACATCTATCTTGCAAAGAGCGATGGCCGCCTCTTTCTGATCCTGGAGATTATCTCCGGATCCATTATTCTGGGACTGAATCTGTTCTGTTATCATGTCTATGGGCTCAACGGACTGGGAATTTCCTTCATCATCTCCTACGTCATCGCCATATTGATCTCCTTCTATGTATTGAAACGGAAATATCAGATCAGCTTTCCGCTAAAATTATATGCAAAGATGATTTTTACCTATTCCTTTGTGCTTATCGCCTTTGCGACAGCCTACATTGAAACGGAATTATACAGATATATCGCTGGTTTTGTTGTTCTGGCACTGGCAACCGTGTACTCGGTTTACAAGTTGAATCAGTTAATGGATCTGAAGTCTCTTATTGTAGAAAAAATAAAAAACAAGTTTAGTTAATGAATCCAAAAGTCTCTGTTATTATCGTCACCTACAATTCCGGCGATTTTATTATTGAAAACCTCGATAGTGTATATAAGCTCTTATGGAAGGAAATTGAACTGATCATCACTGATGATTGCTCCACCGACAATACGGTGGAACTATGTAAGACATGGTTAAAGAAGAACAAGGAGAGATTCCTGAGTATCTCTTTGGTAACTTCTGAAGTCAATACAGGTGTTTCGGCAAATGTAAACAGGGGATTGGAGAAAGCCACCGGAGAGTGGGTCAAGTTCCTGGGTGGCGACGATGCCTTTGCTCCCGGCTTTTTAACAAACTGCATGGAGCATGTTGCCGCAAATCCTGAAATCAGGGTTCTGTTTTCACAATTAAATGTCTACCGGGAAACCTTTGAGGAGAAGAACTTCATCTATACCACACCGGATGAGATAAGCCCCTATAGTATCGTCTGGCCGGAGCGTGATGCTGAATCGCAACACCGCATACTGCTGAACTCAGACCGGATCCATTTTACCCCCACAGCGTTTTTGCACCGGGAAACCCTGCTGTCGGTTGGAGGTTTTGATGAGCGCTTCAGAGATTTCGAAGATTATACCCTCTGGCTGAATCTGACCAGGACAGGTCATAAACTTCACTTTATGCACAAGGTGACGGTAAACTATCGCAGGCACTCCCATGCCCTTAATAATACGGTGATTTTTCATGTGGTTAATCCAAATTACTTTAAAGAGGAAGAGATGCGGAAGATATACACCTATCCCTATATGCCCCCTTTAAAAAGAATGGATGCCAGGTATAAATGGTATGCCTCCCAGATATTCCGTCTGAAGGGATTCAACAGGGATACAAAAATCAATATCTTACTCTCGCAGATGCTTACCTTCTACCTGAATCCTTTCAGCTACATTATCGCCATCAAAAAGCGAGTGGATCCCAAAGTGAGAGGGAATGAATTATATTTGTAATACCCCTTATCTCCACGTATTATGAAAACTGTACTTATTACCGGCGCTGACGGCTTTATCGGCTCACATCTTACAGAATTGCTCCTGGAAAGTGGCTACAGGGTCAGGGCCCTGGCACAATATAACTCCTTTAATAACTGGGGCTGGCTGGAGGATATTCCTGCCAATGATCATATGGAAGTGGTCACAGGAGATGTACGCGATCCTCATTTTGTAAGAAAGATCGTGGAAGGATGCGATGTGGTTTTTCACCTGGCGGCCCTCATCGCCATCCCTTACTCCTATCATGCGCCTGACTCTTATGTGGATACCAATGTGAAGGGAACCCTGAATATCTGTCAGGCTGCCAGGGAGCTGGGGGATATCCGGGTTTTGGTAACTTCCACCTCAGAGGTCTATGGCACGGCCCGCTATGTTCCCATCAATGAAGAGCATCCAAAGCAGGCACAATCCCCATATTCGGCTTCAAAAATCGGTGCCGATGCCCTTGCTGTAAGTTTTTTTTCTGCCTTTGAGTTGCCGGTGACCATTGTACGCCCCTTTAATACCTATGGTCCCAGGCAATCGGCACGGGCCATTATTCCTACCATTATTACGCAGATCGCCTCGGGAGTTGAGGAGATCAGCCTGGGGGACCTGAGTCCCACCCGTGATATGAACTATGTACTGGATACCTGCCGGGGCTTTGTTCAGATTGCTGAATGCGATGATACCATCGGCAAAGAGATCAATATTGCCTCCAATTTTGAGGTATCCATGGGCGGCATTGTCGATATGATCAAGGATATCATGAAGAGCGATGTACGTATCCTTACTGATGAGGAGCGGCTCAGGCCCGCTGCTTCGGAAGTGTTCAGGCTCTGGGGGGACAATTCTCTGATCAGATCCCTCACCGGTTTTGAACCGGAATATGATCTCCGCCTGGGTCTGGAACAGACCTGTAAGTGGTTCAGTCAAAAAGAGAACCTGCTTAAATATAAAGCAGGGCTTTATAACCTCTAACTTAAGCTAGCAGATGTCCTATAAAATACCACTGTTTGATCTGAACTTTGACGGAGAAGAGGAAAAGGCAGTGACTGAAGTGATCAGGTCCAAGTGGATCTCCTCAGGTCCCAGAACCAAGGCCCTGGAAGAGAAATTTGCGACCATGCTTGAAGCAGAGCAAGCGGTGGCTCTAACAAACTGTACCGTATCGCTTCACCTGGCCATGCATCTGATCGGGATCCAGCCAGGTGATGAGGTCATCTGTCCATCCCTCACCTTTGTGGCCACCTGCAATGCCATCCGTTATGTAAATGCTGTTCCTGTTTTTGCCGATGTGAAGAGCACTTCTGATCTGACTATGGATCCGGCTGATATTGAAGGAAAAATCACCCCCAGGACCCGGGCCATCGTGGTGATGCATTTTGGTGGCTTCCCCTGTAATATGGACCGGATTATGGAGCTGGCAGACCGGTATAAGCTAAAGGTCATTGAAGATGCCTGTCACGGGCCATTGTCAGAATACCACGGGAAAAAGCTGGGAACCATTGCGGATATTGGCTGTTTCTCTTTTTTCTCAAACAAGAATATTAGTACCGGCGAGGGGGGGATGCTGCTTACCAACAACACGGCCTATGCTGAAAGGGCCCGGCTGCTCCGTTCCCATGGAATGACCAGCATGTCTTATGAACGGTCCAAGGGCCACTCCACCTCCTATGATGTGGTGGACCTCGGGTTTAATTACCGGATGGATGATATTCGTGCTTCCATAGGTCTGGTTCAGCTGGATAAGCTTCAGGCCGATATCAACAAGCGTGCTGAGATTCGTAAGCTATACCTGGAACGCCTGAAGAATTTTGATGGGATCACTATTCCTTTTGCTCAATCTGACGCCATCGTTTCCAATTATATTTTCACCATTGTACTGAAAGATTCAACGGTGGATAAGCGTGATGAGGTGCGCGGCAAACTTGCTGAAGCGGGTATTCAAACCAGTGTGCATTACCCGGCTGTTCATCGTTTCTCCATTTTCAGGGAGTTCTCATGTAGCTTGCCTCTCACCGAGTATGTAAGCGATAACCTGATTACCCTGCCCATGTATTCCAGGCTCAGTGAAGATGATATTGAATACATCGTTTCAAATCTTAAACGCATTCTGCATGATTAAAAATTCTCATCAGATCAATATCAGGCCGGATGCTTCTGTGCTTTTTGCTCTGAAGCAGATGGATCAGTTTGAGCGCAAACTGCTGCTGGTTTCCGAAAACAATAAATTTATTGGATTGCTTTCCATAGGTGATATTCAGAGGGCTATCATCAATAATATCGACCTGAATGTCCCTGTTGGTTCCATTCTGCGTAGCGATGAATACGTGGTGTCCCGTCCGGGCGATTCTACCAAGGAGATCAAGGCGATGATGCTTCAGCACAGGACCGAGTTTATGCCTGTGGTCGATACAGCAGGGGAATTGAAGGATGTACTGTTCTGGGAGGATATGTTCGCTGTGAAAAAGCAGGAGGTGGCTGCACAGTTCAACCTTCCGGTGGTGATAATGGCCGGTGGCAAGGGCACCCGGCTGAAGCCACTGACCAATGTGCTGCCCAAACCCCTGATCCCCATCAGCGATAAGACTATGCTTGAGGAGATTTTTGACCGTTTTAATCAGCATGGCTCTTCACGCTTCTTTATTTCTGTAAACTACAAGTCCGACCTGATCAGGTATTATGTGAAAAGTCTGAATCTTGACGATGAGATCTCTTTCTTCGAGGAGAAAAAACCGCTTGGTACAGCGGGCAGCCTCAGTCTGCTGAAGGGGCAGTTACAGGAGACATTTTTTGTGAGCAACTGTGATATCCTCATTGAGCAGGATTACTCTGAAATCCTCAGTTTTCACCGTGAGAACGAGAATGAGATAACCATAGTTGCTGCATTAAGGCATTTCCCAATTGCCTACGGGACCATCGAAACGGAGGAGAACGGATTGCTCACCAAGCTGCTTGAGAAACCCGAACTTACCTTTAAGATCAATAGCGGAATGTATATTCTTGAGCCGCATCTTATTGAGGATATCCCGGTGGACGAATTTTACAACATTACCGATTTGATTATTAAACTGCAGCAGCAGGGAAGAAAGGTGGGGGTATTTCCCATCTCCCAGAACAGCTGGATCGATATCGGGGACTGGAGTCAGTATTCCCGCTATTTGGAGAACTTTAAAACCTGAGCCTGCAGAATTCCCATATGAAAGTCCTTGTTCTTTTTGAGTATGCAAATCATTATCAGACCATTGATAACCTGTGTAATCATCTGAATAAAAGAGGGGTAGAAGCTTCATCCTTTAATATTGTCTACTGGCGCTTCCAAAAGGGAAAGCTGAGGCAAAGAGCAATCTGGATCGGTCTGCTCTCTGTACTTGCCCGGGTTCCGGGGTTAAGGGGACTTATAAACAATCGATTCAGATACAAGGCACTGTTGAAACTATCAGAAGCATATGATATCATTGATATCCACTTCTTTAGTCCGGCTTATGACAGACTGATTGAGGAGCTTGGGAGAAGAGGGAAGCAGGTAAAGATCACGATCTGGGGAAGCGATTTCTACATGGCCGACAGCGTCAGGAGGGAGCAACAGCGAAGCATATTTCAAACAGTGAAGACCATACAGGTGGAGACCGGGGAGATTGCCAAAGACTTTTTGGAGCACTACCCCGAACTGGAGAGCAAGGTTCGGATCGCTCATTTTGGCATTGTCCAGCTGGAGCTCATCGACCAACTGCAGCAGCAGGGAGGTCAGGAGGCCTGTAAAAAGGAGCTTGAGATTCCTGAGGATCGCCTGGTATTAACTTGCGGGACCAACAGGAGCAAGGGACACAGGCACCTGCTTATGCTTGAAAGTATTGAAAGACTGGCTCCGGATCTGCGGGAGAAGCTGTTTTTGATTCTCCCTATGACCTATGGCGGGGACAAAGCCTACATCCCCGAAGTGAGACAAAAAGCCGAGGCGCTTGGTATACCGTTCAGGATTCTTAGCTCTTTTCTCACCCTGGAAGATTTGTGCAGATACAGAATAGTCAGTGATCTGACCCTCACCATACAGGTTTCTGATGCACTGGCATCGGCCATACAGGAACATATTTATACAGGAGAGATACTCATTGCCGGCGATTGGCTGCCCTACCAGGTATTAAAGGATGAGCATGTATTTTTCGTGACTACTTCCCTGGAATCACTTGATGGAGTGCTTACTGATGTTCTTGAAAATTACGACAGCTTCCGGGAAAAATGCCTTGGAAACAGGGAGCGGATCTCGGCCTTCTCGGCATGGGATCATGTGATTGAAGACTGGCTGAGCATATATCGTGAAACAGAAGTTTAATTTTTTTTGATTTAATGAAGCGTTTATCCATAATTGTCCCCATCTATAATGTCGAACCATATGTGGAGAGGTGTATACGTAGCCTTGAAGATCAGGATATTCCACAGGATAGCTACGAGATTATATGCATCAATGACGGATCTCCTGATAAGAGTCACGACGTGGTGGTACGGCTCCAGGGAGAATTTGGAAATATACTTCTCATTGACCAGGAGAATCAGGGAGTATCCAGGGCCCGTAACAATGGCATGGAGGTGGCGACCGGGGAGTACCTGATGATGGTTGATCCGGACGATTATCTAAAGCCCGGTGTTTTAAAGGAGCGGCTGGACATAATGGATGAGCATCAGCTTGATGTTGGATTAATGGGCTATACCATCCTCAATGAAGCCGGGGAAGAAGTATATCATTACGATCCCTTGCATGAATCATCCAATTTTATGGCGGGTGTTGATCTGCTGAATAAGTTCTGGCGGGAAGAGACCGGGACAGAGGAGCGGGATCCTCACAGATCCGTTTCCATGTTCTTCAGAAGGGAATTTTTAAAGGCCCATGAGTTGAGATACCTGCAGAATGTACCCTACCTGGAGGATGGAGAACTGATGGCACGAATCATGTGCCTTGCAAAGCGGGTGACTTTTATGAACGGACAGGTATATATGAGAACCACAAGACCGGGTTCTGCCACGCATAGTCCGCTCTATTATTCAGAAAGAGGAAGAGATGGTTTCATAAAGGCTGCCCACAACCTTCACCAGTTTAAACTTGAACATTGCAGGAACAAGGCAGAGATGGATTTTATCAATGATTCCATTGTTCATTTCACAATTATGTCCATCACTTCCCTGGAAATCAAGCACTATCCGAAGAATTATTCAAAACTGCACAAGGCATTAAAGAAGGGACCACTGAAAAAACTTGAACCAGAGGGATGCAGCAGCTGGTACAAAAAGATGGGCCGTTATTACAATCGATCCATACACTGCTTTTATCTCTACTGGATTTGTTATAAGATCCGTGAGGCCATAAAAATAGAGCTAGAGTATTACTTTCTGAAACTGAAAAGGAGGAAGACGGTCTGAGGCATGAGTGAGAAAAAAGACATATTATTGGTTTCCAGTGCGTTTTATCCGGAGCTTTCACCCCGAAGTTTCAGAGCAACTGAGCTTGCCAGGGAGTTCCTGAGGCAGGGTCACCGGGTGGTGGTCATCTCAAAGCATCGGGATCATGACTACTCGGGGTTTCTGAAAGAGTTTCCGCTTACACTCAAGATGTGGAGCAAAGCGAAATTTCCAAGGGTTCCGGAGTCCGGACGAAAGCCCTTCTCTCTTTTGTTCAGGGCTCTTACAAGAATACTCATGCTACTAGTTGAGTACCCCGCCATAGAGGAGATGTTTAAAGTGAAGCGCATGCTCAAAAAAGAAGAGGGATATGATCTGATGATCTCATTTGCGGTTCCCTACCCGGTACAATGGGGGACTGCGAGGGCATGGAGAAAGAAAAAGCCTCTTGCAAAAACTTGGGTGGCCGATTGCGGGGATCCCTATATGGGAGATGTGCTTGACTCCTTCCGGAAACCCTTTTACTTCGGCTACCTCGAGAAACAATTTTGCAGAAGGGCCACATATATCACTATACCTGTTGAGAGTGCCAGGCCTGCCTACTACTCGAAGTTTCACAATAAAATAAGGGTGATCCCGCAGGGATTTGATTTTGATCTGAAGGCAGTAAAAGCCCCAGCTCTTACTTACCCTGAACCAAGGTTTGCCTATGCCGGCGGATTTTTAGTGGGCATCCGCGATCCGCGCCTCTTGTTGCAATTCCTCGTGAAGTGCGAACAAGCTTTTAAGTTCCATGTATTCACCAACCAGCCGGAGATACTGGAACCTTACAGAAAAGCCCTGGACGGAAAGCTGGCTGTTTCAGGGTATATTAAAAGGGAGGAGTTATTAAAAGTGCTCTCAGATATGGATTTCTTGATTAATTTTGATAACAATACAAGTCTGAATGTTCCCAGCAAACTGATTGACTATGCAATTACCAACAAACCGGTACTCAATATTGATAAGCACTTTACCATGGATGATATTCAGGCCTTCTTAAACAGAGATTATTCAAAACGCATGCAGCTCCCCGATCCGGAACAATATCATATCGGGCGTGTCGCTAAGCATTTCCTCGATCTAATATAAACAGCGCTTTTCAAATGAATACAAGCATTTCAACCCCATCCATGCCAAGCTTTGAATCGAATGGAAAGTACTATCTGGTTTTATTCATTTTGTGGCCTTTCCTGGCATTTATTATGGCCATAATCAACTATAGCCAGAAGGAAGCCCGAAAAGTAGTTTACATTTTTCTGATCTATTACGGTCTCTCTTTTGTAATCGGAGAGGTAGGTGTGGATGCTGAGCGTTATGCAGAGGGACTGCGATATACAGCCCGCATGCCTTTATCTGATTTTTTCTCAATTTTTTCAGGACTCTACACAGATGGATCGGTCGATATTGTGGAACCACTTGTTACATTTATTGTATCCCGGTTTACCACAAATCACGGGGTCCTTTTTGGAGTATGGGCAGCCTTATTCGGCTTTTTCTATTTGAGGTCCATCAATCTGATTCATGATCAGTACCAGAAAAACCCCGGATGGCATGCCCAGATATTTATGATTTTCTTTATCATGATCATACCCATTACCGCTGTAAGTGGTGTGAGGATGACCATTGCGGCATGGATCTTCTTTTACGGGGCTTATCATGCGATCCTGCAACGTAAGATCTGGTTTCTGGTGCTCGCCCTCTCAGCATCGATGATGCACTGGAGCTTTATTACGGCCAATGCCATACTCCTCATCTATTACTTTGCCGGCAATCGCAATATCCTCTATGTGCCACTTCTGGTGGTCTCGTTTATCGCACCCACTCTCGTATCCCCTGTGTTTCAGTCTATGGCCCTGATGTCGGGAGGAGAGATAGAAAACAGGTATGAGGGCTACTCCAATGAAGCTTATATTGAGGGGATTGAGGAGTCCTATGAAGGTGCTTCCTGGTTCCTTGATCTGAGTAACAACCTTATATTCTATTACCTGATAGCGGTCCTTGCGATCATACAGATCTTCCAAAGAAGACATATGCAGGATAAGAGCGACAAAAACCTGTTTAGTTTCTTATTGCTCTTCCTTGCATTTGTTAATTTCGGTCTGGTAATTCCAACCTTTGGCGGACGGTTTCAGCTGGTGTTCTATCTCTTTGCCACACTCTACGTTTTTCGGTATTTTGTGAAAGACTCTGTGAATAAGCTGTCAATTATTACCTGGTTGGGGCTGTTCCCCATGGCACTCTATTCTGCTGTGATATTTAGAGTGGGAATGGAGAGCATCAATGTGTGGCTCTTTAGTCCCGTATTTGGAGTCCCGCTCCTGGCACCTGCCTTATCTCTTGGCGAAATGTTATTTTACTAAATGTTAAGTTCTTGATGTATAAGCCTTCAAGCAAGTCGGCTCTGATAAAGAATCTATCAAATATTCCCGGATGGAGGACCAGACGTAAACTTGTTGTGTTTGAGTCGGACGACTGGGGAAGCATCCGCACGCCATCACTTGAGGCACTTGAAAATTTGCAGAAAGATGGAATTGACCTGCAGTCAGATGCGGGCCACCTCTATAACAACTACGATTCACTTGCCACCACAGAGGATCTGGCCTCCCTCTTTGAGGTGCTTAATTCGGTAAAAGACAGCAGTGGCCGACCGGCAGTTTTTACTCCGGAATCTGTTGTTGCAAATCCCGATTTTGACCGTATCCGCCAAGCTGATTACAGGGAGTATTTCTATGAACCATTTACGGAAACACTGCTTGGCCAGGCACATTGTGAAGGCTCTTTTGATCTCTGGCAGGAAGGTAGAGAAAAGAGACTTTTTGTGCCGCAGTTTCATGGGCGTGAACACCTGAATGTACCCGTATGGATGAGGGCCCTGCAAGCTGGTTTGGAGGGCCCCATGAGTGCCTTTAAAAACAAGATGTGGGGTATATCCACGGCCGATGATCCCCGGATCGGACTGGAATTTCAGGCAGCATTTGATTTTAATGATCCGGACGATCTTTCTTACCATCAGGAGGTTCTTGTAAGCGGCCTTCACCTTTTTGAAAAGCTGTTTGGCTACCGCGCCAGCTATTTTGTTCCGCCCAACGGACTTATCAGTTCCACCCTGGAACCCGTCTGTGCAAAAGAAGGTATACAGCTTCTTTCAGTTTCCAAAATACACAGGGAACCAATGGGACAGGGGAAACAGGGAAAGAAACTCCACTGGCTGGGACAGCGGAACGGGAAGGGGCTGATCTATCTAACGCGGAATTGTTTCTTTGAACCTGTGGAGCCCGGGCGGGACTGGGTTGATCATTGCCTCTATGATATTTCATCTGCATTCAAATGGCACAAACCTGCCCTGATCAGTTCACACCGGGTCAACTATATTGGGGCGCTGCATCAGCAAAATCGTGACAATGGACTGAAGCTCCTGCAGCAGCTGATCAAACAAATTGTAAGTAAATGGCCCGGGGCAGAGTTTGTTACCTCTGCTGAACTGGGGGAGATCATCAAGCATGGCTAATCCGATAAACCGAATAAAATCACAAGTATCCAGGAATCTGCTCAATATTCCGGGCTGGCGGACGGGCCGTAAGCTGGTGATCATTGAGAGTGATGACTGGGGCAGTATACGGATGCCCTCCAGCGAGGTCTATGAGAAGTTTATTTCCAGGGGATTTGATATTGCCGGAAGCGATTACAACCGCATTGATACACTGGAGAGCAACGACGACCTGGAGATGCTTTTTGAGGTCTTGCAGTCCCATAAAGATTCGGCCGGCAATTCTCCGCTTATTACGGCAAATTGTGTGATGGGCAATCCCGATTTTAAGCGTATCAGGCAATCGGATTTCAGCACCTACTATGTGGAGCCTGTGACGGAGACCCTTAAACATTACCCGCAGCGCGACAGGGTTGAGGAACTATGGAAGCAGGGAGATTCGGCCGGCATATTTCACCCACAATTTCATGGTCGTGAGCATGTGAATGTGGTCAGGTGGATGGAGGCTCTACGGGAGAAAACAGAGGGGATGATGTTCACATTTGATCATGAGACCACCTTTTCGGGCGATGGAGACTATAACTTTATGGAGGTACTGGATTATAACAGTCCGGAGGACCTGAAAGAAATGAAGGAGGGGCTCACTGAGGGACTGGACCTGTTCGAGAAGGTCTTCGGATACAGGTCCTTATCCTTTATCCCGCCCTGCTATACCTGGAACAGTGAGGTTGAGGAGACCCTGCATGAAGGCGGAGTCAGATATATTCAGGGTCTTGTGAAGCAGCTGATCCCCACAGGATCCTTTGGGAACTACAATTCAAAGCTTCATTTCCTGGGGAACAAAAATGCCTTTGGCCAGTATTTCCTTATCAGGAACGCCTTTTTCGAACCATCACTTACAAAACTGTCCGACCCGGTGGGCGAGGTCCTGAATCGCATACAGATTGCTTTCAGGTGGAACAAACCTGCTGTGATTGGGAGCCATCGTATTAACTTTATGGGTTCGCTGGATGAGCAGAACAGAAAAAAGAACCTGCAGCTCCTGGATGACCTGCTTAAAGCTATCATCAAGCTGTGGCCCCATGTGGAATTTATTAGCTCAGATGAACTGGGAAATTTAATTGCAGGGAGAGGAGATCAATGAAGATACTATTAACAGGGGACTTCTGTCCCATCAACAGGGTTGAGGAGCTGGCCCGGAAACAGGAGATTGAGCCACTCCTTAGCGATTTTATAGATCTGTTCCGGGAGAGTGATCTGAATGTAATTGATCTGGAGTGTCCCCTGACCCTGAAGGAGACCGCCCGGAGAAAAACCGGGCCGCATCAGAAAGCGCACCCGGATAGTATCAAGATCCTGAAGCATGCCGGGATTCACCTGGCGGCCATGGCCAATAACCATATTATGGACTATGGTTCGAAGGGGGTTCAGGAAACCCTGGAACAATGCAGAGAGAGTGGCATTGAAACCGTGGGTATCGGTCCAGGCCCGGAGGATGCTCGTTTACCATATTCAAGCTCCATTGATGGGAAGAGCCTTGCCATTCTGAATTATGCCGACAATGAGTTTTTATCCGCTCCCGATGGATCCTTCCACTGTAATCCACTGGATCCGGTGAGCTGTGCCAATGATATCGCTGCTGCCAGGGAGGCTCATGATTATCTGATTGTTATTGTGCATGCAGGGAACGAGTTCTATGAGCTGCCCTCTCCACGCACCAAGAGGCTCTACAGAAGTATCATTGATATGGGAGCCGATGTGGTGGTTTCGCACCATACACATGCCTTCTCCGGTTATGAGACCTACAAAAATAAACCCATATTCTACGGACTGGGAAATTTCATGTACGACTGGCCCGGAAAGATTGATCAGGGCTGGAACAAGGGTTATTTGGTGCGTCTGGTGATTTCAGATAAAATCGGGTTTGAGATCATAGCGCTGAAGCAGTGTGGTGAAAAACCGGGGGTATTTCGTCTGAATGAGTCGGAACAGGAAGCATTTGAGAAGGAGATAAGCCGTTTGAACCAGATCATAGCAGACGACAGTCAATTGGAGGCCAGCTTTCAGGAGTACTGTCAGAAGGTATTCCCCATGTATGATGCATTTCTGGAACCCTACTTTGGCAGGCTTGTGACGGCACTGAGAAAAAGAGGCCTTTTCCCCAAATTGCTCTCCAGGCGAAAAAGATTACTATACCTGAACCTGATCCGTTGCGAGTCGCACCGGGAGGTGCTATTGAGATTACTTAAAGAAAATGAATAGCTAAGATGTGTGGAATAGCTGGATATATGAACAGGACAGGTGAGCCCCTGGCAGACTCCTCATGCATCCTTGAGATGTTGAGGATTCAGAAGCACCGTGGACCGGATGACTCCGGAGCCAGGGCCTTCAGCCTCACATCCGGAGAGTCGGCCGAACTGGAAACAGCAGCACCCCGATCCATCGACCAAAGGTTTGAAGGGATCCTGGGATTTAACCGGCTCAGCATCCTGGATCTCTCCCACAATGGCCATCAGCCAATGGTGAGTCCCGATGAGAAGGTCCTGCTGACACTGAACGGGGAGATCTACAATGCATTCGATTTTCAGTCAGAGCTGGAGGAGTGGGGTTACCGCTTTAAGAGCACAAGCGATACGGAGATCGTCCTGGCGCTTTATCTGAAGTATGGCTTCGAGGGTATGCTCGGTCGCCTGAACGGAATGTTTGCCATTGTGATTGTCGACCTGGGGAGAAATGAACTCTATATTACACGTGACCGCTTTGGCATCAAGCCCATGTACTATGTTCTCACTGAAAAGCTTTTTGCCTTTTCCTCGGAGCTGAAAAGCTTCAGGTACCTGGAAGGCTTTGATTACCAGCTGAATGAGGCGCAGCTCGATGAATTCCTTCTGTTCCGGAATACCCTCAGGGGGACCCTGTTCAAGGATATTGTGTCACTGGATCCCGGACACTACCTGGTTTATAAAGCGGACCAGGAACCTGTGGTGCAACGCTATTTTGATCCGGATGATTATGTTCGATCCGGAGCATCCTCGGGCAATCTGGATGACTATGGCAAGCGCATGGAGGAGTGGTTAAGCAAAAGTGTCCGGAGTCAGCTCATGAGCGATGTGAAACTGGGCTGCCAGCTTTCAGGGGGCGTCGACTCTTCGCTGGTGACCTGGCTTGCGAACCGGAACAGTGAAAAAGGGAGCTTCGAATCGGTTTCCATTGTCTTTAAAGATCAGCGCTTCAGCGAGGAGAAGTTCATTGACCGGGTTACGGAAAACCTCGCCATCACTTCACACAAGTTCCTGCTGGATTCGGATTACTACCTGGATCATATGGAACGGGCCACCTGGCATCTGGAAGCCCCGCTGAATCATCCAAATACCATTGGGATATATAAGTTGTCACAGCGGGCCAGGGATTATGTAACCGTGCTGCTCAGCGGCGAAGGAGCTGATGAGGTCTTCGGCGGATACAGCAGATTTTACAGTCTCAGCTATCCTTACCAGACCAGGCGCCTGCTGCACCAGTTTAAGAAAAATCTCGGTCATCCCCTGGACCTGGCCGATTACTTCAAGCAGGAGTACCGGTCGGTGATGGCCACCGCATTTATGACCCCGGGGATGGCAGCAAAGCTAAAGCCGGGATTCAGTAAAAAGAGGGCAACCCAGGGTCGCCGCTCACTGTACAACTCTCTTGATGGATCGCTGTTTGACAGGCAGGTTAAATATGAGATGCTCGCCTACCTGCCCGATCTGCTTATCAGACAGGACAAGATGTCCATGGCCCACTCCATTGAGAACAGGGTCCCCTTTCTGGATAATGAGGTGGTCGACAAGGCCTTTACCGTCCCGGAAAAGTATCTGCTTCTCAAAGAGAGTCCGGAGGGGAAAAACACGGAGAAGTATCTGTTGAAAAAGATGACGGCTTCTACCTTTGGAAAGGATTTTGCCTTTCGCAATAAGATGGGTTTTGGCATACCGGTGCGGGAATTCTTCACGAACCTTAGATTTGATGAATATCTGAATGATGTTGTATTGCCCGGTATCAGGCAACGTGGACTGTTCAATCATGGACCGGTTTCAAACTGGCTTTCGGATGTTCGCTCTCTGAAATACAATGAGCTTGAGGCCCTGTGGGTCCTGGTCTCATTTGAGATCTGGGCAGGTATTTATTTAGACACTGGCAATGAGAATTGGAATACACCACACTAAGGATTCATTCAGCGATCGCTGGATAGCCTATTGCAAAGAGAAGGAGATCAGCTATGAGCTGGTAGATTGCTACCGGTCGGATATTATTCAGCAACTATCCGGCTGTGATGTCCTCATGTGGCATTTCAACCACAAGGACTCCAAGGATAGCAAATTTGCAAAGCAGCTGCTGTTCTCTCTTCAGAATGCCGGAATAAGAGTTTTCCCGGATTACAATACCGTGTGGCATTTCGATGACAAGGTGGGTCAAAAGTACCTGCTTGAGTCCATTGATGCACCCCTGGCACCGGCTCATGTCTTCTATAAAAAGCAGGAGGCTCTGAAGTGGGCAGGTGAAACGGACTACCCCAAAGTATTCAAGCTGCGAAACGGATCAGGCTCACAGAATGTCCGACTGGTAAGATCTGAAAGTCAGGCCATTAAATTGATCAAAAAGGCTTTTGGTAAGGGCTTTAAGCAGTATGAGGCCTGGAGCAATCTGAAGGAGCGGATCAGAAAGTACCGGCTGGGCAAAACCAGCCTGTGGGATGTGATCAAAGGGATGATCCGCATTGTTCATCCAACCAGGTATGCCCGGGTTACGGGAAGGGAGATTGGGTATGTCTATTTCCAGGACTTTATTCCTGACAATGACCACGATATACGTGTTATTGTCATTGGAGACAAGGCATTTGCCCTCAAGAGACTGGTCAGGAAGAACGATTTCAGGGCTTCTGGAAGCGGTTTTATTCTTTATGAAAAGGAGCATTTTGACGATGAATCCATACGCATATCATTTGAAGTTTCGGAAAAGCTTCAGGCGCAATGTATGACCTATGATTATGTATTCCTGGAGGGGAAGCCCCAGATCGTAGAGATCTCTTATGGTTTTGCGGTGGAGGCCTATGATGCCTGTGCCGGTTACTGGAACAGGGACCTGAGCTGGAACGAGGGTTCTTTTAATCCCTATGGATGGATGGTGGAGGACATTAGAAAATGAGGAAAAGAAAGCTCTGTTTGGTGATTCCCTCTCTGCAGGCCGGTGGTATGGAGCGGGTTATGTCTGAGCTGAGCTGGTATTTTGCCTCCAGGGAGGAGCTCGAACTTCACCTGGTTCTGTACGGGATTTCAAGAGAGATTTTCTATGCTGTTCCTGAGAATATGATCATTCATAAGCCGGCATTCGGGTTCAATAACAGCCGGCGTTTCATCTCCACCATCAGGACAATCTTCTTTCTGCGGAGAACAATTGCCAGGATCAATGCGGAGAGCCTCCTGAGTTTTGGTGAGTACTGGAACAACCTGGTGCTGCTTTCAACCCTGGGCCTGAAGACTCCTGTTTTTGTTTCCGACCGGAGTCAGCCCGATAAAAGCCTTGGTAAAATTCAGGACAAGCTGCGGCAGTGGCTCTATCCCCGTGCCCGGGGAGTGATCCTGCAGACAGAGAAGGCAAGGGAGATCTATCTCAGGAACAACAGGAGCCGTAATATCGCTGTTATTGGAAACCCTGTAAGAGAGATCAGCAATGGGGAGGCCGGGAGAAAAAGGGAAAAATCTGTTCTGATGGTTGGCCGTTTGATTAAGAGCAAAAACCAGGATCAACTCATAGAAATCTTTGCAAAGGTAAGTCAGCCCGACTGGAAATTGCTACTGGTGGGTTACGACCATCTCAAACAGAATAACCTGGAGCGGCTGCAGCTGCTGGCCAGGGAGCTTAATATTGAGCAAAGAGTAGTGTTTACGGGAAAACAGGATCAAATTGATGAGATCTATCTCAGCAGCGCCATTTTTGCATTTACCTCCAGTTCCGAAGGATTCCCCAATGTAATCGGGGAGGCCATGTCGGCCGGATTGCCGGTCATTGCTTATGACTGTACGGCGGGACCTTCCGAGATGATCGCCGATGGAAGCAATGGATTCCTCATACCTCTTTTTGATCTGGCAACATTTGAATCAAAACTTTCCCTTTTGATGGCAGATAAAGAATTGCGGGAAAAACTGGGATCAAATGCCAGGGAGAGTATCAGGAGATTTTCAAGGGAGCACATATGTGAATCCTTTTATAAATTTATATTAGAATGAACATACTAATCATAGGTTCCAAGGGTTTTATCGGGCAACATCTTCATCGCTATTATCAACAAAAAGGTGATGATGTTTGGGGTGCCGATGTGATCGTCGATTATGCAAATCCAAATAACTACTTTCTGATCGATGCATCCAATTCCGATTTCAGCTCCCTCTTCACCGACATCAAATATGACCTGTGTGTGAATTGTTCAGGTGCAGCAAGTGTTCCCGACTCCATAAACAATCCTTTGAGGGATTATCATCTGAATACGGTGAATGTTTTTAAAATACTGGAAGCCATTAAGAACCATCAGCCCACCTGCCGGTTTATAAATCTGTCAAGTGCGGCCATTTATGGAAATCCGGAAGAGCTGCCTATCAGGGAGACAGCCAGTCCCAATCCCCTCTCCCCCTATGGAATTCATAAGCTTCAGTCTGAACAGATATGTAAGGAGTACTATGATTTCTGGAAGATACCTACCTGCTCTTTACGTATTTTCTCGGTTTATGGCGATGGGCTGAAGAAACAGTTATTCTGGGATCTGTACCATAAGGCAAAAAAGGCTCAGCCCTTCACCCTCTTTGGGACAGGCAATGAATCGCGCGATTTCATTCATGTGCTTGACCTGGTAAGAAGCATTGACCTGGTTGCTGAGCATAGTACATTTGAAGCGGATGTGCTTAACGTGGCCAATGGGGACGCGACCCCCACCAAAGAAGCTGAATCCATCTCCTTCAGCTTTTTCGAATCCAATATATCTTACTCATTTT
>DAOWFP010000102.1 GCA_030637895.1 Bacteroidota bacterium | reverse complement strand
TGGTCATCATACTGAATTTGTTTCTAACTTTCGGATTTACAACACTCTCCGCTCACCACGGAATTCCGGTCCCAAATAAAGGAATTCTTGACCTCAGGGAGTGTGCTATGGATGATCAAAGCATATTCGACCTGGACGGAGAGTGGATATTCTACTGGGAGAAACTTCTGAGTCCTGATAATCTTGGCCAGCATGAAGCAACAGGTATTCCTGTTACCGTACCCTCTTACTGGAAGAGTTACAATGTTGATGGCAAATCACTTCCCGGATTTGGATACGGCACATACAGCCTGATGGTTATCCTCCCGGAGGACTATCATTCGGCCATCTGCTTTGATATTCCTCTGTTCGATGTGGCTTACAAGTTTTACGTCAACAAGCGCCTTGTAAGTGAGAATGGAGAGGTGGGGACCACCTGGGAAGAGGAGAAGCCCTGGTATGAAACTGCCAGCTTCTGTTATATTCCGGATACCGATACGCTTCAGATCCTGATCCAGGTATCAAACTTTCATCACCGCAGAGGTGGATTCTGGAAATCGCTTGTGATCGGCAGCGCCAACAAGGTCATGGAAAGAAAAGAAAGACGGCGTATGTTCAACTACTCTACCATCGGGGTTCTCTTCTTTTTTATGATCTTTTTCCTGATTTTCTGGTCCTTTACCAGGAAGGAGGTTTTGATGTTGTTGTTTGCCCTCACCACCCTTGGTATCCTGATGCGATCGGTCAATACGGGACTCTATTTCTCCAACTACTTTATCGAAACGCCCTGGGCATGGCAGATCAGGATGGAGTACCTGGGCTCTTATCTGGCTCAACTATTCGGGATGCTCTTTCTGCATAAGATGTTTCCCAGAAGATATATGAACAGGATCATTCAGGTAAATACCGTCATAATGGCCCTGGCCAGTATCTCCCTGTTCATATTGCCTGTTCACGTTTTCACTTATGAAATGCTTGCTTATCAGCCACTCCTGGTGCTTTTCCTGGCTCACTACCTGATCGTCAGTTTCATCGGAACGGTAAAAAGAAAGTTGATGGATACTATCTTTTTTGGATCGCTATCCTTCTTTATCTTCACCCTGATCAACGATATCCTGCTTGCCAATACAGGCGGCTCCGTCTATGGTAACTATCTATCACAAATCTCCTTCCAGCTCTTTATATTTGCCATGGCGGTGCTCATTATCCTGCAATGGATTCGAAACGACAGAGAGCGGCTCAAGCTGGAGTCCTCTCTCAGGTTTAAGAACAGGGTATTATCGGTGATCGCACACGATTTGAAAAATCCCATTGCAAGTGTGGCACAGTTTTCCGACCTGCTTGCTTCCAAACCTGAACTGGCATCCAAAAAACATATTACACATTCTCTTCGGGAATCCTCTCAGGCGGCCGTCACCCTCCTGGATAACCTGCTCTACTGGGGTCGAAGCGAAAACGACAGACTGAGTATTGCTCCAGTGCAGATAGAGATGAAGGATCTGGTAAATGAGGTAGAGGCCCTTTACCAACATATGGCCCTGCAAAAAGAGTTGGCATTTACCATAGAGGTAAAACCCAGTGTAAGAGCCTTTGCCGATCCTGTTTTTGTAAATATAGTTTTGAGGAACCTCGTGGCCAATGCCATCAAGTTTACTCGCAAAGGAGGTACAGTCCACGTTCGGGCCTGGCAGGAGCTGGATAAAATTTACTGCTCGGTTATTGATACGGGTGTCGGCCTGAAACCAGAATACCTTGAACAGTTTAAAAAAGAGGGTTATCTGAACAGTTCCGCCGGAACAGACCAGGAGATTGGAACAGGGCTTGGACTGCAACTGGTAAAGGATATGCTTGAAAGAAACAACGGAACACTGGAGATAGAGAGTAAAGCTGAAGTGGGATCCACTTTTACATTTACACTTCCAATGTATAAAGAAGATTGTGATGAAGATTAGCAAGACCAGAAAAAAAGATATCAAAGGGAGCCGGATCGTTCTGGTGAAAAAGGGAGAGAAGCATTTTGGCTTCATAACAGATCCTTCAGAGCAAGCATATATCAATGAGCGCCTTGGCGGAGATAAGAATACAGCCCTTTTAAACCACCTGGATCACGTGGATCTCGTCCGGAGCCTGGATAAAGAAGATATTCCCTTAAGCATCCGACTCGAAAATGCCAGGAAAGCAGGATTTGAGATTCATGCAATGCTTATTGACCACGACGTAGCATCTGTCACGGTCATCAACGGAGGAGTGGACCCTGAAGAGTGTGTGGCATTTACCGAAGGGATGGCGCTGACCAACTACCAATTTCTGAAATACCTGACAGACCCTCGCTCTAAAATACATTCTCTGAATGAAATTTCCCTGTATGATGAGGGCCTTACAGATGATCATGTGAAAAAACTGGAGAACCTGGTCCAGGCGGTTTATCTGACCCGTGACCTGGTTAATGAACCCCTGTCATACCTGACTGCAACGCAACTTTCTGCAGAGATCGAAAATATGGGGAAAGTCTCCGGTTTTTCCGTAGAGGTATTCAACAAGCTTAAGATTGAAACATTGAAAATGGGGGGGCTCCTGGCTGTAAACAAGGGAAGCATAGATCCTCCCACTTTCTCCATTCTCACCTGGAAACCAGAAAATGCTGTCAATGACCACCCCATTGTGCTGGTAGGAAAAGGAATTGTTTATGATACCGGGGGACTCAGCCTGAAGTCTACACACGACTCCATGGATTACATGAAATCTGATATGGGAGGAGGAGCTGCTGTTGCCGGTGCATTTTATGCCGTGGCAAAAAATAAACTTCCTGTGTGGATGATTGGACTGGTTCCGGCAACAGATAACAGGCCCGATGGCAATGCCTATGTTCCCGGCGATGTGATCACCATGTATGATGGCTCCACTGTTGAAGTGCTGAATACAGATGCTGAGGGCCGCATGATCCTGGCAGACGCCCTTAGTTATGCAAAACAGTACGATCCTGAACTACTTATTGAACTTTCTACGCTCACTGGTTCTGCACTTATGGCCATAGATAAGTTTGGCATGGTAGGCATGGGAAATGCAAGCCGTGAGGTGATGGAAAATATTAAGGCAAGCGGAGAATATACTTCCGAAAGAGTGGCTGAATTTCCCTTCTGGGATGAATATAAAGAACAACTGAAATCAGATATTGCGGACCTGAAAAACATTGGAGGCAAGTACGCAGGAGCAATCACTGCCGGAAAATTCCTTGAACACTTTACCGATTATCCTTATATCCACCTGGATATTGCCGGGCCCTCTTTTAACAAGGCTCCTTTCAATTACAGGGGAAAGGGAGGCAGCGGTGTAGGTGTCAGGATTCTGTATAACTTCCTTCTTGACCGGTCACATTAATCCCCAATCAATGAAAGACAAACTCAAAATAGGAATATCCCATGGTGATGTCAACGGGATCAGCTATGAGGTGATCATAAAAACCCTGATGGACAGTCGAATCAATGAGATCTGTACCCCCATCATTTATGGTTCCCCCAAAGTGGCGGCTTACCACAAGAAAGCACTTGATATTGAAGACTTTTCTCCCACAGGAATCTCTTCCCCTGATGAGGCCCGGGGAAATAAATCCTATATCATCAACTGTGTGGATGAGAACATTCGTGTGGAACTTGGTAAATCTACTGAGAGTGCAGGGATTGATTCATTTAAGGCTTTAAAGGCGGCCACAGACGCTCTGGAATCAGGTAAAATTGATGCTCTGGTCACCGGACCGGTCAACAAGCAAAATATCCAGCACTCCGAATTCTCTTACAACGGACATACAGAATATCTTCAGGCACGTTTCCAAGTCGATGAGGTGATGATGTTGATGCATAGTGAGCTGTTGAAAGTGGGGCTGGTGGCTGGACATGTACCCATATCGGCCTTAAGCTCAATGATTACCAGGGAGCTGGTTGTGGAAAAGCTGAAAATCCTTGCCCGATCCCTGCTGGTGGACTTTGGAATCAGAAACCCTCGCATTGCTGTGCTGGGACTAAATCCCCATGCCGGCGATGATGGTCTGCTTGGCAGTGAAGAGCAGAAGGTCATTACACCGGCCATTGAGGAGGCCAAAAAATTGGGAATAACAGCATTAGGCCCCTACGCAGCCGATGGCTTTTTTGGTGCCGGACGATTCAGCCGCTTTGATGCTGTACTGGCCATGTACCACGACCAGGGACTTGCCCCGTTTAAGTCTCTTAGCATGGATACTGGTGTGAACTTCACGGCCGGATTGCCAGTGGTCAGAACCAGTCCGGCTCATGGAACTGCCTACGAACTGGCTGGCAAAAATGTGGCTTCTGCCACTTCCTTCAGAAACGCCCTCTACCTTGCCATCGATGTGGCACGCAACAGGGAGTTATACAAAGAGATCTCTGCCGATCCCCTTGTCGCAGTTAAAACAAAAAACGGCGGGAAAGATGAATCTCCAGAGGACCTGGAGACCTAAAGCTAATAAACAAGCTCTTTTTCTTGCTTGTAAACAAACTGGAATAGCTGGTTCCCAACGGGAAAACAGAACATGTAATAGGCTGTTTGCTCATGTAAGGGAAAATAGACATACCCACTGGTCACCGTTCCCGGTGGAACCATGCATGATCTGAAAATCTCTTCTTTCACCAGCTCCTTTTCTTCACTAATCATCTCCATTTCGGAAGAGATCATCTTGTCCTGTGAAATATACTCATCGGCGGTACCCACCGTCTGGAAAACAGCATCGGCGATATATGCGGGATTTTCAGTTGCAATAAAACCAGCCGTATTGTAGAGGATACTTACACCAGCCTGAAGGACCCCAAAGAGAGAGTTCAAGTTTTTTGCTTCTTTAGTCTCTTCCAAAGTATTATCGTAATGCATCAACACTTTGTCCGGATGCACAGCCATCCATGGTGTATGCGGAGCAGCCATAGAATTGGCACTATCGAGTACTACATAATAGAAATCATTGGGCAGGATGGAGAGTGTATCAACAGAAGCATTATGTACTACGAAATCGAATATCAGATTCTCACCCTGGATCCCATCATACCCCAGTTCCACACCAATATGATCACTTTCCAGTGGGATATACTCCCGCCCCACCGCATAATGGCCCTCTGGAGCTTCCGGGATTATTTTTGTAACTACCCTGGGTGTGGTACATGAACTGAAGATTAGGAGCAGGATCGACAGTGAGAATATATTCTTCATCATCAGGGTATTTGGATACTGAATCAGCAACAAAAACCCTGCCGAAAACCAAACAGCGAATGCCCTACCCGATCAGGGCACTGTATTCTTCGGCCGACATTAAACCATCCAACTGTGATGGATCGCCCATCTTTACCCTGATCATCCATCCACCTTCAAAAGGCTCAGAATTAACCAGTTCAGGAGTATCCTCAAGAGCAGGGTTTACTTTAACAACTTCTCCGTCAACGGGCATATAGA
>DAOWFP010000006.1 GCA_030637895.1 Bacteroidota bacterium | reverse complement strand
TCTATGATGGCGGACTTGGAGCCGGGCTGGAGGACTTCTGGTTACGCATGTGGGAACACCCACTGAGTGCAGGTGGATTTCTATGGGTATTTGCCGATGAGTCAATCAAACGCGCTGATACGGGAATGTTGGATTCTGATGGCAACCATGCACCCGATGGCATTCTGGGCCCCTACCATGAGAAAGAGGGCAGCTTCTACGCCATCAGGGAGATTTGGTCGCCCGTTCACATTGAAAAACGCTATATCACCCCTGAGTTTAACGGAATCTTCCGAATACAGAATCGGTTTCATTATACAGACCTTAATCAATGCAGCTTCCGCTATAACTGGGTCAGAATGCAGGGACCAGGGAACCCCGGGAACATAGATCCGGGCTCCATTGAATCGGCACAGGTAATCGATTTTGGGCTTCCGGAGGTAGATCCCCTGCTGCCGGGACAGAATGGAATGTTGAAAGTGCCTCTGGTGGAGGAATGGCAATCCTGTGATGCGCTCTACCTGGAGGCCTTTGATCCGCATGGGCGACTGATCCACACCTGGAGCTGGTCTGTTAAATCACCAGGACAAACCACAAAGGAACTGCTGACTTCAGCCAGTTCCGAAGCCATTACAATATCCGAAACCGATGAAAGCCTGATTCTTACATCCGGTCCTCTTACAATTGAATTCTCAAAAGCCGATGGAACGCTTATGAGCGTAAGGTCGGGATCCTGGTACGTTCCTCTGTCTGAAGGCCCAATCTTCAGAAGTGATCAGCTACAGTTGAAGACCTTTCGACATTTTGCCGGGGAGGATAAGCATCATGTTGTTGCCGACTTTGGAAGGGATGCAAGCCTTGAATGGACCGTGCATGCAGGTGGATTGGTGGATATGGAACTGAACTACCAGCCAGAGGGTCCTGAAATCCCTTTTACCGGAGCATCATTCTCCTTCCCTGAAAGTGCTGCACAATCTGTCACCTACCTGGGGAACGGACCTTACCGTGTATGGAAGAACCGGATGAAGGGAGTTGAGTTTAATGTGTGGAAGAAAGACCACAACTCTACCATTACAGGCCATTCCGGCTTCGATTATCCCGAATTTAAAGGTTACTATTCAAACCTGTACTGGACCAGGATTACAGATACTCAGGATCGTCATTTCACCATCTACAGTAATACCCAGGATCTCTTTCTGAGATTATTTACACCTGAAGAGGCTCCACAACCTGCTAATACTACTGTGAATCATCCACCGGGCGACCTCTCATTTATGCTGGGAATCCCAGCCATTGGCACCAAATTTAAAGACGCAGAAGAGCTTGGCCCACAGTCGGGTAAATATCATTATCAGAAGCGAAGAGTGAAGGACGGGGCTCTTCAGATTGAACTCACATTTGACTTCAGGTAAGATGATTAGGACCTGGTTAAGAATACTTCCCCTGCTGTTGTTGATTGGTAGTTGTATCCTGTTGCTTGAGGGATTACCGATCCTGACGGAACCAGTTATAGAAGGCATCGGGCTACCCTTTAGGACACTCATAACATGGGTGGGCATCAGCATGTTTCCCTTGTCTATTGTAATCGGAATCAGGTTTATTCGCAAACCCACCTCACAAGTTTACCGTTTTTACCATCGGGCTTTCTTTGTGTTCACTCTGCTTGGAGTGGCCTGGGGAGGGATCAGTTACTTGCTCTCCGGCAACTGGACCTATACCTTTTCCAATGATGAGGGATTCAGAGGGAGTGAACAAGCCTTCGATATCTTCCTGATCTATACAGCTTTTGTCATTTCCATAAGCCTGCTTACATTTGTAATATTCGGACTACACCATCTTATTATCAATCAAAAACATAAACGATGAAATCCAGACTGTCAATTCTCTTTTTACTGCTAGCTGCATTTGGAATGATCTCCTGTAACACAGAGGAAGCACCAGATAAGCCAAATGTGGTGATTATCTTTCTGGACGATTCGGGTTGGGCCGATTTTGAGCCCTTTGGTGAATTGGCTGTGGAAACCCCAAATGTGAGCCAGCTGGCTGCTGAGGGTGCCGCATTTCATAACTTCTATGTTCCGCAGGCGATTTGTTCAGCGTCCCGTTCGGCCCTGTTGAGCGGCTGTTACCCCGGACGCACTAAAGTATTTGGTGCCCATGGTCCCAATGCATGGGGTCTTGATACCACCTATGCCACTATGGGTGAGGTTTTTAGCAAGTCGGGCTATGCTACAGCAGCTTTTGGTAAATGGCACTGTGGAGACCAGCCTGAAACCAGGTCCTATGCCAGAGGTTTTGATGAGACCTGTGGATTAATGTATTCCAACGATATGTGGAAAAATCATCCGGAAGCCCCGGATTACTGGGGACAATGGCCGTTGCAGTACTGGGAGAATGGTAAGGTGGCCATTGAAGATGTGGATCATGCCCATCAGAAAAACCTGACCCGTTGGTACACCGAACATGCAGTTGATTTCATCGACCGCCACCAGGATGCTCCCTTCCTGCTCTATGTTCCCCATAGCATGCCTCATGTTCCACTATACTGTAGTGATGAATTTGAAGGCAAATCGGGAAAGGGACTTTATTGGGATGTGATGCTGGAGATCGACTGGAGCGTGGGAGAAATCAACAGGGCACTAAAGGAGCGCGGACTGGATGAAAATACCATCGTAATCCTTACCTCGGATAACGGACCCTGGATTTCCTATGGCAATCATGCCGGAACTACCCCGTTCAGAGAGGCCAAAGGAACCTCCTTTGATGGGGGGATCAGATCGGCCTGTATCATCAAATACCCAGGAGGCATTGAAAGGGGAGCTGTTTCGGAACGGACATTTGGATCGGTGGACCTCCTTCCCACCCTCTGCCAGCTTGCCGGAGTTCCACTTCCTGAAAACGAAATTGACGGGGAGAATGTCTGGGACCTCATAAGCGGTAAGGTAGGTGCTGAAAATCCCCATGCCTACTATGCTTTTTCAAATGGCAACAACTTTGAAGGGGTAATAAGTGGGGATGGCAGGTGGAAACTACACTTGCCACACGCCTACCGTATCCTGGAAACAGATGGGGCAGATGGCATCCCAGGGAAGTATGGGAGGGCACAGATCGATACGGCACTCTTCGATATGCTTAGCGATCCCATGGAATCCTCCGATGTGATCTCAGAGTATCCTGAAGTTGCTGCAGAACTGATCGGGATCGCTGAAAAGCACATCAGCAGGTTCTACAGTGATTAACTCACAGGACCCTTGTCAAAGCTCTGTCCTTGTAATTTTGGCAACCAGGTCGCCAGTGGGGTCCGGACACCTCACATATTCAGTAGTTATTCCGTTTTCATTTAATACCTTCTCGTAGGGGGTCCCTTCATATTTCCAGCTCAGGGTAACATCATGCTGTAACAGCCTGATGAAATCATGCATACTGGACAGCAACCAGGGACAAATCTTCCCAATGTCGGCCGGGTATTCAAATTTATCCCCTTTCTTATGACACCAGGTATCTTCGCGGGCCTCATAAATTTCAAGATCAATCTTAAAATGTTTGCGCTCCTGGGCCGGTAATGATCCCTGAGCATTTGCACTTTGAACCAGAAGTGGAGCTGCAGAAAAACAAAGCATACCACATCCCGATTTCTTTAAAAAATCTTTTCGATCCATTATTGTTGGGTTTTGGTTAAAAAATGTCAGGCTCTTCTTATATCATGGTTCCAGCCATCCTGGTATTCCGTATGCATCCAGGCCAGGTTTTTTCCCTCATAGAATGGTTGCAGGGCCATCCTTACTTCGTCCATCTTTTCTTCACCCAGCGGAGAATAATTCTTCAGGATCTCCAGGTTTGAATTCAGAACATCCTTGCTGTCAATGCCGATATTGGCCATATGAAAATCTTCCAGGGTTAGGGCATACCGGACCAGGTCATTTGCCGCCAGTCCATTAACAGTCTCCCGGGGACGGATCACCTTCATGGCCACAACCCCCATCCCCTTTTGTCTGGCCAGTGGAGCCGGTAAGCCTTCAAAATCCTCGGCTCCATCGCTTGATTGATGATTCAGTGCCATCATCATTACATCAAAGTCGTAGAGCTCAACTGCTCTTTTCATCCCGGCGGCTGAAGCATGACCGGTGAATCCAATGTTTTTGACGACTCCCTCGCTTTTGAATTGATCCAGGATTTCCAGCACTTTTCCTTGCTCTCCCAATTGTTCAGCATCCTCAAGCGAGGAGATGGCATGCACATACAGCAGGTCGATGTGATCGGTCTGAAGCCGCTTCAGGCTGCGCTCCACACTTTTCTTGGCCATATCGCCATCTCTTTCTTCGGTTTTTGAGGTCAGGAATACCTGCTCTCTCCGCTCCTTCAGGATCATTCCAATGCGTTCTTCACTGCTGATCTGTTCGTTCCCGTAACTGGCAGCTGTATCCCAGTAATAAAGCCCCTGTTTAAATGCGGATTCCAGGATCTCAAGAGCTATTTCATTATCCTGGACAGCCATCCAACGGCTCCCGCATCCAAAGCCCATAAGGGGGACGAAAGCACCGGTTTTACCCAGCTTTACCGTGGGTAATCCTTTGGCATTGTATGGCGAAGCGGCCCCACATCCACTTAGGGGAGTAATGGCTACTGTAGCTGCAGCTGCAGCTGTGGTCTGAACAAATTGTCTTCGGGAGATTTTTTGATTCATAGCTGAAGGTTTAGTGTACAAGATATGCATATACCTCGATCCAGTCAAGGCGTGAACAGGCATTGCTTTGTCCGCCGAGTCACCATCGCTTTGCCTGCTAACTAGCCAGGTACCATCGGCCAGCTTTAGAACTATATGCAGCTCCCTGAATCCTGACTGCTTGCTTCGCCACCTGATCTTTGAGAAGCGGGACAGATCCATATGCCCGGTTTTCAGTTGCAGTGTCACAGCCCAGTTAGCCAGGCAGAGTCCCGACCAGATATAGAATGGATCGTCAGGCGGTTTCTCGTGGTGACTCTTCTTGATACTATCACTTCCCGGACCATAGAGGGAGACTATAAGATTTGGATTCTCCACATGCTTTTGATTAAGTGGAATTTCAGCAGGAATCTCCTTCCAATCCTCCCTGAACAGTAGATCGGGACGGTAGTCCTCCTCCTGGGCGAAGCAGTTTGCCTGAACAAAGAGAATAATAATCAGGGCAAAGCGGGATATGAATTTCATAGCGAGTATCATATTTGTATAAGTGCTAAACAATGGTGTCGGGAACAGCTACCTGGTAGGTGATTCCCTCGGTGGTTTGCCGGTAAAAATGAAGAAGTCTTCTATCTGAAAATGAAAAAAATGAGGGGATAACAATGCTGCGGCCAAAGGCTTCTGCAAGTGAAGGAATGCTTTGTTCCCTCTGCCACTCCATAATGGAGGAGATGGCGTCATTTCTTACTCTAAGCTGAACGCTTTTTTTAACCTCCAGAGAATCACCGTAAAACTCACCCAGTTCACTTCGGAATGCTTCAAGAGCCTCCTTCTCTCCCACCATCTCTCCTTCGTACTCCTCCATACTGAAGTGCAGATTCAGATCCACCTCTTCTACCTTATAGGTTTTCTGAAGGATGCGATAAAAGAGACCCAGCTCCTTTTCAGCAGGAATCTCCAGCAGAGGCGCTGAAAACTGGAACGAAACAATAAAAGCCAGGTACTGTTCCTTATCAAGATTCCCATGCTTTGCATGCAACAAGCCAGAGTTTAAATAATGTAGAAAATCCTTTATAAAAGCTTCCTTTTTTGTGGGAGAGAAATAGTGCTCCAGGGTCGGTTTAGAATCCGGATCGTTTTCACATGCACTTACAATATCATCGATGGAGACTGTTCGCATGTTCTGCTCCGGACGTGGTTCGGGCTGAATGGAGAATCGCATTTAGGGGGTCGTTAGTTCCATCTAAAATAAGGATTTTTTCATAGAACATATAGCGGATATGACTGTCTTAGTTAGTAAGCATTTAAATCAAGCAATTCCCGGATGAACCTTCTAATCTTAAAACTTAATAAAATGAAACGCACTTTATTCAATTTTGGCTTATTGGCAGCTCTGTTTACTGCTGCTTTTTTAATCAGTAGCTGCACCCAGCCTCCTGTTGATGTGACAATGGAGATTGATGAGGCGAACCAGGCATTTTTGGACATCCGTAAATCAGGTGATCCTGAAGCCATGTCCATGCTCTACACAAGTGACGCAAAACTATTTCCTGCAAACGGTACGCTGATTGATGGCCGGGAAGCTATTAAAGCTTACTGGCGTGAAAGCCTGACACAAGAAGCTTCCTCAGAGCTTGTACTGGAAACGGTATGTGCTGAAGGTTATGGAGACCTGGCCATCGAAGAGGGCCGGTACAAGGTAAGGGTGGGATCACTTGAAGTTGACAAGGGTAAATATATAGTTACCTGGAAGAAGGAAGGCGGACAATGGAAATTACATCAGGATATCTGGAACTCAGATCTCCCAGTAGCGCAATCCAGGGCTTCAGTTGGTCAAACTGTCTGGGTAATATCAAATCGGATCAAAGCAGACAAGGTATCACAGTTTGAGGAATTTAATTTCTCTGTTCTTGAGCCGGCAGCAACAGAGAATTCTCCCGAAAGGAGAAACACGGTAAGAACGCTCAGACCCGTGGAGCCCAACAAGGACGGCACCTATACCTACTTTTACCTGATAGACCCTGCAATAAGTCCAGATGGCTATGATATGGCAGAGGCCCTTACTACCAAATATGGCAAGGAGAAAAGTGATGAATATTTGAAGCAGTTCCGTGATTGTCTGGTTGGAGAACAGGAAATGGTAGTAACAGTGCAGACAATATGGTAAGAGTCTAAATCTTCAATTTAATCTTCAGCCTTCCCAGCAAGCCAGTAAGCTGGATGATCAGCAGGGCGAATAGGATGGATTTCAGAATACCTATGCCCCCTGTGGTAAGGGATTCCGGCAGGCTGATACTCAGAATATTTCGGAAGGCATATACAAAGTAGGGAACCAGGTAGCAGGTCAGGGTCATGGATCCTGCTGGTTCAATAAGACCGGCCCAGCGGAACTTTCCTGCTTTGTCTGCCAGCAGGTACATCCCCGCAAAGCTTAATACAGTAATACCGGCACAAATGGCGGTCCATGAAGGAGTGGCCATGATCTTGGAGATGCCCCAGGCGGGACGGCTTAGGTAGCCGAATAGCATAAGAATGGCAGCAAAACCCAGCAAGAATGGAACCAGGAGCTTTATGCGATCCTGTTCTTTCAATCGGATCATCACCGCTGTGACCACAACCCCACCCATCACCAAGGCATGGTTGGAGGCGCTTACCACCAGTTTAATTGTAAAGTTAAATGGTGTTATAAATTCATTAATATTCAAAAGTATAAGAACCAGCAATACAAGAGCGAGCCAAAGCGGCTTGTTGCCCACCATGAGGTAAGCAAGGGCAGCCACCAGGTAGCCCCAACCGATCAGTCCCAGGATGCCCCACCAGTGAAAGCGCATCCATTGCTCTCCCCCTTCTCCGCCGCCTGAATAGGTGATGGCCAGAAAGAGAAGAATTGCCCATCCAAGGCTCTTAAGTAATATGGGAGAGAAACGGCCCATGACACGCTCGCCATAAACGTTCCAGATGAGAAAGAAGGCCAGGGTCATCAGGATCTGCCATAGAGAGCGGCTGAAGAGAAGATTCTCCGCATTGATGTTTTCAAGGTTGACCATAAAAACTCCCATGATGAGCAGGGCCAGTGTTCGCTCAATTATATGTCTGACTATCAGTAGTTTTGAATCTCCTTTTTTCTGTCGCGCCCTGATGGCATATGGGATGGAGAGTCCAACGATTAACAGAAATGCTGGAAAAACCACATCGGCCAGTCCCATTCCATCCTCATTTGCAGCTTTATGTTCCAGCCACGCCGGAATATCTGTGAGTGACCATAGGTCGTTTACAAATATCATCAGCAGCATCGTGAGTGCCCTCAGGATATCTATTGATTTCAGTCTATTTGAAGCCATAGGAATTATTTACCGTAAGAATTTCTCACGCCTCTGCAGGTTGAGCAAGCCCAGCAGTATCAGTACCAGGCTTCCTATCCCCATAAAGATCCGGTTCTGCCTGATGATCTCCCGCCAGACAATCTCATTAAGATCTCTGGGTTTGTCAAAGGGATTCAGGAAGATGTTCCATTTGGATTCATCCAACTCATCGGCCAGTATCAGCAGGAACAGGCCAAGGATTACCATGATTACAGCAGTTGCATTCCCATTCTTGACCAAAGTAGAAAGGCAGAAACCAAGAGCGGATATAAAAAACACCAACACCATCAGGTGGAGAATCATTTTCATAACTGGGAAACTCATCAATGCATAATAGGCCAGTCCCGCGAATGGGAATAGTAGTAGAAACACCAGCAAGAGGATCATCAGGTAACGGACCAGCCATACTTTATAACGGTAGTCAGGGATGCCGAAGATGATTTCCAGGGTGCGCTGATCGGCATCGCTCTGAATACCGAATACCGAAGGAAAAAAGACCAGCAAAATTGCCGGGAATGCCAGAAGTCCGTAGATATCTTCCAGCCACATATCACCGCTTTCCAATGCAAGAATGATCCCAAACACCAGGAAGAAGATAAAGGCTGCCAGGATGAAATAGATAAATTTTCCACCAAAAATGATCTTCATATTATACCTGGCCAGGCTTATGGTATTTTGTATGGTGGATCTGAATGATGACATAAGATTATACGTTTATCTGTTCCTCTTTATCCCTTCGCAACAGCCAGAGGTAGGCATCCTCCAGGAGTGGTGACTCTTCTACTGCATCCTTAAAGGGTTTCTCTGCAGCGATGGCCCTGAATCGGATATTGCTACCATCTCTCATATGATGCACCACCAACATCTCCCGGGTCTCCTCTTCAAAGCGCTCAGCAGGTAGTGAACTTTTCCATACCCTTCCCCTGGCAATCTCAGTCATTTCAGAGGGAGTTCCATTGAAGAGCACCTCTCCCCTGTTGATCACTGCCATGGTGTTGCAAGAGCTTGAAATATCCTCAATAATATGGGTGGAAAATATCACCACGCGGGTGGCACTTAGCTCCACCAGCAGGTTCCTGAAACGGATCCGCTCCCTGGGATCGAGTCCTGCGGTAGGCTCATCCACTACCAGGATCCTTGGGAGGTGCAACAGTACCTGGGCAATCCCGATGCGCTGCTTCATACCCCCCGAATAGGCGCCAATTTTCTTCTTCCGCTGATCCCACATATGGACCGATTCGAGCACTTCTCTTATTCGCTTGCTCCGTTCTTCATGGTTTGTGATCCCCTT
>DAOWFP010000143.1 GCA_030637895.1 Bacteroidota bacterium | reverse complement strand
ACTTCGTCTTCGGCAAAACGCAAGGAGAGGTGAAAGAGCTCCTTGATCATGGATTCCCTCGAACCTGCACAGATGACCTTTTCCATCAGCAGGTCCAGGGCATACTTCAGATTTACTGCGGTGGGTCTGGCAGAGAGCAGTTTTTCAGCTGCTGCTTTCACCTCTTCACACCAGTTTTGAAGATCGCTTCTGTATGCCGCCAGGTAAAGACCAAATGCCGCTGTTGCCCCGATTAGTGGAGCACCACGAACCGTCATGTCGGCGATGGCATGGTAAGCATCATTTGCACTTTTTAAATCCATAACGCGAAACTCAAAGGGGAGCTGACGTTGGTCGATCACTTTCACAAGTCCAGGGTCATCTTCCATCCAGATGGATCGGTAATGTGTTCCGTCGATACGCATGCCTCTTTGGTTTTTCTCTATCTTTGGGTCAATACGAATATACAAAATGGATGGGACAAGCATCAAATATTAAAAACATCCTTTTCGACCTGGGCGGAGTGATTCTGGATATCAATGTTCAGGCAACATTGAAACAGTTTTACGAATTGGGATTTCCTGCTGAACTCATGCAATTTCCCAACTCCATGACCACGGACCTCTATTTTAAATATGAGACGGGAAAACTCAATACGGAACAGTTTAGGAATCAGATCAGGAAAGCCGCTGGTATAGAAATGACAGATCGCGCTTTTGATGAAGCCTGGAATGCTATGCTGGTCCACTTTCCTGAGGAGCGGGTCGCTCTGCTGAAGGAGCTTTCAAAGCGTTATAAGTTATATATGCTAAGTAATACTTCGGCACTGCATGTGAAGGTGTTTGAGAAGATGTATCTCGATTCGGCAGGAGAATCAATGCACCAGGTATTTGATAAGATATACTACTCCCATGAGATAGGCTGGCACAAACCTGACCGCGAAGCGTGGGAATATGTAATCAAGGACTCTGCCATCAATCCGGAAGAGACGCTCTTCCTCGACGACAACATCCACAACATTAAGGCATCGCAGGAACTGGGATTCCAGGCCATCCATATCCATGAGCGAACAAGTCTCATGAGTCTTGGTTTTGATCTGTAAGATTTTTCACATCTTAGCAAAAACCGATCTCGATTTCTCCAGATGCATCTTTGTTCCTGCAAGGAACAGATCCAGCGCTTCCCCCTCCATATTTTCGATGCTGATTTGCTCCTTGTTAATCTGGATCTTCAAAGTACGGCCACGGTAGAGTATCTTAAAAGAAAGTGCTTCCCAGCTGTCAGGCAAATCTGGTTCAAAACTTAGCATTCTGTCTTTGATCTTCATTCCGCCAAATCCGTAAACCACCGACATCCAGGTTCCTCCCATGCTGGTAATATGGAGCCCTTCGTCCACTTCAAGGTTGTAATCATCCAGGTCGAGCCGTGAGGTACGCAAATACATCTCATAGGCCTTTTCGGACCGGCCGATGCGGGCAGCAAGGATCGAATGGACACATGGCGAGAGGGAAGATTCATGTACCGTGCGGGTCTCGTAAAAATCGAAATTCCGCTCCATGGTCTCCAGATCATACTGATCTTCGAAAACAAAAATTCCCTGCAGCACATCGGCCTGTTTGATAAAACAGGAACGTAAAATGCGGTCCCAGGACCAATGCTGATTGATGGGACGTTCGGCAGGATCCAGATCAGAGGCCATAAGCTGCTCCTTATCCATAAATCCATCCTGCTGAAGAAAGACCTGCAGGTTCTCCTCAAAGGGAAAATGGAGCTTTTCCACGATATCCTTCCAAGCTTTGAGTTCCTCTTCGGGTTTCAGTCCGGTCTTCTTTACCAGGGCATCAAATGCAGATACATCTTCCTTTCCCAATCGCTGCAGCTCCTCCATGGTATAAGATAGGGTCCAGCTTGCCATCTTATTGGTGTACCAGTTGTTGTTCACATTGTTTTCATACTCATTGGGACCGGTCACTCCCAGCATCACGTATTTCCCTTTTTCGGCTGACCAGTTGATTCGTTGCCTCCAGAAACGTGAAATGGCTATCAGCACTTCCAGTCCGTTCGAGGCCAGATATGTTCGGTCTCCTGTATACCTGGTGTAGTTATAGATGGCATAGGCAATGGCCCCGTTTCGGTGAATCTCCTCAAAGGTGATCTCCCACTCGTTGTGACACTCCTCCCCGTTCATGGTCACCATGGGATAGAGGGCTGCCCCTCCGGTGAATCCAAGTTTTTTTGCATTTTCAATGGCTTTTTCCAGGTGCTTATACCTGTAAACCAAAAGGTTTCGTGCAACCTCAGGAGCTGCGGTGCTCAGGTAAAAGGGGATCATATAGGCTTCGGTATCCCAGTAGGTACTGCCCCCGTATTTTTCCCCGGTAAATCCTTTGGGACCAATGTTCAGCCGCTCATCTTTTCCTGTATATGTCTGGTTCAACTGAAAAATATTAAAACGGATCCCTTGCTGAGCGGCAGTATCTCCTTCAATGATAATATCAGAATGGGCCCAGTTTTCCTCCCAGATGGCTGTATGCTCCTCAAACAGTGCATCAAATCCCAGCTCCATTGCACCCATAAGTAGCCTGATCCCCTGATCAACCATGGCCTCGGGTTTGTGATTCATGGACGTAAGTACCGATACATACTTGTACAGGATCGCCTCTTCCCCCAGACCAAGTTCAAGGCTGACGCGGTTGGACACATAATCTTCCCTTTGAACCACCTCCGGTTCTATCAATTCGAAAGATCCATTCTTTTCCACGGTATACACCATGGTCATGCAGCTTACAAAACCCGTCTTACGCGTACGGGCCATAAGGTAGGCCGATCCTGCTACAGATTTAGAGCTTTCCATTTCCCAGAACCTCTCGTCGTAATTGGAATCCTGGTTGACCACATTGCCGTCAATATAAGGAGTGAAGGCTATCTCTCCTTCAAAATCGACTGAGCGAATAGCGTAACGGATCGCCCCGATCTCGTCTCGTTTCATACTCAGGAACCTGCGGGCAGCGATCTCCAGTCTTCCCGTTCCAACATAAATTGCAAAAGTCCGCTCCAGGTAACCCTGCTGCATATTCAGTTCGCGTCTGAACTCCACAGGCTTGACCCGGTTCAGGTCCAGCTGATCCCCATTGATCTCAATATCGATTCCGATCCAGTTGGGTGCATTGAGCACTTTGGCGAAATACTCGGGGTAGCCATTTTTCCACCAGCCGACCCGGGTAAGGTCTGGATAATAAACCCCGGCCAGGTAAGTTCCCTGAAGGGTCTTACCCGAATAGTGCTCTTCAAAATTGGCTCGCTGACCCATTCGGCCGTTCCCCAGGCTAAAAATACTTTCTGAGGCCTCCTGCATGGCTGGATCAAATCCCTCCTCAATAATGCTCCACGGATCTGATTTGTAATATCCTATCATTGCTGTTTTCTTTTCTATTTGGGATTGCTATCCTTTACAAATAAAATAAGCACTGCGGCCACCCCCATTGAAATACCCCCGGTAAGCAGGGCATAGATGCTGTCTCCTCCAAAGAGTGACTTCACCATAAATCCCAGGATAGTTGCTGCCAGAATCTGGGGGATTACAATAAAGAAGTTGAAAATGCCCATATAGACTCCCATTTTATGCGATGGCAGCGATCCGGTCAGGATGGCATAGGGCATGGCCAGGATGCTGGCCCACGCCAGACCAATCCCGATCATGGAAAAGATCATATGCTGCGGATTGTTCAGTATTATAATGGAGGCCAGTCCCAGTCCTCCCACAATCAATGCGATGGCGTGGGTAATCTTCCGGTTGGTCAGTTTGGCCAGGAAAGGGAGCAGTACCAGTCCAAAAGCAGCTGCAAACAGATTGTACCAGCCAAACATCCCGCTTACCAGGTTGGCCCCTTCATTATAGGCCACGGTGGTGGTGTCGGCTGTATGATACATATGCGAGGTAACTGCCGGTGTCATATAAATCCACATGCTGAAAAGTGCAAACCATGAGAAGAATTGCACAATGGCCAACTGTTTCATGGTGAGTGGCATGCGGTAGAGGTCTGTAATAATGCTTACCAGACCGTTATTTTCCTTGCGTCTACTCACCAAAGCTGCGCAAGTCAACTGAAGGATTCCAAATATTGCAAAACCTCCGGAGAGAATATAAAGCTCCTTTTCCAGTTTAAAATAATATACCGGCCAGGCAAATATCAGTCCCACAATGGTCCAGAGGATTCCCCTGCGCAAGTACTTCTTCAATGGTTCAGTGGTCTCCTCATGAACCTCCATATCAGTCTCCGACTCTTCAGCGAAACTTTTCAGCTCTCCGGGAGAGTATTCCTTGGTCCGGAACACCGTCCACAACACCGCCAGAAGGAATACCGCACCTCCCAGGTAAAACGAAAGAACCACGGTCTGGGGAATCTGTCCCTCTGGAGCTGTATTTGAAATATTGAACCACTCTGAGAGCATATAGGGAAGCCAGGAGGCCACAAATGCACCAATCCCAATAAAGAAGCTCTGCATGGTAAAACCCTTGGTTCTTTGTTCATTGGGCAACATATCTCCCACAAAGGCCCGGAAGGGTTCCATGGTAATGTTGATGGAAGCGTCCATAATCCAGAGCATCCCCACGGCGATCCATAAGCTGGGTGAGTTGGGCATAATGATCAGGGCTATGGAAGCGAGAATGGCTCCTACAAGGAAGAATGGACGCCTGCGTCCCAATCTGCCCCAGGTCTTGTCGCTCATGTACCCTATAATAGGCTGGATTATCAGACCGGTTACCGGAGCCGCAATCCAGAGAATCGGGATCTGATCAATTTCCGCTCCCAGGGTCTGAAAGATCCGGCTTACATTACCATTTTGAAGGGCAAATCCAAACTGGATTCCGAGGAATCCGAAACTCATGTTCCATATTTGCCAGAAGCTTAATTTTGGTTTTTTCATAGCGTTAGTTTTAAGTGCCGGGCGCCTTGGGTCATAAAAAAATCCCCGGCCATTCTGTTCCAAATAGCATCAGAGACCCATGGAGCGTTGCATATAGCATTGATCAGGAGGAACAAGTTCAAGAACAAAAATATTAAAAAAGGGGAATTTATATGAAGATTTCTACGGAAAATAAGGGCGCAATAGACTGTAAATCAATTAAACCCTTATTTCAAACGTTTGCGGTGCCATAAAAAAGATCAGGAACCCGGAAGAGCCCTGGTGCTCTCCCGGACAATCAGTTCAGTGGGAATAATATCCGTACGGGCAGGGACATCTTCTTCCAGTACATCCATGCGCTGCAGGAGCATGCTCATGGCTCTTTTTCCCATTTCAAAGCCATGCTGACTCACACTGGTCAGCCCGGGATCGATTATACTCGCCACCAATCCGTCCGTAAAACCAATCACTGAAACCTCATCCGGAATCCTGTAACGCAGTTGTTTTAATACTTTCATGGCCCCGGAAGCAGTAAGATCGTTAACAGCAAAAATGGCATCCGGAGGCTTATCCAGACGCATGATTCCCGGGGTGAGCTCAAGAGCTTCTGCAAGAGAATCACATTTAATCATTAAGTCTTCAACAGGCTCAATTCCATGCTTCTCCAGTGCAGAGATATAGCCGCGTTTACGCTGATACCCAATCTGTAAATGCTGGGGTGCTCCAAAATGGGCGATTCTTTTGCAACCGGTACGGATCAGGTATTCCACTGCGTTATAAGCCCCGGTAAAATCATCCACGATCACCTTATCTGTGTCGATTTCTTCAGAGGCACGGTCAAAAAAGACCAGTGGAATCCCTTGGTTCATGAGATCCCTAAAATGCCCGAATTTCCGCGATGTTTTTGCAATGGAAACCAGAAGACCGTCTATGGGAATCGAAGTAAGGGACTCCGCAATGGCCATCTCCCTTTCGTATGATTCGTTGGACTGAAAAATCATCACATGGTAACCCGCTTCCTGGGCCACCTCTTCGATCCCCGAAATCACCGAAGAAAAAAAATGGTGCACAATCTCAGGCACCACCAGTGCAATAAGGTTGGTTTTTCTTGAGCGTAGACTGAGGGCCAATGCGTTGGGCCTGTATTTCAGCTTTTCTACCAGGTCGTTAACCAGCTTCTTGGTATCTGGACTGATATCGGGATGATCCTTCATGGCCCTGGATACTGTAGAAGGTGAAACCCCAAGCTCTCTGGCAATATCTTTTATGGTGACCCGGTGACTTTGCATGGTCTCTTTTCTGATGTAAAGCTAATAAAAACTTAAGTCTCAGCATTCAAGGAAAGAACCCGGGGGCTTAGTGCAATCGTTTGCGGAGACGATTGCGGAGATTTCCGGCCATTTACAGAGCTAAAAACATGGTGGGCCATGTTAGAATCCCTTAATTAGTCTCCTGAAAGGAAACCAACCTCAAAGCATTAGCCTGTTATATTAACGCTTGTGGAGATCATTGAGCTTTCTATAGAAGCTGCCGTTGGAGATTATACTCTGACAGCAGAACCCTCTACTAAATAGATTGGTTAAGGTTAGTTGAAAAGGGCATGCTGATGACATGCCCTTTTTTTTCACATCTTTGTCTTATGAAACAGTCCAAGCTAATTTCACTCCTGGCTTTGCTGGTGCTCTCCTTAGCAACCGAGGCGCAGATTATCACCACCGATCCGGCTCTCCCTATGGCCGAAGATGCGCTCACTATCTCTTATGATGCCACTCAAGGAACCGCTGGACTTGAAGATTTTACCGGTGATGTATATGCCCATACAGGGGTGATTACCGATCAAAGCACCGACATGGGCGATTGGAAATATGTAAAAACTGCCTGGGGGACCAATACCCCTGAAACAAAACTT
>DAOWFP010000203.1 GCA_030637895.1 Bacteroidota bacterium | reverse complement strand
TTTTTTCATGAGTATATGTTTTATAGAATTGCAGGTCTTCTAATTCAACCAGACAACATAACGATCACCCACCAATTCGAAAACTTCCATTTCTCGAATAGGCTGCTTAATCTCCTCCTTGCTTAAAATAGGATTGCACGCACGGCTTAGAATCTGCCGGAGTAGCTCGCTGAATTCTGTTGAGGGTTCCATGGCTAATAGTCAAACAAGGTAGGGAAAAGATATAGGTGTGTCAATAGGCTGATATTTCCCCGCACACCAATCTAAGACAGCAAACAATATCAGCAGCACCTCCACTTCTTTTGAATAGTCCAAGCTGGTTTATGTGGTGAGGTGAGATTTATCAGCTTCTCATCCCCAACCAAAAGGTGAATTATATTAACTTGGGTAAACTAACTCACCCTAATATGGCCTCAATCGGAGAATCGGCTTTTATATTCAATACAGTTGCAGGTTTAATTAATGATTTGACAAAAGAATATCAAATAACGAGAGCCGAGTTGGAAAATGGAAATAAAGACCTTAAGTCAATGGATTACCTTCAGAGGTCGCTGTTAGTGATTGAAATTAGAACATTTTGGGATGAATATTATAAACTGAAAAAGAAAAAAATAAAATATGAGCAGGATCCTGAAATAGAAAAAAAGGTCGAAGCCTTTATTGAAATAGTCGAACCAATCTTCGCCGATCTGAAAAGCAGATGGCCCTACCTTAGGGAGGTGCGCAATATGTTTTATGCCCATGGATATAGAAATGACAGTGATGAGTTTCAGGACAATGATGTCGCCTTAAGGATGTTGGCAAAAAGCATACTAACCCAAGATGATTTTGTATACATCGCAAACAATTTCATTACAATTGCAGAGCTATGTAAGGCTATCTTTAGAAATGAATTTCTCGAAATTCACTCAGCATTAAACGAGAAAGATGAAAAGCTGCAAAGCTTGATACCTAAAATACGTTTGAATGTAAATCAAAGTTTAAGGAAAATGCTTGATGAGCTGGATAAAAGACTACATCACGATACCTCAATACCAGAAGGCTCCAAATCAAAATTCAGGTCTGCTGTATTTGATGATCTGCTTAGTAGATATTACAAATAACAAATTGGCGCCACCAGGGCCGTAATTAACTAATATGGGCAGTCAGTGCCCCAGCTATCCTTAAAGGCCATTCCTGTCAATATGTTTTGCAAATTGCGTTGCAAATAAAAAACCACCTACAAATTAAATCCCTGTAAGTGGTTGATTATTAAGTAGCGAGAGGGAGACTTGAACTCCCGACCTCATGATTATGAATCATGCGCTCTAACCACCTGAGCTACCTCGCCATCATCTCTTCAGAACACGAAAGTACACAGGGCACTTTCGGGCTGCAAATATATAATTTTTTGGGTTTACTGCAAAGGGTTTTGAACCATGAGTTAATCCCAGCGTTTTTGTATATTAGAGAAGCAAGCATAAGAGAGATGCAATTATGGAAAGTGGCTTAGGTGAAATGAGTGCGGTATGGCAATTGATCATATACCTGGGGGCCTTCGGCATTGTGGCGGTAGCTGCCAGAAAGATTGCCGGGGTGTTCCAGAGACTGAAAATGCCCCTGATCACCGGATTCCTGGCCATTGGACTGATTTCCGGCCCCGAATTTCTTGGCATCATTCAAGCGGAAGCATTGCAGGGGCTCTCGTTCGTAAATGATGTTGCCCTGGCTTTTATTGCCTTCGCAGTGGGATCGGAACTCTATGTGAAGGAGCTTAGGAGCAGGATGAAAAGCATTGTTTCCATGACTATTACTCAGATATTGGTCACTTTTTCCCTTGTGAGTTTAAGCGTTTTCCTTGTTTCAGACCTGATTGCTTTTACGGAAACAATGAATCCTTCGGCCAGGCTTGCCATCTCGATGCTTGCAGGAACCATAGCCATTGCCAGATCGCCGGCATCGGCCATTGCCATCATCAATGAATTGAGGGCCAGGGGACCCTTTACCCAGACGGCCATTGGAGTGACCGTAGTGGTGGATTTTGTGGTGATCGTGATATTTGCAGTAATTTTCACCCTTTCGAAATCCATGATCCAGGAGGCTGAATTCAAGCTGATTTACCCTGTTCAAGCTGTGGTGGAACTGATAATTGCATTTGGTCTTGGATTTGTGATCTGGTTCATACTCAAGGGTATATTTACCCTTAAAGGAATGATGGGTTTGAAGAAGGGATTGGTCCTTCTTCTGGGATTCCTGGTTTACCTGTTTACCCATTGGGTTGAAGACCATACCAGCGGCTTCCTTGGCATGGAATTACATATTGAACCTCTGCTGATCTGCATCGTTGGGAGCTTCATGGTGACCAACTATTCTGTCTACAGAAACGACTTCATTCGAATTGTCAAGGAGCTTGGTCCCTATGTGTATGTTTTGTTTTTTACCCTCACAGGGGCCATGATTTCGCTGGAGGTCATGGCAAGCCTGTGGTTTGTGACCCTGATCATCTTTGGTGTTAGATTGTTCTCTCTGTTTCTGGCAGGATTTACAGGAAGTGCACTGGCAGGAGACACTTCTCTTTTTCGCAGGATCTCATGGATGCCCTATGTCACCCAGGCCGGTGTGGGAGTAGGATTGGCCACCATTATTGCTACAGAGTATTCGGGATGGGGAGCAGAGTTTGCCACGTTGATGATCTCGGTGATTGTGCTGAATCAGGTAATCGGACCGCCATTTTTCAAATGGGCCCTGCACCTTGCCGGAGAAGTGCATGTAAAGTCGGATGGAAGCTATGATGTGGAGAGAAAGGTGCTGATCTTTGGCTGGGAGAATCAATCCCTGGCACTGGCTAACCAGCTGAGTAAACAGAACTGGCAGGTGGAATTTGTGGTCCAGGATCCCACTGTGGAGCTATTGGGGAACAAGGATTTTAAGGTACATGAATATTCGGGATCAGATCATCTTTCACTAAGGAAGTTCAGTTCTGAAAATGCCGATACCATTGTATGTCTCATGTCGGACGAAGTAAATTACGAAATCTGCGAAACCGCATATGAGCATTTTGGAACCAGGCACCTGATTGTCAGATTAAATGAAAGAGAATTCTATAAAAAATTTCACAACATCGGGGTAATGGTGATGGATCCCGCTACTGCCATGGTCTCGCTGATGGAGCACTTTGTGCGATCGCCCATTGCCACTTCCCTGTTGCTGGGCATGGATGAGGGGCAGGATTCCGTAGATATTGAACTGAGGAATTCCGACTATCATGGCCTAACCCTTCGGGATCTGCGATTGCCATCCGGTGTTATTATCCTATCGGTGACCAGGGGTGATCACCCTATCATATCGCACGGATACACCCGTTTGAGACTGGGAGACATTGTGACTATGGTAGGTTCCATAGAAAGCCTGGATACGGTGCGCCTGAACCTACAAGGATACTAAAATATGAAAAGATTGAAATACCTGCTTTTAATTCTGACTTTAATGCTGTGGGCTTCCTGCAGCCACAAATTTGATTCAAATGTTCACAGCCTGGATTTCTACCAGTGGAACCTGTGGCAGGATACAGGGGCAAAACAGGGGGATGAGCTTCCTTCCTGTGGCTGGGATGATCTTCATCGTGGAATGGGAGTGCTTGTGAGGATTCCGGCCTCGCCGGATGTGCATTTTCCAGACGTGGAAGAGGCTTCTGTTTTCTGGTATCATTGCAGGTTTACCCTCCCCGAACAGTGGAAGGATAAACCGGTTTCTCTGGTATTAGAAGGTGCAGGTCCATTTGTTAAATTATATTTGAACCAGGAACTGTTGGGGTCATTCCATGATGAGGGAAGTGCCTATGAGTTGGATGTATCGGAAGTCATATATTATACCCGGGACAATCACCTTTCCATCCGGATCAGCAATCCCCTGGATGGAATTCCGGGGAAGATAAATGGCATCACCGGCAACATCCTGGTTAAAACCAAAGAGAACTAAACCTAAGCAGATAAACCGAGTAAACAGTAAAAATAATGGGAAAGATCTTAGATAAGCTTGCCACAGGGAAGGTGTTGGTATCGGATGGTGCATGGGGTACCTTTCTGCACCAGAAAGGCCTTAAAGCAGATGAATGTCCTGAATTGTGGAACATGCATCGTTCGGACGATGTGCTGCAAATTGCCAGCAGCTATGTGGAGGCAGGTGCGGATATCATTCTGACCAATAGTTTTGGCGCCAGTCCCATTAAGCTGGAGGGATATGGATTGGAAGAGCAGACCCAGGTACTGAACAGGCGTGCAGCAGAAATTTCGAAACAGGCTGCAGCGGACAGGGCCCTGGTGATGGGTTCCATAGGTCCCACAGGTAAGATGGTGATGATGGGAGAGGTCTCACCCCAGGAGGTATTCAAGGGATTTATAGAGCAGACAATGGGATTGGCAGATGGAGGAGCCGACGGTATTGTCATTGAGACCATGACCGATCCGGAGGAGGCCAGGATTGCCATTGAGGCCGTTAAAAAGGCCTCTGAGCTGGACGTGGCCTGTACCTTTACCTTTTCTAAAAACCAGGATGGGATCTACCGGACCATGATGGGTACCGATGTGGAAGCTTACCTGGAGATGGCAAAATTGGCTGGCGCAGATATCATCGGGGCCAACTGCGGGAACGGGACCGCTGGCATGATCGAAATAGTCCGGGAAATCAGAACCCTTGATCCTGACATTCCTGTGCTGGTCCATGCCAATGCAGGACTTCCCATTTACCAGGATGGGCTTACCGTATTCCCCGAATCGGCCAGTGAGATGGCTTCACAAATGGGGGAACTGGTGGCAGCTGGGGCCAATATTGTGGGAGGATGCTGTGGTACCACACCCGAACACATCAGGCAGATCGTTCAGGTTCTAAGCAATCTGACTTAGTATAAAAGCTGCCTAAAAAGCCATGTTCAGATAGATGGTGGGGGTGAAGGGGACCGCTTCGGCATGAATACTGATGCTGGTGGTCGGGGAATCAGGAATCAGGATTACGTTGGAGTACTTGATATTTTCATGGTTCAGCACATTCAGTATGGAGATTCCTACCTCGAAATGGTAGCTCTTTATGCTATGCCGATAAATAAAAGCCACATCGAGCCGGTTGTAAGGATAGCGCTCTTCCGGGTCGTCATTTTCCGGGTCGTCATAAATGGAACGCGGGGACCTGAAACCTGATCCATAAACATAGTTGGTGGAGAAGAAGAAGGGACTGAAATTAAGCAGCAGGGCTCCTTTGATTTCGTGGCGCTGATCCTGCGGTGCATCCCTGTAGTCCACATCATTGGGCATGTAGGGGAAGTGCTCTTCGGTTTTACTAAGCGTGTAGGAGGCCCAGGCCTCATGTTTCCTGAAGTATTGCTTTACCTGAAGGTCCATTCCATACATCCTTGCGTCTCCCTGGTAGACATCCTGGATTCCCAGACTCCAGAGATTCACGTATCGGGTGATTCCCGTGGTCGTTTTGTAATAGCCTTCCACCCCCACTGTAAGCCCTTTGTGCTTGAAAGTAAGTCCACCTACAAAGTGATTGGCTTTCAGAACCGGAACATCGGTAGTGTTGCAGATGGCCCATACGTAACGGATGTTGCCCAACTCGTCATTCACAGAAGTTTCAGAGATAAACTGATTGTAGATACCAGCAGCAGCATTCACCTTCCACCTGTCGGCAAAATCAAAGCTCAGCTGTATCCTTGGCTGGATATATAAGGTCTCCATGTGAATGGGATAGTCCAATCGTATTCCGGGCTTTATACTGAGACGCTTTACGGGTCTGATCTCATCCTGCAGAAACAAGCCGATGCGGTGTGACTGGTCAGTTGAACTTACCAGTGTTTGATCGAGACTATCTTCACTGAAACTCACATTTTCATAGGTATAGTTCCATCCAACTTCAGACATCTGCTTTTCCGAGAGGGGAATCCTTGTTTTATTCTTAATGCTGAATTCAAGGATATCGTTATTGAAAAGGACCTCCCTTCCCGATGGTTGCTGGTTTCCACCCATCCCCGAGGTTCTGGTGACCATTTGCTTTTCATAGAGCTCCTTGTTTAATGCAGATAGATTGACAGAGAAGTGACTGTTGACCCCGTTTCTCCAGGTTTTACCATAGAAAGCCGATCCTCCCTGCTGCCGGTTCTCTTCTTCCACATCCAGTGAGATATCTACCATGTTTTTCTCCTGCTCTATATCATAAGAGAATTCATCCTTGCCAGTGTAAAGGCTGATAAAATAGTTATCGCCCCCGGAAGTTGATCCTCCAAGCTTTATATTGAAATCCCCAAAGCTATAGTCCGGATAGACATTGATATCGTACTTTCCAGGCCTTTGCCTTCCCCCGCTAACAATGTTAAGGTCATCTGCATCCATCAGATTGTAGTAGGTGTGCCGGTATGCAAAGGTGAGGGCTGCTCTTTTTGTCACTGGAATACTGGCCATGCCATTCAAGGTCATATTGTTGATGTTCAGGTTGATGGAAGGTTTATTGGTGGAGCCGTTGATCCCTGTAATATCCACAATTCCACCCACCCTGTCATCATAATCAGCACTGTAACCTCCTTTGAGCACTTTGATATCTTTGGCCATATATGGATTCACAAAACTGATATTGTCATTAAAGTTTTTTAGTCCGAATATGGTGAAGCCATCGAACAGAATCTTGCTATGTCCCGAGTAGCTTCCCCAGATGATCAGTTCTGAGGAGCGCTCCCCTGCTGCAAGAATTCCTGGCTGCAAACGTAAAAAATTAAATACGGCATTATCTCCGTTCCCCGGAAGCCGGTAGGCAATTTTGTGATTTAACCTGATCACTCCTGCCTCTTCACCAATTTGTCCCGATCGCACTAACATGCTGCCCTCTACTACCACTTCCTGAAGCCCGATGATGGAGGGTGTTAACCCCAGAACGTAGGCACTTCCCGGATTGAGTGTGGTGTCCTTAATATAGTATCCCATGTAGGAGATGCTTAAGCGGAATAGTGAATCGGTGGAAACAAAAGAGAAATTCCCGTTGAAATCTGTAACCATACCCGATTGGTTAATGATTACATGGGAGTAGGGCAAAGTTTCACCTGTTTGGGAATCGACCACCCGGCCCGATATGTTGTGCTTGGTTGGGATTTCCTCCGCTTGTGTACTATAGAGTGTAAAAACATCCCCGATCTTTTTATAAGCCAGGGGATAGTCCTTGATCAGAAAGGCGATGGCCTCCTCCGGATTGTCAAAGGTCTTATCTAAAGTAAGTGTATAAGCTGAGAGAAGCTGGTCGTCGAAGGACAGCTGGATTCCGTAATCCTGTGCCATCTCCAACAACACCTGGTTTAAGGATTCATCTTTTACATCAATTGCTATGGACTGTCCGGAAAGCTTTAGCAGAGAACTCACTAATAATATCACCAGGAACCAGGACAGCTTAGTCCTGGGAAGGATAGACAATGTATTTTTTCCCGGTTTGAAGTTCATATTCAAGATCAAATGGCAGGCAGAGCAAAGATAATATATTCTCTACCGATTGATTGAGGGAGAAGTTCCCCGAATAGACCTGCTGCATCACATCAGGTGTCTCAATAACAATGCCAAATTGACGCTCGATCTCTTCAAAAACCATTCGCAGCGGGGCCGATGAGAACATTATCATATTATCGGTCCAGCCCGGAGAACCAAGTGAATTCTCCAATTGTGTCACCCTGAATCCACCTGATAGTTCCATCTGGCCTCTTTCATTGGGTGAGAGGACCACAGCACCTCCTGTGAAGCTTTCGCTAAGCCTCACGCTCCCCGTATGACAGGTAACTATATAATCCTCGTCCCTGGCAAACACATTAAATGTGGTTCCCAGTACTTCAGTACTTGCTTGTGGTGACACTACCCTGAATTTTTTTCCTTTTTCCACATGGAAGAATGCTTCTCCCTCCAGTTTCACTTCTCTGGAGATAAACCACCAGTAGGGATGATAGGCCAGATGCGTGGAGGCATTAAGCTCCACTTCTGAACCATCCGGAAGTTGCAGAGAGGTATGCACTCCCTCCGGGCAGTAAGTTTTCACCGTATAGAACCTCATGAAAGCCGACACTGAAAGCAGCAGCAGCAGGGATGCAGCCATAGCCAGCCACTGCTTTGCAGGAAGAAGCCTCCGGACAGGCACCGTTGACCGGTTTTCCCTCTCCATTTGTTTCTCAAGATTGTTCCAGACCTCTGCCTTGCTTTTTTCCCATGGAATCTTTGCATTGGAAAATATCAAGTCGGTAAGTCCGTCCGGATCATTCTTTTTGTTTCTATGTCTTTTATCCTGGTTCATCAGGTAATAAGTTCTTTTCTCAAGCGGTTAAGTGCCCCGCTCATTCTTTTTTCTATTGCTTTAACACTTAGTGATAGTCTTGTGGCAATCTCCTGGTAGCTGAGTTCCTCTGTCCTGCTCATCAGAAATACGACTCTCTGGTTTTCAGGGAGCTTCATAAGCACTTTCTCATATTTCTCCTTCAACTCACTATACTGCAGCTCATCTTCCGGACTGCTATCTCTCTGCTCGAAGCGGATCTCTTTGGGAGATTCTTGCCTGAGTTTTTCTCTCCGCATATTGCTTACAAACAGGTCGCCTGCTATTTTATAGAGCAGACCTGTATCCCGGTCAGGCAGCAGATCCATCTGTTTCTCCCAGACTCTCATGAAGGTGTCCTGTGCCAGATCGGTGGAGATGCTTGTATCACCGCAACGATAATAGAGATATCTGCTGATATGATCAAAGTAAAGATCGAAAAGGGTTTTAAACTGCTCCTTGGTCACGGGTTCTGCTTCAAGTTGCTATACAAAACTACACAATGTCAATGAACTTTTTTGAAGGGGAGACCGGTTTTCAATTTGAATCCCGGTCTCCAACCAACCAATTTAACCAAACTTAACGTTTACCACCAACCCTTGTTCTGCTTCATATGCTTGTTATTACGCTGAAATCCCTTCCTGAATTGTCCAC
>DAOWFP010000106.1 GCA_030637895.1 Bacteroidota bacterium | reverse complement strand
TTAATTATTATGCCAACGACCTCTCGTCCAGAGAGTTTGAAAATATGATCGATATGCTCTCCAACGCCGATCCTTCATTTGATATTAATTGAAATAAGAGCTAGGTATGAGGCTGGTGGTGGCAGGTTTTGTGTTGTTGTCCGTGCTCACACTTCAGGCACAGGATCCTGGATTACTTCCCCATACGCAGTCCGACACATTGCTGAAACCGGGACCGGTTAAGCTACCTTACCCCACCGCAGATCTGTGGAGCCACTATAATCTGACCGGGATTCCCGATACCCTGCAACTTTCCGATACCACTGCGCAGCAGGCCCCCTCACCTGCTTTGACAGACTCCATGCTCTGGAGCCACCTTTACAAGGACGATTTTCTGGAGGAGCGTCCTCTGACCATTGTGGGGACGGGCGATATCATGCTGGGGACCAACTATCCAAATGAAAGTTACCTTCCACCCGGTCAGGATTGCAGTCCCATATTGCGACCGGTGCACCAGGTGCTTCAGTCGGGCGACCTGCTTTTTGGAAACCTGGAGGGGGTTTTCTGTTCGGAGGGAGGAAGCCCAAAAAAATGCAAGGACCCTACCAAATGCTATGTTTTCAGGATGCCGGATCATTTTTTATCGTGTATCCTGGAGACCGGCTATGATGTGCTGAGTGTGGCCAATAACCATGTGAACGACTTTGGCCCTGAAGGCAGGGCATCCACTGCTGCACTCCTCGATTCGGCGGGTGTGGCCTATGCCGGATTTGTGACCCATCCATGGACCATTTTTGAAAAGGGGGGGGTGACCTACGGTTTTGCAGCATTTGCTCCCAACAGGGGATGCATGGACCTGAAGGATTACGACCGGGCTGCTGAAATTACCTCCATGCTCGATTCCATGGTCGATGTGGTGATTATCTCTGTTCATGGGGGTGCCGAGGGGAAGGATTACCAACATGTGGTGCGTGGCGATGAGGTGTACCTGGGGGCCAATCGAGGCAATATATACCATTTTGCTCATACCGTGGTGGATGCCGGCGCTGATGTGGTATTCGGTCACGGGCCGCATGTGACCAGGGCGGTGGAGTTATACAGGAACCGTTTGATTTGTTACAGCCTGGGAAATTTCGCCACCTACAGGCGCTTCAATCTGAGTGGCCCCAATGGCATAGCTCCCATTGTGAAGGTGCAGGTGGACCGTGAGGGGGGCTTTCTGCAGGGAGAGGTCATATCCATCTACCAAGCGGGAGAAGGGGGGCCGAGGATTGACCCTGCCGGCAAGGCAACGGCGAAGCTTAAAGCATTGACCGAATTTGATTTTCCGGATCAGGAGCTGGTGGTGGATAGTGATGGTATTCTATGGACCAGGTAAGCCTGCCCGCTCTTACTGTTTGATTCTACAGGGGAAATGTTTAAATTGAACTCTGTTTTTTGAAAATATGCGATATGCCCTATAAGGAAGTCAAAGTTGAAAAGCTCTATTACTCCATTGGAGAGGTAGCAAAAATGTTCGATGTTAATACTTCCCTGATCAGATTCTGGGAGAAGGAGTTTGATATCATTAAACCCAAAAAGAACAAAAAGGGAAACCGGCTTTTTACCCAGAAGGATATCGATAATTTCCATATCATCTATCATCTGGTGAAGGTGAAGGGGATGACCTTGAAGGGTGCTAAGAAGAAGATGAAGGAGAACAAGGAGGATACGGAACACAATTTCGAAATCATCAGGTCCCTGGAACAAATCAAGGAGATGCTCACAGATCTGGTCTCATGATACCACTCAGGGAGATTACCAGTTACCTGGAGGAACTGGCATCGCTTTCTCTCCAGGAATCCTATGATAATTCTGGATTACAGGTGGGTGATCCCGGCATGGAGGTAAGCGGGATCCTTGTGGCGCTGGACGTAAGCGAAGAGGTGCTGCTGGAAGCAGAAAAACTTGGATTTAACCTGGTGCTTACTCACCACCCTGTGATATTCGGCGGACTAAAATCTCTTACAGGCAGAAGCGGACCCGAACGCATCGTGAAACTGGCCATTCAGAAAGAGATCGCCATATATAGTGCACATACCAATTTTGATGCCATCACAGGAGGTGTAAACAGTGCTCTGGCAAACAGGCTGGGGCTGGTGAATCAGCGGATTCTGGCTCCTTTGAGCGGGACACTTAAAAAAGTAGTGGTCTATGTGCCTCATGCACAGCTGGAAAAGGTGAGGCAGGCTATGTTTGATGCCGGGGCCGGACATATCGGGGAATACGACAACTGTAGTTTTAACATGGAGGGCAGTGGAACCTTCAGGGGAGGCGAGGGAACCAAACCCTTTACTGGTGAATCCGGGCTACTTCAGCAGGAACCTGAGACCAGGCTGGAAACCATAGTTCCTGTACACCTGATGGGAACTCTTATCAGCGCCATGACTTCGGCTCACCCCTATGAGGAAGTAGCCTATGATATCTTTCCCCTGGAAAACAAAGACCCTCGCAGGGGTAGTGGGATGATTGGCCGGCTGGAGTATCCCATGGAGGAAGAGGTGTTCCTGGGATTTTTAAAGGACCGGTTCAGAGCCAGTGTGGTCAGGCATAGCGCCCTTCTGGGCTCTGCGGTGAAAAAGGTGGCCGTTTGTGGAGGATCGGGTAGTTTTTTACTGGCTAAGGCCAAAGCTGCGGGTGCAGATGTTTTTGTTACGGGTGATATGAAATACCACCAGTTTTTTGAGGCTGAGGGGAAGCTGGTGGTAATGGATATTGGTCATTTTGAGAGTGAGCAGTTTACACGAGAGCTTTTTTATGATCTACTTATGAAAAAATTCCCTAAATTTGCAGTCCGTTTATCGGAAACAGAAAAAAATCCAATTAAATATTTTTAGTAAATGGCGAAAGCAAAAAAAGGTGCAGAAGTCGTAGAGATGACAGTTGCTGAGAAATTGAAAGCTTTGTATGACCTGCAGCTGGTAGACACAGCTATAGATAAAATCAGAATCCTTCGTGGTGAGTTACCTCTTGAGGTTCAAGATCTTGAAGATGAAATTGAGGGACTGCAAACGAGGGTATCCAAGTTTGATGACGACATTGAAAGTCTGGATAAATCCATCAGTGGAAAGAAGCAGGAAATAGCCAATGCCCAGGAGCTTATCAAGAAATATGAGGAGCAGCAGAAGAATGTAAGGAACAACCGGGAATATGACTCTCTCTCCAAGGAAATTGAATTCCAGACCCTTGAGATTGAACTTTCTGAAAAACGCATCCGTGAGTTTACTGTAAAGATTGATGAGAAGAAGGAAGTTATCGGGGAGTCCACCGAAGTGTTGGATGGACGAAAACTGGATCTTGAGAATAAGCAGAAGGAGCTGGAAGATATCATCGATGATACCAAGAAGGAAGAGAATGTGATGGAGAAGAAGAGCGCCCAGCTGGAGGAGATCATCGAAGAGCGTCTGGTTTCGGCTTATAAGAAGATCAGGGGGAATGCACGCAACGGACTGGCTGTTGTGCCTGTTGAGCGTGATGCGTGTGGTGGTTGTTTTAACAAGATCCCTCCCCAGCGTCAACTGGACATAGCATCCAGGAAAAAGATTATCGTCTGTGAATATTGCGGACGGATCCTGGTAGATTCCAGGGAAAATGAAGTGAAGAAATAGTCTTCTAAGGAGTGATCACCTCCCCGCAACCTTGCAGGCGGGACCGGGTATCTTCCAGGAATAGCGTCATTTTACTCCTATCTTCTGCAGACATGGCCGATAGGCTTGTGGAAGAAGGATCAAGATTAGCAGGCACCAGCGTAAAGCGGGTGCCTTTTTTTGTGCTTGGTTTCCAAACCCACACCGGAAGAAAGGCATGGCTGGTGATCTCATGCTTTTCCTTTGACAGGACCATCTCGAACACAATACCTCCGTCGCGGTACCTATTGCGCTGATTGGAAATCAGGTTCCCCATGGAATAGACCACCAGGTTTCCCGCTCCATCACCCCGGATGGGCTGTACCACATGGGGATGGGATCCAATCACCGCGTCGGCACCAAGTTCAAACAGGAACTTAGCCAGTTCTTGTTGCTCTTTGCTCTCTGTAAGCTGATACTCATTGCCCCAGTGCATGGTGACCAGGATGAAATCGGGTTGGGCAGTTTTAGCTTTCTGCATGTCCTCCCCGATCTGTGCTTTGTCGATGCGGTTCACAATGGCAGGAGGCCGGTCCTTGATCCCGTTGGTTCCATAGGTATAGTTAAGCAGGGCAATTCTTACCCCGTTTTTCTCCACAACCAGGGGATAGTAAGTGGACCGGGACTGTGGATCGACAAAGGTTCCGGTCTGAACGATCTCCTCCTGTTCCAGCACCTCAATAGTTTGTACCAGTCCCTTTTGTCCCCTGTCAAGCGCATGGTTGTTGGCGTTGATCAGGATGTCAAAGCCGGCCCATTTCAGGGCATCCGCCAGTTCATCCGGACTGGAAAAGGCCGGATAGCCTTTGTATGGCTCCCCGGCAAAAGTGACCTCCAGGTTCCCGATTACCAGGTCGGCTTCCTGCAGGTAGGGACGCAGGTACTCAAAACAGGATTTGTAATCATATCCGGGTTCACCGGTGGCAAGAGCGGAAGCAATCTGTGTATCATGACCCATGATATCGCCGGTAAAAACCAGTTTCAGCTCCGACTGCTGGGCAGTCATGGACAGGCAAAAACACAGTCCGGCTATGATGAAAGCGCTCTTTGTGAAAGTGTTCTTAAGCATTGGCGGGATTAATATAGCAATAAGTTGCCACATTTTTTAACTTGCAGGTCACACCTGCCATGAAGCCATGAATAATTTGACTATTAACAAACCGATCATATTATCTATTGGTCTAGTGCTTCTTCTTATTTTAATCTCCGGATGCAGTCAGCCCGCGTCTGAAATAGTAGAGGAAGAGATCCTGGTGGAGTATATTAAGCTTACACCTGCCGACTTCAGGACCAGGATTGCGGAGGCTCCCATTGCCTACCTTCCCCTGGGAACACTGGAGTGGCATGGAGAGCACCTGCCACTGGGTTCCGACGGAATGCAATCCTCTTCCTTTATGAAGGACCTGGCCCGCCAGGCCGGGGGGATCGTCCTGCCCATGTTGTTCCTGGGCCCGGATATGATGATGACAAGTGATGAGCAGGAGTTATATGGAATGGATTTCTGGCTGAGCCTGGAAGAAGGCCTTACGTATATGACTCCTCAACAATTGGACGGAAGCAGCTACTGGGTTCCCGACAGTTTGTTTCACCAGATTATGGATCACTCCATTAAACAGCTGGCACGTGCCGGATTCAAAATCATCGTGGCACATGGTCATGGTCCATCCACAAGACATGTAATCACTCACTGGAAGGAATGGGAGGAGAAGTACAATGTTCTGATCTACACCTGCTGGTCATGGAACATCAGGGGAGAGAATGACCAGGAATCCAGTGAGATATCGGATCGGGAAGGTCTGGGTATAATGACCGATCATGCAGCCATGAATGAGACCTCATTAATGATGTACTACTATCCGGATCTGGTGCTTATGGAGCAACTATCGCCGGATACGGCCCAGTGGCCACTTGCTGTTGCTGGAAGGGATCCTCGTCTCTATGCCAGTGCTGAACAGGGACAAAAAGCCGTTGAATTTCAACTGGAGCGCATGACTATACTTCTCCGTAAGTCCCTGGCTTACATCAGGTAGTTAACAGGCAGTACACAATTGTTATAGGATAGCTACCAGCTTCCGCCGGCGCCGCCGCCACCAAAGGAGCCGCCGCCGCCACCGGAGAAACCTCCAAAACCACCGCCTCCGGAAGAAAAGTTGCCAAAGCTACCGGAGTGCCGGCCGCCCGACATCATCCCCAGGGCCAGCCACAGGGGCAGGTTGCTTCGGCCCATACCTGAGCTTCTTCTTCTGCCTCCGAAGAACATAGAGAAGACGATGATCATGAAAATTATTGCTCCAAGAGAAGAGCCTCCCCCCGATGAGGTTTGTTTTTTGTACTCATCGGCAGTGAATTTGCCGTCGAGCAGCGAGATCATCACATCGATGCCTGCATCGACTCCTGTGTAAAAGTCTCCGTTCTTAAAATTGGGGAGTAACTCGTTTTGAATGATCCGTGATGCCGTGATATCGGGAATATACTCCTCCAGTCCGTAGCCGGTGGAGATATAAACATCATTATCCTGCATATCCATTAGCATCAACAGGCCGTTGTCTTTGCCCTGCTGACCCACACCCCATTGCTCTCCGATCCTCTGACTCAGGTCGGAGGCCGAATAGCCCCCATTGTCATCCAGGGTCACCACAAAGATCTGGGTGGAGGTGCGGTACTCAAATTCATTCAGTTTGCTCTCCAGTGCAGAGGTTTCTTCGCTAGAGAACACTCCGGCAAAGTCATTCACCCAGGATTGGGGTGCCGATGGTACCGGGAGCTTCTCCTGTGCACTGCTCCATAAAGGGAGCATAATCAGGAGAGATATGGCTATAATGACTGTTTTTTTCATTTTGTGTCTCCTCCAAATGATATTTCGTCCGACAACTCATTAACATCCTCATCCTGGTAGGGGAAGTGTTCTTTAAGGGACTGGCCGGCCATGAGGATGCCCTCCTTGAGTCCGATGGCAAATTCACCTTCCAAAAAGTGAGCCGCCATCTTCTCCTTGATGTTGTCCCAAAAATTATCGGATGTTACTGCATTGATCCCCGCATCGCCCATAATGGCATATTTATGATCCTTCACCGCCAGGTAGAAGAGCACCCCATTGCGCTGCTCGGTCTTATGCATCTCCAGCTTTCCAAACCACCAGGATGCCTTGTCCATCACATCCTCTTTGCAATGGTTGTCCAAATGTACCCGAATCTCACCCGATGTGTTGAGTTCGGCCTCCTTTACGGCTGATTTGATCAGCTCTTTCTCCTCTTTGGTGAAAAAATGTACAGCATTCATAGTCTATATTTTTTCTTAAAACTCAACAACAGGTGCTGTTTCGCTACCGGCAACAGCCTCAAAATAACCCTTCTTTTCAAAATCCTTCATATTGGCAATGATACTGGCTGGGAACTTCCTGATGGATGTGTTGAATCCCCGGGTGATTTCATTGAACTTTCTGCGTTCCACCGCAATACGGTTTTCAGTGCTCTCCAGCTGAACCTGTAGATCCAGGAAGTTCTGATTGGCCTTCAGATCGGGATAGCGTTCGATGGTCACCAGTAACCTGGAGAGGGCCGAGCTGAGTCCATCCTGGGCCTGCTGGAAAGTTGCCAGCGATTCGGGAGTAATGTTGGTGGGGTCAATGGTGACGCTGGTGGCCTTGGCACGCGCCTCAATCACCTGAGTAAGTGTCTCCTGTTCATGTTCGGCATAGCCTTTGACCGTATTGACCAGGTTGGGGATCAGATCGCCCCTGCGCTGGTAGACATTTTCCACATTGGCCCACTGGCCGGTTACACCCTCCTCAAGGGTCACAAATCCATTGAAAGTATTGATCCCCCATTTGATAATTCCAAATACAACAATGGCAAGGACAACCAATACAATAATCCATGTTCTGTTTTTCTTTTTCATACCTATCTTGATTAATCATTTACAGTTTAGAAAGAGTAAATATAAGTAATGTCCTGCATTCCTTGGATGGAAAGGTAAAATATCGGTGAAAAATCGATCAAAACAACCTTTGGTGCTGAAGACTGTTATCTCAGCATGGAAGAGAGCTTGATGATACTTTATGATGGATACTGCCACCTTTGCAGTCGCTCGGTGCAGTGGATCATCCGGAATGACAGGCGAGCCAGGTTCACATATAAGGCTCTACAGGAAGACAGCTTTCCCGGGACCCTGGAGGAAGCAAGAGATACGGTTCAACTTTTAATGGCAGGAAAGAGGTATGAACGCTCCACTGCTGCCCTGATGATCGCTGTGCGCTTGCGCTTTCCATGGCCGCTACTGGGCATATTCTTTCTTGTACCCCGTTTTTTCAGAGATGCGCTTTATAAGCTGGTGGCAAGAAACCGGAAACGATGGTTTGGGGAACGAAGCACCTGTTATCTTCCCTGATATGCGTAGTGCAGCCATCTTCCTCTTCCTCTTCCAGCCATGTGTTATATAACCGCCTGTTCGCCTTCCCGGTGGGATTTTGATTTTCGTACTTTTGGATCACACAGAAAGTTTGAGTAAAGATGAAATCAGAAGAATTTAAAGCCGCTGTCCTGGAGGGGATCCCGGAACAGCTGCCGCCAAGGCAACAAGCTGATCCGGAGCTGAACCATGCACCCAGAAGAAAGGATATTCTGACACCAGCAGAGAAAAAACTGGCACTCCGAAATGCACTGAGGTATATCCCTGAGCAACACCATCCCGAGATGGTAAAGGAGTTTGCCGCAGAACTGGATCGCTACGGCAGGATCTATATGTATCGCTACAAGCCTGGCTATACAATTTCGGCCCGCAGCCTGCTTGACTACCCTTACCGATCGATTCAGGCAGGGGCCATTATGGTGATGCTTTCCAATAACCTGGACCATATGGTGGCGCAGCACCCCGATGAACTGATTACCTATGGGGGAAATGGCGCTGTTTTTCAGAACTGGGCCCAGTACCGGCTTGTCATGAAGTACCTGGCAGAGATGACCGACGAGCAGACCCTGGTACTCTATTCGGGACATCCCATGGGACTGTTTCCTTCACACAGGGAGGCTCCAAGGGTGGTGGTGACCAACGGAATGGTGATCCCGAACTACTCGGGACAGGACGATTATGAGCGTATGAATGCGCTGGGCGTATCCCAGTATGGTCAGATGACCGCAGGCTCTTTTATGTATATCGGTCCCCAGGGCATTGTTCACGGAACCACCATTACGGTGATGAATGCCGGCAGGCTCAAACTGAAGGACGGGGACGGAAGCCTGAGAGGGAAGGTGTTTGTCACCTCCGGACTGGGAGGGATGTCGGGTGCACAACCCAAAGCCACAGTGATTGCCGGGGGAATTTGTGTGGTGGCGGAGGTGGATCCGCAGGCCACTGCCATCCGCCACTCCCAGGGCTGGGTGGATGAGGTCTATACCGACCTGGAGCAGCTGGCCGGCAGAATGGGAAAAGCGCGTCAAAACAAGGAAGCGGTCTCGCTGGCCTACCAGGGCAATGTGGTTGATTTATGGGAGTACTTCCTCGAGAAGGATATTCCGGTGGAACTGGGATCGGACCAAACCTCTCTTCACAATCCCTTCGGCGGTGGATACTACCCGGCCGGGGTCGATTTTGAAGAGGCCAGACGGATGATGGCCGAAGACCCCCATCGGTTTAAGGAGGCGGTATATGCTTCGCTTCGAAGGCATGTAAAGGCCATAAACGGACTGGCAGGAAAGGGGATGTACTTCTGGGATTACGGGAATGCCTTCCTGCTGGAGTCTGGCAGGGCAGGAGCAGAAGTTTTTAAGAAGGATGGAAGCTACCGCTACCAGTCCTATGTGCAGGCCATCATGGGCCCCCTTTTCTTTGATTATGGATTTGGTCCCTTCAGGTGGGTTTGTACCTCATCAGATCCGAAAGATCTGTCGGTGACGGACCGCATTGCAGGAGATGTACTGGAACAGCTGGCTGCTGAGGCACCCGATGAAATCCGGGGACAGCTGGAAGATAACCTGCACTGGATAAGGGAAGCGGATGGCCATAAAATGGTTGTGGGTTCCCAGGCCCGGATCCTCTATGCCGATAGCCAGGGCAGGATTGCCATTGCGAAAGCATTTAACAGGGCCATCAGGGATGGTGAGATCCAGGCACCGGTGGTGCTGGGTCGCGACCACCATGATGTATCGGGTACCGATTCACCATACAGAGAGACCTCCAATATTTATGATGGTTCGGCATTCACAGCCGATATGGCAGTTCAGAATGTAATCGGGGATGCCTTCCGGGGGGCCACCTGGGTTTCGCTGCACAATGGTGGAGGTGTGGGCTGGGGAGAGGTGATCAATGGTGGTTTCGGTTTGTTGCTGGATGGCACCGCAGAGGCTGATCGCCGACTTGAAGGCATGCTGCACTGGGATGTAAACAACGGAATTGCACGAAGGAGCTGGGCCAGAAATGAAGGGGCCATCCGTACCATAAAACGGGAGATGGAGCGTACCCCCCTGCTGAAGGTTACCTTACCACAGCTGGTGGATGACCGCCTGTTGGATAATGATGAGGAGGATCTTTGAGTCGGATTTAGTCCTCAAAAACAAGCTCATAGGGTCTCTCAAGGGATGTTTCCAACTGGTGCATACTTATATTCCTGCTGTAACGCACCTGCTCCTTTCCTTCAAAGAAAATCAGGATGGTGGGAATGGTAAAAACCCTGAACTGTCCTGAGATTACCGGGCTCTTCTCGATATCCACATAAAGGGATTGCATTAATGGAAACTTTTCTTGCAAGAGTTCTGTAACCTTTGGCTTGAGCACTTTGCATACCGAACAGGAGTCGCTGGAGAAATAGAGCAAGACTCCTTTTTCCGAGTCGATTTTGTTCTGGAGCTCCTGGATATTGTAGATTCCTTCCAAGGCTAATAATCTCCTTCGTTAAGCAGAACCAGCATGCATTCGGCTATAGGTTCGATCCCTTCACGCTTAAGACGGCCCATAAATTCAGGGTTGACTGTTCCCGGATTGAAAATGACCCGTTTTGGCTTCAGGGAAATGATATAGTCGTAGTATTCTGACTGCCTTGAAGAGCCGATATAGATGGAAACCGTGTCAACTTCCTCGATGGGAGGCATGCCCACCTGGATCTCTTCCTCAGCGATCAATCCCTCCTTGAATCCCAGAGCTACTACCTGCTGGTCGTGACGCAATAAGCTTTTTACGGCCTTGTGCGAAAACCTGACTGGATTTGGGCTGGCGCCAAGGACCACTGTTTTCTTTCGTTCTGCCAAAGGTCATTCATTTTTGAATCTGACAAAGATATGCAATCCCGCTCAATGGAGAAATAGTACCCGGTTAAATAGAGTTGATCAACACAACGGCATAGGCTGAGACACCCTCTTCCTGACCTGTAAAGCCAAGTTTCTCTTCGGTGGTGGCCTTGACGGATACCTGGTCCACCCGGAGACCAAGTTGAGCTGCTATCATCTTTCTCATCTTTGGGATGAAGGGTGAGATTTTCGGAGTTTGCAGGCAGATGGTGCTATCGATGTTCCCGATTTCAAATCCATTTGAGCTAAGCAACTCCCCGCATTTCTGTAGTAGGATGGTGCTCGCAATCCCTTTGTATGAGGAATCGGTATCGGGGAAATGCATACCTATATCGCCAAGGGCCGCTGCACCAAGTATGGAGTCACAGATGGCATGAAGGAGGACATCTGCATCGGAATGTCCCACAGAACCCTTGTAATGTTCGATCTCAACACCTCCAAGCCAGAAGGGAATCCCTTCCTCCAGGCGGTGCACATCATATCCGAAACCAATCCGGAAGCTCATGACATTGCTTTTATAGGTTCATGTCATCGAAGTCAAAGCCCAGAGTAAACCTGAGGGTATTGGCCAGCGGACTGTTCTGACCGTTGGTGGGAATGAGGTAGGCGAAGTCCAGGGAAAACACGTTGAGTTGCAGTCCCAATCCCACCGTAAAATATTTCCTGTTCCCCTTGGAGGCGTGCTCATGATAGTAACCTGTCCGGAGAGCAAATTGTTTTCTGTACCAGTACTCCACTCCAACGCTGTATGAGATCTCGTGCATCTCTTCGTTGAAGGTGGTATAAGTGCCAGGTTCTCCACCCGGAGCATCGTAGAAGGACTGAACCATTCCCATCACAGTAGATCCCGGAGCTTCTTTACCCCTGATCACCACCTGCTCACCACTTGTAGAATCTTCCCCCCAAACCGCAGGAGTGGGAACCAGAAGCTTGTTGATATCCAGGTGGGTGGAAATCGTATTGTACTCGTCGATGTTATAGCTGAACCTTCCGCCCAGGCGCAGGTTGGTGGGGATGGGTGTCTTGTCGGCATCCACACTATAGGAAATGGGAGTACCCATATTGGTAAGGGCGATCCCGGCGGCCCATTCTCCGTCGCTGGGACCCACATTTACCTCGTTCTGGTAGTAGAAACCAAGGTCAGCAGCGAAAGAGATGCCGGCTTGGGTCTCCTGGCCGTTTGCGGTCTGTCCACTGGTGAGGTCGGAGCGGATAAAACGAAAGGCGATCCCCCCGGAAAAGTTTTCGGTAAATAACCTGGAGTAACCTGCATCCACTGCAAATTCGTTGGGATTATATTGTCCGGCAAAGCTCCCGTCGATATTAGTAAAGGTGATATTACCCAGGGAAAAATAGCGCAGGGAGGTAGAGATTACCTGCTGCTCATCTATCCTGAAGAATCCTGACAGGTAAGCCAGATTGATATCGGGAATAAGGTTTCTGAGCCACGGTGTATAGGAGATGGCAAATCCTCCCTTGCTGTCAAGGAAGGCATATTTACCAATGTTCCAGTGCTGTGAATTCACATCCGGGGTGGTAGCTACGCCACCATCACCCATGGCCCCTGACCTTGAATCGGGAGCAATGGTCAGAAAGGGTACAGCGGTCTGAATGGCATTCAAATCAGGCTCGTCCGATGCACCTCCAAGTTCACCAGTGGAAATCTGTCCTGTAATATTAGTGGAAACCAGTATGAATGAACCGGTTATCAATGTTATAAATATTGTTTTCAATCTGAGAGACATCTGTTTTATATTGGACTGCAAATATATCATATAAATGTGAGTTGTGATGGTATTATACCACGTCTTTTAAGTACGTAATCCGATCTGTTTTAGTATACATGGCGACCATAATTTTATATTTAACGGGTGATTATCAGTTTTCCGGATGAAGAGGACGTCTCTCCATCCGCCGTGCTCAGGGTGGCTTTGTAGACATAGATACCCCCCCCCATTCTTGAACCTCCGGAGGAGGTGCCGTCCCATTCAATTGGATCCAGCCGGTAACCGGGAGACTCGACCTGTTGGTCAAAGACCCGGACCAAAGCACCGGACATGTTGTAGATACTTAGCACCAGTCTAAGCTTACTATCGGGCCGGTTGTGTTCAATATTGAACCAGGTGCTTTCGAAAAAGGGATTGGGAAAGTTATAGAGCTGCTCCATCAACATCTCTTCCGACTCCGTGACCACAAAATTGAGGCTGGATTCGGACGAGTTGTTATGGATATCCCATATTTTCACGGTGACCGTATAGGCCCCCGGCTCCAATTCCTTGTAAGGGTACCGGATCACTCCAGAGTTATAGGAGTTGGCATTGGCCTGGTAGAATTCATTCAGGACCACTGCATTGATCCGGTCCTCGTTCAAAGTGGCTGTCAGGTCGTGACCGATCCCGTTCCCGGTGGTATTGATGCCATAGTTGTCCGAGACATGAGCAAGCAGCTCCGGTTTGGCATCGGTGATTCCACCTGACACAAAAAGGGAGTCATTCATAAAGAGTTCAATCACAGGACTTTCATAGTCCTCCATATTGTCTGTCCCGACTCCTCCCACAGTGAAATTTTCATAGGATCCATGTGCGTCAACCTCCTCATTGTAGCTATAGTAAGATATTTTCCCAAGCCCGTAGGCATAATTTATGTCTTTGGGAATATAGAAGCCAAAACTGAAGCGACCATCTTTCACCGTGGCTTCTCCACTGTAGAGGATATTGTTCCTGGAGTTGAAGGTAAAAACGGATCCACCATCATTGGAAAGGGTCTCTATGGTTCTCTCTTTATCAAACACTTTGGGGTAGACCATGCCGTCAAAATCGTTCAGGGACAGACTGTCCTCATTCTCCAGGTGTCCCGAAACTGTCACCCACTGGAGGGCGGAGAGTGTATCATTCTCCATAGAAACTGGTGTGCCATTAATGGAGTCTGTGACCACCCTGTGCCTGGGATAGCTAAGTCGCAGGGAAGGATCACCCAGCAGTGTAAAATTTCGTTTGTTGATCCCTGCTCCCGAATTGTTTTTGCTGTAAATGATGATATCACCCAGGCGCAGATTTTCCTGATTCGCATCTTTTTCAAAAACCACTTCATAGAATCGTTCATTAAGCGCGTGATTGGGACCTGAGTAAACCAGCCGGGTGGTGGTAAAGAGACCAATGCCCCCGCCTTCAGTATTTAGAAGAACCATCTCCCCTCCGGAAGTTTCCTCCAGATCCTCCGACCGGTCGTACTCGTCATACCTGCTGAATTCGCAGGTGGCCGTCATAAAGAGTGGCAGCTTATCCAGGTTATTCCAGGAACGGATTTCACTGGGAGTGACGATCTTTTCATGGGCAAGCCCCTGGGTACCGCCATGACCGGTATAATTGATGATCAATGCACCTCTGTTTACCTGGTCATTTATGGCCTGGGTAACACTGGGGTAACTGGGGCCGGTGGAAAGCTCTTCCTGAGGATAGGCATCCAGGTAGATCTTATTGCTATTGTAGGTTGGATAGTGGTCCTTTACGTAGCTTGCAAGT
>DAOWFP010000056.1 GCA_030637895.1 Bacteroidota bacterium | reverse complement strand
GCCTTCAGATGGAGATGACGAGTTCTGCCGCTTTGGCCAGCGAAACATTGTCAGACAAATCCTTTGTTATATCTGGAGTTTTTGCTCAGCACTCAAGGGGAGAACTTAAATCCATCATTGAAGAACATGGTGGGACAAACAGTGCTTCCATCAGTGCCAGAACTGATTACATTCTGGCCGGTGAGAATATGGGACCCAGTAAATACCAGAAAGCCCAGAAACTTGGCATCCCGATCATCACGGAAGAGCAGTTCCTGGCTATGTTACCTCAATAACATCCAATATTAATTGTATTTTTGTTTTCATGGCAGGTTTAAAAGAAACAATTGGCAATAGGGTACTCAAAAATAAACTTAAAAGTTTCCAAAGAGAGACCAGGGTACATAATTTTAAAACTGCCGAATCGGCTGTAGTTCTTTTTGATGCGGCAAAAAAAGATGCATTCAAAATTATCTGGGAGTTTCGTGGTTTCCTCATGGATAAGGGGATCAGCTGCATTGTTTATGGTTACATTAACCAGAAAGAAATCCCTCCGGATATGCTTTTCTGGAAAGACCTTCATATGATTAACAAAGGCAACCTGAACTGGTTTTTGCAGCCCAAAGGTGAGTCCGTGGAACTTTACAAACAGGAAGATCCGGATTTGCTGATCGACTTCAACACCGATCACCGGCTTGAGCTTCAGTTTCTTGTCCAGCTTTCACCCGCCAGGTTCAAAATAGGCTGCTTTACAGAAAAGAAGAACGATTATGATCTGATGATCAAGCTGTCGGAAAAGGACGAAATGTCATACCTGTCCGAACAGATTAAGCACTATGTTTCCATTTTAAATCCGATGTAATAAACATTTATATGACTGAAACAGATCTTTTCAGAGGTACCGGTGTGGCGATGATCACACCCTTCCTAAAGGATGGGAAGATTGACTTCGACCGCTTGATTATGCATGCCAACAGATTAATTGATCAAGGCATTGGATACCTGGTGGTACTGGGAACCACTGCTGAAACCCCTACCCTGTCATCCAGTGAAAAAAAGGATGTGATCCGTTGTGTTATTGAGACCTGTGGAGGAAGGGTGCCTGTTATGCTGGGGCTTGGCGGGAATGACACCAAGGCTGTTATTGAAAGCATTAAAAGTACAGATACCAGAGAGATCCAGGGATTGCTCAGTGTCTCCCCCTATTACAATAAACCCTCCCAGGAAGGAATTTACCAACACTATTCTGCCATCGCATCGCTTAGTGATCTGCCGATCATGCTCTACAATGTGCCCGGGAGAACAGCTTCCAATATTTCTGCTGAAACCACATTGAGGCTCGCCTCTGATTTCGGAGGGACCATCATCGGGGTTAAAGAGGCTTCAGGGAATTTTGAACAGGTGATGGAGATTCTACACAAGCGTCCCGAAGGCTTCCTGGTAGTATCGGGCGACGATGCCATCACCCTGCCAATGATTGCTGCAGGTGGCGACGGAGCCATTAGTGTGATTGGCAATGCTTACCCGGCCATGACCTCACTGATGGTTGCAGCCGCTCTGGATGGGGTCTACCTGAAAGCACGTGAACTGCACTATATGCTCTTTCCAATGATGAGAGCCATCTTTAAGGAGGGTAATCCCGCCGGTGTTAAAGCTGCCATGGATATCAGGGGATGGATAGATAATGTATTACGACTCCCTTTAATTCCGGTCACTTCTTCGCTTTACCAGGAGATCGCCGGGCTTGACAGCCAGCTTCAACAGGAAGGCGCTTAGCCTTCTGCTCCCGGTCTGCCATGACAGGCTTTATATTTCTTTCCGCTCCCGCAGGGACAAGGATCATTTCGCCCAACCTTCTTCTCTACCCTTACCGGCTGCTGAACCTGGCTACGTCCGTCTTTTGCTTTTCCACCTCCTGAAGGATCGTTGTAGCTGCTAGCTTCATCCTTGTTGGCTTCAAATTTGCTAAGGTCCATCTTCTTAGGAGCCTCGGCCCTTTTCACACTATTTGGATCCCTGAGGGGAATATGAGCCTTCATCAGAGTAGATACCACATCCTTATTCACCTTATCGATCATGACTGTGAACAATTCGAATGCCTCAAACTTATAGATCAGCAAGGGATCCTTCTGTTCATACTGTGCATTTCGCACCGATTGCCGTAGATCGTCCAGTTCGCGGAGATGTTCCTGCCAGGATTGATCGATGGTGGCAAGGATAATGCTCTTCTCGTAGGAGCGAACCAGCTCCTTGCCGCCAGAGGTATAACAATTCTCAAGATTGGCAAGTACCTGGAAAACCCTGGTTCCATCTGAAACAGGAACAACAATATTCTCGTAGACCTGGCGCTGGTGTTCATACACCTGGTTGATCACTGGCATGGCCTGTTCCGATATACTTTCCTGCTTTCTTCTATATGCTTCCAGTAAATCCTCATAGATCTTATCGACCAATTCATTACTGTTCATACTCCTGAACTCCTCGACAGAAACAGGGGACTCAATGGAAAAATAGCGAATCAGCTCCAGCTTGAAACCATCATAATCTCCGTTGGTATGGTATTCATTTACAATACTCTCCGTTACATCGAACATCATATTGGCAATATCAAGGCCAATACGCTCCCCGTAGAGTGCGTGTTTTCTACGCTTGTAGATCACCTCACGCTGTGAATTCATCACATCGTCATACTCCAGAAGATTTTTCCGGATTCCAAAGTTGTTCTCCTCCACCTTTCTCTGAGCCCGCTCGATAGATTTGGTGATCATGGAGTGCTGAATCACCTCCCCTTCTTTCAAACCCAACTTGTCCATCATACCCGCAATACGTTCGGATCCAAACAGGCGCATCAGATCATCCTCCAGACATACATAGAACTGGGATGAACCAGGATCACCCTGCCGTCCCGAACGTCCCCGTAACTGGCGGTCAACCCGTCTGTATTCGTGTCTCTCGTTTCCTATGATTGCCAATCCACCATCGCTCTTCACCTGGTCGGATAACTTAATATCGGTTCCCCTTCCGGCCATGTTGGTGGCAATAGTAACAGTTCCGGCTATACCTGCCTGGGCAACCACATCGGCCTCCCTCTGGTGCAACTTGGCATTCAGCACATTGTGGTCGATTCTTCGGATCTTAAGCATTTTGGATAGCAGCTCCGATACTTCTACGGTAGTGGTACCCACAAGTGCAGGACGTCCTGCCTTATTGAGTCTTACCAGCTCATCAATAACCGCATTGTATTTCTCCCTTTTGGTTTTATAAACCAGGTCCTCCTGGTCGTCCCGAACAATGGGCCGATTGGTTGGGATGACCATCACATCCAATTTGTAGATATCCCACAATTCGCCCGCCTCTGTCTCGGCGGTCCCGGTCATACCGGCCAGTTTGTGGTACATCCTGAAATAGTTTTGCAGGGTAATGGTGGCCCAGGTTTGTGTGGCAGCTTCCACCTTCACATTCTCCTTGGCCTCGATGGCCTGGTGAAGTCCGTCGCTGTACCTTCTGCCCTCCATGATACGACCAGTCTGCTCGTCCACAATCTTCACCTTATT
>DAOWFP010000004.1 GCA_030637895.1 Bacteroidota bacterium | reverse complement strand
AGTAATTACGCAGGTTAGCCGGGGTTGGTTTGGCTGTCCCGTAGGGTGCCCAATTCTCAAGTTCTGCAGCACGTGTTTCCATATAGTCCTCACCTTTGGCATTGGTGGCTTTGGATTTAAAGAGCAGAAACCATGCACCCACAGGTCCGTAGGAGTCCTTAAACCGAACAGGAACAAAACGAACCTCCTGACAGGTCATCTCTGCACCTGACTTAAGTGTAAAATAGGTACTTGCACCGCTGTTAAAAGGTGGATACCACGACCTTCCCAATCCCTCTCCCACAGAGCGGGGTCTGAAAATATGGACTGCACCACCCATCACATCCAGTACTGCCTTGGCTTTGAAAACGTAAAACTTATTCTCCCGAACACTGAATCCAACTGCACCCACGCAGCGGTCACCAAACATCACAGGTTCAGTAATAAAGATGCGTTCGTAATAGCTCCCGTTCTCTCCCAACTCTTTCAGGGCAGTTTTAGCTGCTTCGGATACAATATTTTTATAGGACTCCCCATGGATCATGATCTGCCAGCGACCTTCATTCACATAATTCCCGTCGTCATCTTTCCAGATGGGCAGACCCCACTTCTCAAACAGGTGAACGGATGAGTCCACATGTCGAGCGATGTTGGCCACCAGGTCTCTCCGGGCGATGCCCATCAGATCGTTCTTCACATAGTTTACATATTCGTCTACAGTATTGTTACCCTTACTCACTCCCAGGTACAGGTTGATGGCTGACAAACCCATGGCCACCGCGCCGCTGCGTTCCATGGCCGCTTTATCCACCACGCACACGCGCTGATTATGTTTTTTAGCCCAGTAAGATGCTTCATAAGCTGCACCACATGCTGCCATGCCACCCCCCAGAATCAACAGGTCGGTTTCCACCACCACTGTCTCGAAACTATCTACATTCATTGCTATTGAATTTTAATTAAAGGGAATCGGGTTCAGTTCTCAGCACCGTGGATTTCAGGTCGTCCGATCCGCATGTAAAACCGGCATCAGGAACAATGGATCCTTCGGCAGTGGTCCGGATGGGAAATTTAAATCGCTTGACCATCTTGTTGCGGAACTTTACCGCCCACATAATGGAATCGGTACTCCTGAGTGGCTGCACCACACCTCCAAGTGGCATAAAATCGGCATAGCCGCGGACCTCAATGGCCTGTGTGGGACAAATCTTTACACAGCTGTAGCACTCCCAGCACATGTCCACAGCTCTGTTGTAAGCTTTGTTCTTTTCTTTATCGAGAACCATGAGATCATTGGGACAGATATACTGGCAGGCAGTGCGATCCTGTGCCTTACATCCATCGCACTTTTCATTTATAACAAAACTCGGCATAGCTAGTTAGTTTGTGAAACACACAAACATAAGTAAATATTCGCGTGGGACCCTGTTGAAAACCGGCACCAGCTGATATTTAGAATAATTTTAAAATCGCTAATCGTCCGAAAAGTGCTTAAGCATCTCCCGGTAAGAAGAGAAGACACGGGCGCGGGAGACGAAGCCCAGGTATTTTCCATTTTGCAATACAGGAAGATTGTAACGGCCGCTTTCAGAAAACTGCCGGGCCACTTCCTCCATCTGGTCTGTACTTTGAATGGTCCACTCGGGTGTATGCATCAAGTCACTGACCAGGGTATTGTCATACATATCCTGGTTAAACATAATATGCCGGATACCGTCCAGTTTCACGATCCCTTTCAAATAGTTCTTCTCATCCACAACGGGGAAGATGTTCCGGCTGGATTTGGTAATTACCTGGACCAGGTCCCTGAGCGTCTCATCGGGACGAACGGTTTTGAAGTTGGTCTCAATGAGCTCCGACACCTTCATCATAAGCAAAATATTGCGGTCCTTATGGTGGGTCATTAACTCGCCCCGCTTGGCCAGCTGTACCGTATAAACCGAATTCTTCACAAAATATCTTGTGGTGCCATAGGAGATGGTGGAAGCAAGCATCAGAGGGAAAAAAAGTTCATAACCTCCAGTGATCTCGGCAATGAGGAAGATGGCCGTCAGGGGGGCGTGTACCACGCCGGCAATCATACCCGCCATACCCACCAGTGCCATATTGCTTATGGATACATCAAACCCCACCTGGTTCAACACCATTCCGAAGAGTAAGCCTGTATTAGCTCCAATAAACAGCGTAGGCGCAAAGATCCCGCCTATTCCACCAGCTGAAAATGTGAGTGTTGTAGCCACTACCTTTAGCCCGATTAGCAATAACATATAGATCGCCAGCAGAGCAAAACTCTGTGTCCACCCTTCAAAGAAGGTATTATCAAATAGATGAAAAAACTCTCCCCTTAGCTCCTGGTTCACCACCTCGTAGCCTTCACCGTAGAGGGGTGGAAAGAAGAAGATAATCACCCCAAGAATTCCGCCGGCCACCAGCAATCGTTTCCATCGACTCTCAAACTTCTCAAATATGGATGTGATCCATATATAACACTTTGTGAAGTAAACCGATAACAATCCAACAATAGCACCTAGTAAGAGGTACCAATGAATCTGTCCCATATCAAATTGCTCAGTTAGATTGAACTGGTAGAGCACATTCTGACCCAATAAGAGGTAGGAGGTCAGGGCTGCAGTTGCTGAAGCGATCAGAAGCGGAATCACGGCCCACATAGTGAGATCCAGCATAATCACCTCCAGGGCAAACACAATCCCTGCAATGGGTGCCTTGAAAATGGCAGACAGTGCTCCGGCACAGGCGCAGGAAATAAGCAGAGTAACCTCCTTGTAGTTTAGTTTCAAAGCTCTTCCTATGTTAGAGCCAACGGCACCGCCCGTCGCCACTGTGGGACCCTCCAGACCCACCGACCCGCCAAATCCAACGGTCAATGCACTGGTAATGATACTGGAGTAGAGGTTATGAGAGCGAATAATTCCGTTGTTCTTTGAAATAGAGAAAAGCACCCCGGGGATGCCATGTCCCACAGGTCGCTTGTTAATGTACTTGATAAAAAGCACTGTCAGGGTAATTCCCACCACGGGAAGAGCAAAGATGTAATACTGGCTGTAATCGCCCTGAAAACCATTTTGTAAGACTACGCGTATATAATGAACCAGATTCTTGATAATCACAGCTGCCAGACCCACGCCAAGTCCCACAAAAGCAGATAGGACATAGAGGAAGCGGTGACCAGATAAATACCTGATTCTGAAATTATTAACCCTTTGAATAAACCTGCTTTCCGGCATAGATTGACAAAATTAACATTTTACCCTGCAGAACAATAAGGAATGCTCAATTTAGATGTATTATCTTTGTTTATGGGCCTTCTGAAATATTAAAGCGATGATCAGCGTTTATTGAAAAGATGAGCGGATTAAGAACATATCTGAAAACATTAGCCAAGCCATTGCTACTGGTGGTGATCCTTATGCTCCATTTGGGGGTACAGGCCCAAATAACACCTGATATTCCGGACCTTATCCGGGTCACAGTGGACCACGCCGACAACGGGGTGCTGATTGAATGGGAACCCAGTGATGATAACGATATCAGGTCCTATCATATATGGCAAAGGGAACCTGATTTATCCTTTACTATAATCGACTCTGTCGATTCGTTTACCTATCAGTATAAACATTTGAACGCAGCCTCATTGAACATTGCATACTCGGTTACAGCCATGGATAGTGCTGGCATAAGGAGCCTGTTTGAAGATAATGTTCACAAGGCCGTAATCCTTTCGACTGAATTTGATCTTTGTACACAATCCAATATCCTTCAATGGACCCCTTATGAAGGCTGGGAAGGAAATATTTCGGGATATAAAGTTTTTGGTGGAATATCGGGAGCTACCATGCAGGAGCTTGATTTCGTCCCGGCCACCACCTCCTCCTTTAGCCATTCCGGAGTGGCAATGAATACTTCCTATATATATTATATTGAGACTTTTAATACCACCAGCGGGGTCTCTTCTCTATCTGCTCTTGATTCAGTTTATACACTCTTTCCGGTTGCTCCCTCCTACCTGACCATCGATCATGTAAGCGTGGTGGATGAGGCCACCGTGGAGATTCAGTATTCAGCCGATATTGCCGGACCGGTGACCAGTTTCAGGTTGCTGCGACGAAGCACTCCCTCCACTCCCTTCCTGGAGGTGGATACCTACTGGAACGTGATGGAGTCTACACAGGTGGTACAGGATGCGGTTGCAACTGGGAGCAGTACTTACCAATACCTGGTTGAGTCTGTTTTTCAACCTGCCGGGTGTGGTTCATCCATTGTGATTTCCCAATCGAACACGGGAAACAACATCTTGCTTGTCAATGAACTAAACGACCAGGTGGTTACTCTCAGTTGGACCCCGTATGAAATTTATGAACCCGGACTGGCCGGATATACTATCCAGCGAAGAGATGGCTCAGGTACTTTTGTCGATGTTGCAACAGTGGGCCCAGCCACCACACAGTGGCAGGAATCTGTAGAACCCCTGGTGAACGGAACTCAAGCCGGAGAGTTTCAGTACCGGGTAATCGCTCTGTCGAATCCTCATAATGGAGGGATTGAGGAGCAAAGTTTTTCGAATATAACTACTGTTGAACTGGAAACCCAAATGCTGGTACCCAGTGCCTTTACTCCCAATAGCAATGATATAAACTCCGAATTTAAGCCTCTGATAGATTTTGCGCCCAGGGAGTATTTGATGATCGTGATAGACAGAGGAGGCCGGAAGATGTTTGAGACCACAGACCCGGATGAAGGATGGGATGGACGCTTTCAAGGTGGATCCTTTGTGGATGAAGCCGTTTATGTCTATTATATCCAGTACACCGATTACACCGGATTATTCAAGACCTATACAGGGAATGTGACTGTATTGTATCCCTGATCCCAAAAAATAATCCTCATATCTACACTCTTTCTGTTAAATAACTAATTTTGTCAATTAGGTCCACCAGGATGGAGAGCTTATATGGAGGAAAAGGTACACACAGAAGAACTCACGGTTAACAACCTGCTTGAACAGCTGATTCAAAACTGTTCCCATTGCAAGTCGGCCAAGGATGAAAAGCTGATTCGAAAGGCTTTTAAAATGGCCAATGAGGCACATAAGGGCACGCGAAGAAAATCAGGAGAACCCTATATTATCCATCCGCTGGAGGTTGCTGTCATTGTAAGCCAGGAAATCGGACTGGGAGTTACCAGTACCGTTTGTGCTATTCTTCACGATGTAGTGGAAGATACCGATCTGAGCATCGAGGACATTGAGAATGCCTTTGGAAAAAAGATTGCTTCCATCGTTGACGGCCTTACCAAGATCTCCGGAGTGTTTGACAAAGAATCCAACTCGCTGCAGGCTGAGAATTTCCGCAAAATGCTGCTTACCCTCTCCGATGATGTTCGGGTGATTTTTATAAAACTGGCGGACCGCCTGCACAATATGCGGACACTGGGTTCCCTTCCGCGTAATAAACAGATCAAGATTGCAGGTGAAACCATTTATCTCTATGCCCCCCTGGCCCACAGGCTGGGGCTGCATATGCTTAAATCGGAACTGGAGGATCTAAGTCTCAAATACAGGTATCCCGAAGTATACAATGAAATATCTGAAAAAATCAAACTCACCGAAGAGCGTCGCCTTCACCTGATTAATCACTTCACCCTTCCAATAATCGATGCCCTGGAAAGCAACGGATTTAGCTTCAACATTTCGGGAAGACCCAAATCGATCTATTCCATCTGGCAGAAGATGCACCAGAAAAATGTCTCTTTCGAGGAGATTTATGACCTTTTTGCCATCAGGATCGTTTTTCAAGCCAAGGAGGAGGTGCCGGAGAAAACACAGTGCTGGAACATCTACTCCATCATCACAGATATCTATGCTCCTAAACCAGAGCGGATCCGCGACTGGGTATCAACTCCCAAGGCCAATGGGTACGAAGCATTGCACACCACTGTTATGGGACCCAACGGCAAATGGATGGAGATCCAAATCCGCTCCAACCGGATGGATGAAATAGCCGAAAGAGGATTCGCAGCACATTGGAAATACAAGGATAAAACTTCTCCAGAGTCAGAACTTGACAAATGGATCAAACGAATCAGGGAGACCCTGGAAACCCCTTCAGGAGATGCACTTGAGTTCCTGGACGATTTCAAACTAAATCTCTTTTCTTCGGAGATTATGGTCTTTACCCCCAAGGGCCATATTATCACCCTCCCAAAAAACTCAACTGCACTGGACTTTGCCTATGATATCCATACAGAGATCGGAAACAAAGCCATTGGTGCCAAGGTAAACTACAGGCTAGTTCCACTCAGCCACATACTTAGCAGTGGCGACCAGGTGGAAATTCTCTCCTCAGATGTGCAGAAGCCCACCATGGAGTGGTACCAGTTTGTGAGTACGGTAAAAGCCAAGGCAGCCATTAAAAATGCACTGAAAGCAGAGACAAAGAACCGTACCGAAGTTGGAAAACAGATCCTGATCGACAAGCTGAAAGAACTCAACCTGACACCCAGTTCAAGAATTCTGAAAAAACTGGTTCCCGCCTACGACTCCACGCACAAAGACGAGCTATATTCAAAAATAGGAAGCGGAATAATCAACCTGGACAATCTGAAGGAGATACTCAGTAAGAACACTAAGAATAAATGGGTCAGGGTATGGGACCTCTCGGTAGGCCGATCCCAGAAAAAACCAGAAAAAAAAGAGGAATATGATTCCAGGGGCACCCTGATACTCAGGGAGAGCATTGGTAATGAGGAGAGCCAATATATGCTTGCAAAGTGTTGCAGTCCCATTCCCGGCGATGAAGTGGTCGCGGTGCGACAGGATAATGGCACTGTTCTGGTTCACCGGACTGACTGCAGCACTGCAGTTAAGATCATGTCGAGCCAGGGAGACCGGCTGGTAGCTGCAAAGTGGACACAGCATAAAGTACTCTCCTACCTGGCCAGAATCCAATTAAACGGCTGGGACCGTTTCGGTGTGTATAACACCATAACAAACACCATCACCGAAGAACTGAGTATCAGCATGAGGACCATTAATTTACATGGTCACGACGGCATCTTCACTGGTACTATCGATCTCTATGTACACAATACCAACGACCTCAATAACCTGATCCTTAACCTCATGAAGCTCCGTGGCGTGGAGTCTGTTCACCGTGTCGATGTGAAAGAGTAAATTTTTCCGTTTATCTGTTCTAAATTAAAATTATTACTATCTTGCACTGTAATTTTTACTTAGACTAAGTATGGTGCAAGAGGAGACCAAAGAGACAGTAAAGCAAATCTTCACTGATTATCTGGAAAGAAAAGGGCACCGAAAGACACCCGAACGCTATGCCATTCTGGATGAGATTTATTCACGTGATGGCCACTTCGATATAGAGTCGCTCTATATCTTTATGAAGAATAAAAACTACAGGGTAAGCAGGGCCACGCTTTACAATACCATTGAATTGCTGCTCGATTGCAGCCTGGTAGTGAAACATCAATTCGGCAAAAACATTGCCCAGTTCGAAAAGGCTTACCGGTGCATGCAACACGATCACCTGATTGATATGGATTCGGGCAACGTAATCGAATTTTGCGATCCCAGGATTGAGGAGATTATCAAGACTGCTTGTGAGCTTAATAACTTCACTCCCAGTCATCACTCACTCTATATCTACGGAAAGAGCAAGATTGGCCAGGACGGCAACAAATAAGTACCATTTTTTTTCCTAATTTTATCCGGATATAAATCTCACAATTTATGAAAGTTGATGTGCTCTTAGGTCTCCAGTGGGGAGATGAAGGAAAAGGTAAAATAGTGGATGTTCTGACTCCACGCTATGATATTATCACCAGGTTCCAGGGTGGTCCCAATGCCGGACATACACTGGAATTTAACAATATCAAGCATATCCTTCACAACATCCCATCAGGAATTTTCAGGGAAGACAAGCTAAATATTGTAGCCAACGGCGTGGTCCTGGACCCCATTGTTTTCAGACGCGAAATTGAATCGCTGGAGGCCATGAACATTGATTTGACCAAGAATCTCTGGATCTCTAAAAAGGCACACTTGATTCTCCCAACCCACAGGATTCTCGATGCAGCCTCTGAGGCAGCCAAGGGCAAATCCAAAATCGGCTCCACACTCAAGGGAATTGGGCCCACATATATGGACAAGACCGGTCGTAATGGTTTGAGAGTAGGTGATATTGAACTCAACTTCAAGACAAAGTATGAAGCACTGAAAGCGAAGCACATACAGTTACTGAAACAGTATGACTTCGAATACAATCTGGATGAAGAGGAGAAGTTCTTCGAAGCCATTGAGGTAATCAGGAAATTTACCCGTGTCGATACGGAATATGAAATATTCCGCTTCCTTGAACAGGGAAAGAGCATCCTTGCAGAAGGTGCCCAGGGAACGCTGCTTGATATTGACTTTGGCTCCTATCCCTTTGTCACCTCCTCCAATACCATTTGTGCCGGTGCCTGTACGGGCATGGGCATTTCCCCGTCTGCCATCGGGGAGGTATATGGCATATTCAAAGCCTACTGTACCAGGGTAGGTGGCGGACCCTTCCCATCAGAACTATTGGATGAAGAAGGCGAGAAGCTGCGTGATCTTGGGAAGGAGTTTGGATCAACCACAGGCAGACCGCGCAGGTGTGGATGGCTTGACCTGGTGGCACTAAAGTACAGTCTGATGCTCAATGGAGTCACCCAGCTAATCATGACCAAAACAGATGTACTGGATACTTTTGATGTGATCAGGATCGCCACTGCTTATTCGATAAAGGGCGAACTTACAGACCAGATGCCCTTCGATTTGGATGCAGAGGTGAAGCCGGTGTATACCGAGATGCCCGGATGGAATACAGATCTGACCGGTGTACGCTCCAAAGAGCAGTTCCCCAAGGAACTTAAGGAGTATATCACCTTTCTTGAGAAGGAGCTGAAGGTAGCTGTAAAATATGTCTCCGTAGGTCCCGACCGGGAACAGATTATAGAGATGTAAGTACTATTGAAGTGATTTACAGCCTGGCAACTTTTTCTCCCTGATCAAGATATTGATAGAAGCTGTATCCGTAGTCGTGCAAGCAGAACAATCGTATTTTTCCAGATAAGGATCTTTATCTATCACCAGAGCTAATAAATCCTCGACGGTATAAGTTTGTGAACTCTTAGCATAGGCATCAATGGTCAGCGATAAATAAGCGTCCCCAATCATCCTTTTCAGGAGATATCCTTCCGCAAGTTCGATGGGTTTTTGATCAAGAACATCAGAAGGGCCCGGATAGGCAGTAATGGTAAGACCATCGTCCGAAAGTTGAACCGATACGTGATTCCTGTAATCCTTTTTTGTTTTATAGACCACCACCGGTCCTGTGGCTCTGTCGGCTTTTTGCATATGTAATCCACAGCTTAGGCAAAGCAGAAGCATGGCGCTGAATATCAGCAGCTTACCTTTTATCATGATTTTAAATTGATGGATGATTCGGTTCTGCCGGTT
>DAOWFP010000152.1 GCA_030637895.1 Bacteroidota bacterium | reverse complement strand
ATGGTACTGGAGGATACCATCGGTAGCAAAGTCAGGTCGGGTGAACTGTTTGATGTGGATGTACTGCAGGAGGAACGGGTCAGGATCGAAACCCTTGTTCGGGATAGTGGTTACTATTCCTTTAACCGTGATTATGTCTATTTTGAAGTGGATAGTGCTCTGAACAAACACCTGGTAGACATTACCCTGGGGATTCATAACTATACCAAAACTAACAGCAGGGGGCTCATTGTGCATACGGATCATCCGGTCTATACCATACGGGATGTTCATATGATGACTGATTTTAATGCCGTATCCTATGATAAAAACGGCGATGAGGGAAGCATACAAAGAGATACCATGGTCTTCGACAGTGTGCATCTGGTTTATTCGGGGGAACCAAATATCCGCGCTTCAGTGGTTACCCAGAAAAACTACATCATCCCCGGTACTCTGTACGATGCTTCGGATGTGAACCGGACCTACAGGAACCTAAGCTCACTGAGTGCTTTCAGTATGGTTGATATCCGTTTTCGGGAGGTGGATTCGGAGGTGCCACAGCTTGATTGTGACGTCCTGGTGGCCCCGGCAACCAGACAGTCTTACTCTTTGAAGTTGGAGGGAACCAACTCGGCAGGGAATATAGGAGCTGCAGCCAATGTCAGCTATGGGCACAAAAACCTGTTTGGAGGTTCGGAGCAGTTCGACCTCACATTTATAGGAGCCATTGAAAATATCAGAATCACGGGAGATGAGATAGACTCTACCTATACGGGTCCCAGTATTATGCTGGAGTTCGGAATTGATGCCCGGCTGAGAATTCCCAAGTTTCTGCTTCCGGTGAAAACGAACCAGTTTATCAGGAAGTTCAATCCGACAACCAATATTCGTCTATCCTACAATTACCAGAAGCGTCCCGATTATATCCGGACGCTGGCCAATGCATCCTTTGGTTATGACTGGAAGGGTACCGAAAATTTGATTCACAGGGTCTTTCCTTTGGAGGCCAGCCTTATCCTGACACCCTATAAATCCGAATTCTTCCAGAGTTGGCTGGAGGGTAAATACCTCTTCTACAGTTATGAACCACAACTGATTATTGATACCCGTTATTCGATGGTCTGGTCCAATCAGAAGTTGTTGAAGAACCAGAACTTCCAGGATGTAAGGTTTAACGTGGAGACCGCCGGAAATTTATTATATGCGGGCTTCAGTAGTTTCGCGTCTACGCCTGACAGCGGGAATTACCAAATACTGGGAGTTGATTTTGCCCAGTACCTGAAAGTGGATATTGATTTCAGAAGCTATATTTTTCTTTATGAGGATATTAGCCTGATACTTCGTGGATTTGCAGGAGTGGGATACGCATATGGCAATTCCAATGCCATGCCATTTGAGAAACAGTTTTTCTCAGGAGGTGCTAACAGCATCCGGGCATGGCAGGTAAAAAACCTCGGTCCGGGTTCATACCAGGATCCGGAGGTATCTAACTATCCTAACCAGACCGGTGATGTGAAACTTGAGGCAAATATGGAGTACCGCTTTAAGCTCTTCTGGAAGCTTGAAGCTGCGCTTTTTATGGATGTGGGTAACATCTGGTCCCTTTCCACTGAGGACGACCGGGAGGGGGCCGGGTTTGAATTCAACCGGTTCTATAAGGAACTTGCTGTTGGTACAGGTGTGGGTGCCCGGGCTATTTTTAGCTTCCTGGTATTCAGGTTTGATCTTGGAATCCCATTACGTAGCCCCTTTGCCATTGAAGGCTCCAACTGGCTGCCAAGGAATTCAGGGATTTCCGGAGAAGATCTCACCTTTAATATAGCCATCGGTTATCCCTTCTGATTCTGTTGATTTTACAGATTTTTGTTCTAAATTTGTCGCTCATTTTTAATCCAACCTATTTAATCATACCGAATATGTCCAATAAGATTTTTGATGTAGTAAAGCCCGGTGTTGTTACGGGAGATGACGTTCAGAAGGTGTTTGAAATCGCCAAGCAGAACGAATATGCCATTCCTGCTGTCAATGTAGTAGGAACCAACTCTGTAAATGCTGTCATTGAAGCAGCACGTGATGTGAATTCTCCAGTCATAGTCCAGTTCTCCAATGGGGGTGCCGTTTTCTTCGCAGGGAAAGGCCTTTCAAATGAAGATCAGAAAGCTGCCATTATAGGTGCAATTAGCGGTGCTAAGCATGTGCATGCCATGGCTGAAGCTTACGGTATTCCAGTGATTCTTCACACCGACCATGCTGCCAAGAAACTCCTTCCCTGGATCGACGGTCTGTTGGATGCGGGTGAAAAGCATTTTGAGAAGTATGGAAAGCCGCTGTTCAGCTCACATATGCTGGACCTAAGCGAAGAGCCACTGGAAGAGAATATCGCTACCTGCGTTAAGTATCATGAGCGCATGAGCAAAATAGGAATGACCCTGGAGATTGAATTGGGCTGCACCGGTGGAGAAGAGGATGGTGTAGATAATACCGATATGGACAACTCCCTGCTCTATACCCAGCCTGAAGATGTGGCTTATGCTTATGAAGAACTTTCCAAAGTGAGCCCTAATTTTACTATCGCTGCATCCTTTGGGAATGTACATGGGGTTTACAAGCCTGGTAATGTGAAGCTGACTCCCAAGATCCTGGACAACTCCCAGAAGTTTGTTGAGGAGAAGTACGGATTGGATAAGAAGCCATTATATTTTGTATTCCACGGGGGATCAGGTTCATCGCAGGAAGATATCCGCGAGGGCATTGGTTATGGTGTGATTAAGATGAACATCGATACCGATACGCAGTGGGCAACCTGGGATGGTATCCGTACGTTCGAAGCAGCCAAGCATGACTACCTGCAGGGCCAGATCGGAAATCCGGATGGTGAGGATAAACCCAATAAGAAATTTTACGATCCAAGGGTTTGGCTCCGCGAAGGTGAGAAATCGATGATTGAGCGCCTGAAGGTGGCCTTCAATGATCTGAACTGCATCGACACTCTTTAATAGCTACAGGATGTTGCAGGGCGGGAAAGGAGATAGAGACAGTTTTAGCAGTAAGTTTGGAGTCCTCGCGGCATTGGCAGGATCAGCCATTGGCTTAGGTAACATCTGGCGATTTCCATATGTGGTAGGCCAAAATGGGGGTGGAGCTTTTCTGCTGGTCTATATACTTTTTATTGCTGCCATAGGTATACCGGTGATGATGTCTGAGTTTGTAATTGGTCGATCTGCCCAATTAAATCCCGTCGGGGCTTTTAAGAAAATTGCCCCGGGAACAAAATGGCATCTGGTTGGCATGCTGGGAGTTGTCTCTGTCTTTATCATCTTTTCTTTCTATACGGTTGTTGCAGGCTGGACATTGGAATATGTGATCCAGTCTGTACGATGGATATTATTTCCCGAAAAGTTTGGGTTTGCATCCATGGACAATGCCGCTTTAACGCAGTTTTTCAGCAATCACTATGAATCATTTACATCAGGCCTCTGGAGACCAATCATCTGGTTTTTTGTAATGATGTTGCTAACGGGATATATTGTTATCTCCGGGGTGAAGAATGGAATTGAAAAGGTTGCCAAGATCCTGATGCCCATTTTCCTGGTTATATTGCTGATCCTGGTGACTAGATCTGTCACTCTGGGAGGAGGTAGAGAAGGATTGGTTTTCCTGTTTAAGCCCGATTTCACCCAGATTAAGGAGGAACCATTCCGGATTATTCTTGAAGCTCTGGGCCAGGCATTTTTCTCGCTTTCCATTGGGATGGGTACGCTGATCACTTATGGTTCCTACATTAAGAAAAAAGAGAATCTTGCCAGTACTGCCGTAAGTGTGGTTGCTGCAGATACTTTTGTTGCCATATTAGCCGGGATTGCCATCTTCCCGGCTGTATTTGCATTTGGCATTGATCCGGCCGATGGCCCTGAACTGGTCTATAAGACACTGCCTGTAATCTTTCAGAATATGGCCGGTGGGCTCATCTGGGCGTTTATGTTTTTCGTATTGCTCTGTTTTGCTGCGGTCACATCCACCATATCAATGCTGGAAGTAATTGTGGCCTATTTATCTGAGCAATTGAACATGTCGCGCAAAAAGGCCACCCTGCTCTCGATGATTTCTGTAGGATTTCTGGGTACGCTTTGTACAGTTTCCCCCGATGTTTTTGCCATATTTAATGCATCACCGGACCTGATGCTTCCGCTGGGAGGATTCTTTATTGTAACCTTTATTGGTTGGATCTTCTCAAGGGATAAATCAAGTAAGGAGCTTTCCAGTGATGGAACACGCAATATTGGATACCATAAACTTTTCATGTTCCTGGTGAAATTTGTAGCTCCCCTGGCCATTGCTTTTCTTTTCGCATTGGGAGTGTATAGCAAGGTTATTACACTTTTCCCGTCTATTGGGTGATTTGTGGCTCTTTGTCACATTAAGCCTTAAATGTCCAGACGACTTTACAGGGAGTTTTATCTGCTTCCCCGTGGTGAGCAACGGGCGCTGATTTTTCTTTCCCTATTGTTGATCCTCTCTCTCCTTTTCAGTATCACGGTTCAGCTTCTTCCTGACCGGGAACCTGAGGGAATGGAAGAGTTTGAACAGGAGGCCAGCTTGCTTATAGCATTCTTTGCTCAGGCTGACAGCCTCCAACAGCTCCGTAGGGATAGCATCCGACAGAGGGATAGTGCCAGGCAGAACAAATCCGGCAGATGGACTCAAAACCAGGCATATACACATACTCGCAAGACTGGAAAGCCGGTTCTCCCCATTGATATCAATCTGGCCGATTCGGCACAACTGCTCCCCCTTCCCGGCATCGGGCCCGTCTTTGCCGGGCGAATCATCAAATACAGGTCTTTGCTGGGAGGATTTGTCTCTGTGGAGCAACTGGGGGAGGTGTATGGAATGCCTGTTGAAACCCTGGATTTGATTAAAGATGGGATTTTCATTGGTACTGTGGCCATTCGTAAAATCCCTCTGAACAGTGCCACTTTCAGGGAGCTGCTTAAGCATCCATACCTGGAATATGATGACGTAAAGGCCATTGTGAATTACCGGGATTTTGCAAGAGACATTCAATCGATCCAGGAACTGCAGGAGAACTATATCCTTCCCGACTCTGTTTTGAAGAAGGTGATTCCTTATCTTTATTTAAGTAGTTCCGAAGCTGTGGATTTATCGAAGTAGATCATGTAGTGGAAATAGTCCGGATCAAAGACCGTATAGTAGTCACCAGGACGCTTGTTATAGACTGATCCCATCTGGAAGTACTCCATGCCCTGTTCGAAGGCATTGAACCAGCCCAGGTAATTATGAAGGGCCTCAATTTCAATGGAAAAGGCAGGCTCACCCGTATAGTGCATAATGGCATTCAATGAGTTCTCTTTTGGAGCGGTGTCCAGTGTTTGAGTTTCCATTCCGGTATAATTCTCCCCATCCATGCTCACTGCTGTAAATGTGCCCTGCGAAAAGAGGAAGCCGATTGTAGCATATTGATCACCAAGTGAATAGCTCAGGTAGTTTCCCATCATACCTGTAACTCCATATTCCAGATTGGCAATATGCATATTATGGGCCCATAAGACGATCTTTTCTCCCTCGTAATAGTCCAGTAACCAGGAAGTGTTTTCGGCCATGTATTTGTCCCGGTAGTTAATGGAGGATTGTTGTGTCAGGCTATAATATCTGACCTCGGATACCTGTCTGGTGACCTCCACGATCCTGGCCTGCAGCTGGTACTCTTTTTCTGAAGTGGCTCCAACCAATATATCTTTGTACAGCGCCATTGAATCCTGCAGCGCTTCCAACTTTCCGAGATAAGTAGAAAAGGATTCGGAACTGAACGACCCAAAATTTTGTACATATGCTATTTCTGCCTCCGAAAGTATACTATCGGCATAGGCCTGGAATGGGATGCTTGTGCTTCTTAGGTAATCCATGACCATGTTAGGATGATAGGTATTGAATTGACAATCCACTCCCATATAGTGGACCTTCTCTTCCTCAGACTTCCCCTGGTTGTAAGTACACATCCACTCCAGCAGATCCTTTACCTCTTGGGTTCTCCACGTCCAGAAGTGCATTTTAGATTTCATCAACTCCTCTATCTCAGCTGTATTGCCTTTCTGAACGGCTTCATCAATAAAGAGAGATTCTCCAAAATCGGCTTCAATGGCAAATATTTTATAACCATGATTCTCCACAAGGTACCTGAATATCCTGTGTTTGGCGTCAAAGAATTCTGCTGTTCCATGGGTAGACTCACCCAGTGCTACCACAGATTTCCCGGCTATAGGGTCCAGCCACCGTAGATCCTGATCTTCCCAGCTCAGAGGATCGGTATCGAGTGGTACCAGTTCATCCTGCAGGATGCTCACAAGTGCTTCGGTCTCCTGATCCAGGTTGAGTTCCTCAGGTTTTTCTGTGCAGGAAGGAAGAATCAGAGACAAAATCAGGAAGAGAAAGAATCCAATCTGGTACATAATGGTGTATGTATGAGGGTTTGGAAAATGTAAGACAAGTTACAATGGATTGGATAAAGAAGCAATTTGGATTTTGTATTGCCTCGCACATCTTTTTTGTATATATTTATATGGAGAATGAATGATTTGTCAAAATTCCTGGACCAATTATATAAATACAGCTGTTGTGATTTTCAATCCAATAAAAATAATGTCGGGTTTAGTTGAATATTAAAATATGAATATCTAACTTTGCGGCTCGAAATTTAAAACAGATTGAAATGATCGTAATTCCCATTAAAGAGGGTGAGAATATTGAAAGGGCTTTAAAAAAATTCAAGCGAAAGTTCGAGAAGACCGGTGTGGTAAAGGAACTCAGGAGCCGTCAGGCTTTCATAAAACCTTCCATTACCAAGCGTCAGCAGAAACTTAAGGCCATCTATATTCAACAATTGCAGCTGCAAGAAGATTAAATCCAGGGGTTTTGGTTGGCTT
>DAOWFP010000089.1 GCA_030637895.1 Bacteroidota bacterium | reverse complement strand
TCCTGGGAAGCTGTCTTTCAGCCGGTCAGACAACCCGCCTGGTGGATAGGTGATTCACTTTACCATGCACCGACCTATGCTGAACCATTCTCAAAGCTGGAGAAGGAGTTAAAATCAGGAAAATTTGTAATCACCGCCGAGGTAAGCCCACCCCTTAGTACGGCCACCGGAAAATTGAAGCGCGATATTGCTTTGGTCAAGGAGCTGGTTGCAGCAGTAAACTTCACCGACAGCGCTTCTGCCAGTCCACGCATGTCGAGTATGGCATGTAGCAAGATAGCCGCAGAGTTGGGCGCCGATCCGGTGCTCCAGATTGCAGCGAGAGATAAAACCCGCAGTGGATTACAGTCCGATATCATGGGTGCCAATGTCATGGGAGTTCATAATGTACTTTGCATCACGGGCGACAATGCCCGCATCGGTCCAACGCCCACCAGCAATACCAATATCCTGGATATGGATGCGGTCCAGATGATCTGGATCCTCAGGCGGATGAGGGATGAAGGGATCTACCTGGATGGCCGGAAAATGAAAAGTCCACCCAGATTATTTCTGGGAGCTGCAGCCTCTCCTTTTGCTTCTGAACCAAGGTTCCAGGCGCTTCGGGAAGAGAAAAAGATCAATGCAGGTGCACAGTTCTTCCAGACCAACCTGATCTACGACCCGGGTGGGCTGGATCTATGGCTGGAGGCACTGGATAGAAGGAACATCCTTGATAAGGTATATATTCTGGCAGGTGTCACCCCCATACGAAGTAAGCGAATGGCACAATACCTGCATCACAACATCCCGGGAGTCAGAGTACCCCAATCGATCCTGGACCGCTTTGAAGCAGCCAAAGAGGACGATTATGAAGAGTTGGGCGTGGAAATCGCTCTTGAAATTATTGAAAAGATCAAAGATAAACCAGGACTCAACGGTCTTCACCTGATGTCGGTAGGCTGGGAAGCCATTGTACCACGTATCATCAGCGATGCCGGTTTAAGCTGAGAAAATCTGATGCCGGAAGGCCAAATATCAGGGCTTCTTAAAGTCGATTTCCAGGAAATCAGTGACCTCTTTCATCCACCTTTCCTGCACAAAAGCAACATGGTCAGGATGCATGTTATAGGTATTGTAGTCCTCCTGATTGGCAAAAACCATTGAAAAACCATACTGAAAATCATTCTTTTCACTCACCTGCTGAAAGGCTTGAAAATTTTTAACCACCGGAATGGCTGTCAGAATCCGGGTCCCATCCTCCAGGAATTTACCGGCCTCGACGGAACCCTCCGCATAGGGTAGATTAAAGATGACCATATGCTGAATCTCATTTGAAGTGGTAGTGGAACAGGCGCCCAACAGGACAAGTATTCCTAATAACACCGAGGTAAATTTGAATGATCTCATTTGACTTGAAAGCTTGAGGATATCATCTTGACGCCCAGTTCTTCGCTTCGCTCACCGGGTGATCCGTTGCCCACATAAACAGTATAGGTGCCCGGAACTACTTCGGGCACACCCTCTGAAGTAAACTGCTCCAATGCTTGCCGGTTCAGTTTAAAGGAAACCTCAGTGCTCGACCCCTTATCCAGCGTGACCCTGGTAAAATTTTTCAATGACCAGCGGGGTTGGATTCCATCCGGATCAGGCACAGAAACATAGAGTTGCACCACCTCTTCTGCATCCAAAGCTCCACTGTTCTTCACCTTAACAGAAACAGTCAGTGATTCATCAGCGGCTATCTCCTCTTTGTCGAGATGGAGGTCATTGAATGAAAACTCGGTATAAGAGAGTCCATAACCAAAGGGATAGAGTGGAGTGGAAGTCATGTATCGGTAAGTGCGTTCCTTCATGGAATACTCCTCATAAGGGGGCAGTTGATCCACCGATGAAGGAAATGTAAGGGGCAATTTTCCAGAGGGCACTTCATTTCCAAAAATCAGATCGGCCACTGCAGAGCCACCTTCCTGACCGGGATACCATACCCATAGAATGGCATCGGCCAGCTCCTCCACCTCGGGCATGGTAATGGGACTACCGCCTGTCATCACTACTATCACCGGATTATCGTGCCCCTCCTTCAATTTTCTAAGATACTCAAGCTGGTTGGCGGGTAGATTCAGATCAAGCCTGTCTCCCATGCTGGGAGATGCCAGAGATTCCCCCTCTTCCCCTTCCAATAACTGAGAGATGCCCAGCACCACAATGGTGACCTCATGGTCCTTTGCTCCTCCGCTGGCCCAATCAACCGGATTGACATTGTCCCGGTACTCCAGCACACCCATCCGGTAATCCACCGTAGTACCTGCACTGACCCTGGAAGTGATCCCCTCCAGGATATTCACAAGCCTGTTGCTCACGCCATAGTAGTTGCCCATTAATACGGTACTATTGTTAGCCTGGGGACCTGTGATATAGAGGGTTCTCAAATCCTTCTTTAAAGGAAGTACTCCATTGTTTTTCAATAAAACCATGGACTTTAATGCGGCTTTATAAGCTAGCTCTTCATGCTCCTCACAGTTGATCACACTTTCATCAATATCGCTGTAGGGATTCCAGGAAGGAGGATCAAACAGTCCCAGTTCAAAACGGGTAATAAAGAGGGTGGCCAGACGCTCATCAATGGTGGCTTCAGTTACCAATCCCCTGTCCAGGGCCTCCTTCAGGGCGGGAAAAGAATTTCCGCAATTCAGACTCACACCCATGTTAAGTGCCATGGCAGCCGATTCGGCCACATCACTGGTCACCATATGACCGGTATGAAAATCCTGGATGGCCCAGCAGTCACTCAGAAAATGCCCCTGAAAACCCCATGTGTCCATGAGAATATCCTGGTAAAGCAACTTGCTGGCACAGGCAGGTTCCCCCAGAACCCGGTTGTAGGCTCCCATAACCGATTCAACATTGGTTTCTGTGACCAGTGCTTTAAAAGCCGGAAGATAAGTTTCATGCAGATCTTTCAGGCTGGTAATGGCATCAAATTCATGCCTCAGGGCCTCAGGGCCGGAATGTACAGCATAGTGCTTGGCGCATGCCCCGGCTTTCAGATATTTTGGATGATCGCCCTGCAAGCCTTTAACAACCTCCATGCCCAGCTGGGCCGTCAGGTAAGGATCCTCCCCATAGGTCTCCATTCCCCTTCCCCACCTGGGATCCCTGAAGATATTCACATTGGGGGTCCAGAAAGTTAGCCCCGCGTACCGGGCATAGTTACCAATCTCCTGAGAGATGGCAAATTTTGCCCTGGCCTCATCGGAAACAGCCGAATAAATGCTATGAATCAGTTCCCTGTCAAAAGTAGCACCCAGACCAATGGGCTGGGGAAAGACCGTGGCCCTGCCATTCCGTGCCACACCATGCAGCGCTTCGCTCCACCAGTTATACTCCGGTACTCCCAGGCGCTTGATAGGTGCCGCATCATAGGTGAGTTGACTGATCTTTTCTTCGATGGTCATCTCAGCGATCAGCAGTTGAAGGCGCTCTTCAAATGCGATCTCGGGATTATACCAGGGGAAATCGTAGGAAGAGTTCTCCGAAACTTCGGGATTGCTGTTGTTTGACACGCAGCTAAGCAGGAAAACCGATAAGAAGATTAGGCTAATACGCTTTAACATGATTCTGAAATTTTTAGTTAAAAAAAATGAGGAACCACGG
>DAOWFP010000171.1 GCA_030637895.1 Bacteroidota bacterium | reverse complement strand
GGAAGCCTTCTGGAGCCGGCGAAATGAGCTGGTTTGGCGCACTCCACTCTCTACCGACCCTGGGCGGCTTACATGCCGGATCAGTCCCAGTACTTCAAAGCGCCAGTCGTACAGACCAAAGAGTGCCCCGATCCCCACATCATCAATTCCTGCTTCCTGGGCACGGTCCAGGGCAGAAATTCTCCAGTCATAGTCTTTCTTTACTCCGCCTGTATGGTAGAGGGAGTAAGCACCACGATGGTAGGTCTCCTGAAATACCTGGTAGGTACCGATCCCGGCATCCAGCACCGTTTTGAATCCCTGGATATCCAATGGAGCTGCATTGATATTGACACGGCGTATCTCCCCATTCCCCTTCTTGACATTGTAAACTGTCTTTACGGTCTCGGCTATAAACTCGGGAGTGTATTTGGGGTGCTCCCCATATACCAGGATAAGCCTTTTTTGTCCCATCTCCTCAAGCATCTCCACCTCCGAAATCAGTTCCGGATGGGTCAGTGTGGTACGTTTCTGGCTTTTATTGGCCGCACGGAAACCACAATACTCACAGTTGTTAATGCAGAGGTTCCCCACATAAAGGGGTGCAAACAGGACTATTCGTTTTCCGTACACCTGTTCCTTCAGTTTGCGGGCACCCGCCTTGATCTCCTCAACGAGTGCCGGGTCGGAGGCATTAAGCAATACAGTGGTCTCCTGCATGGAGAGCCGTTTTTTACTCAGTGATTTGGCGATAATCTTGCGGACAAGTTCATGGTCTGGCTGTGCCCCTGCAAGGAAAGCCTCAATCTCCTTTTCAGAGATAAATGGGACCATGGCCCTGTCTTCAATGGCATACGCCTGTGGATCGTAGATCATTAATAAGCGATTTACGAACCTTCGGAAGCAATAAAGAAATCGGTTCAGCTTGAACTCTTTACCTTCAGATCTTCCTCCGGATCAGATAACTAATCATACCTCAAAGCCGGAATAGCCAGCTTTTCAGAAAGCACAAATGTATATATTGTTATTTGAATAACAAAACAAATCCGAACAATAATTGCTACTTTTATCAACACATGAAAAGTGCTTGTATATTCTTTGCCCTGGCACTCCTGCTGGCTCCCCCTGACCTTGTAAAGGGTCAGGAGCCCGGACTCGTTTACAACTTGCAGCCAGGTGAAACCTACTTTCTGGAGACGGACCTGCAGCAAAGTACGCACTCCGAATCCATCGACAGTGAAGAAATCTCCTTCTACAACCTGACCAGGGTTGAATTCAGTGTGGATTCCATTGATAGCGCTAAGCAGATCTACATGAGTGTTCGGTACAGGGATCTGCTGATCTCCATGCTGGCTCCGCAAATGGGAATTGATATCAGCTCTGCATCAGGAAAAAACCAGATGCTCTCTGAGATGGTGAATATGCTGGAACAGGGCAATTTTAATATGGTAATGACACCCCGTGGCGAACTGCTAAAGCTTGTGGGATTAGAGGATCTTTTTGCACTGCTGGCAGCCCTTCCAGTTGCCGATACCACGGAACAGCAAGTCACTTTAAGGTCATTGGAGGAAGCTTATGGACCGGATGCCTTTAAAAGCCTCTGTAACGTGTTTCTGTGGGTCTATCCGGTCATGCATCCCATGAGTAACTGGACCAATGACATCACCTATTATTTAAACACCAAGGCAGTGAAAATGGTCAACCGTTACTATCTGACCAAATCCTCAGACGCTTTAGTCGTAATCCAGGGAATGGGAATGCTGAACGCCATGAAGGAGTACTATGAAACCACCGGGATGGGTGATGTGAAATCGACTGTTTCGGGAAGCCAGACTTATGATTTCCACATGGACCCGGGAACAGGCTGGTTGAAAAGATGTGTCTCCCGCCAGCGCGTGAAAATTGAGACAACCATCCTGAAAAGCAACCAGCTCCCACCAGGACTTATAATTCCATCCTATACCGAAACCGCTTTCGAAGTCACCGGGGGCAGACTGGAAAAACCAATAGATACTGATGTAAGATGAAAGGAACGAAACTTCTATATGTGATAATTGCTCTGTCGGTGATCCTGCTGATCCCCTGGCAGAAGGAACTGAAAGCGCAACCCTACATGCATTCCGCCGGTATTCGGGCCGGGTACTCTAGCGGGATCACTTACAAAGGATTCCGACTGCACAGAATGTCAGCCTTCGAAGTAGATTTCCTGTATAACAAGCATGGTTTAAATCTGGGCGCACTCTATGAGTACCACCTGGAGCCATTTAAGAAAAGTACGAGAACCTTCATCTATCTGGGGGGCGGGGCCTTTGGAGGTCAGTGGGACGAGGAATTTTCACTTGGGGTGGCAGCAGTGGCCGGGATTGAGTATACATTAAGGGATCTGCCGCTAAATTTCAGTTTCGACTGGAAACCCATGCTCAATATCTACGCGGTGTTTGAGTCCGATTGGCTCGATTTTGGTCTTTCAATCAGGTATCGCTTTAAAAAGTAATCCTTTACTTTTTCCTTAAAGTACCATATATTTATAGATATTGGTATTTTTCACTAAATCCTGTTGCTATG
>DAOWFP010000045.1 GCA_030637895.1 Bacteroidota bacterium | reverse complement strand
TATCCCTGTATTTGTGCGAAATGGTCACCTCCACAAATTTCGTGGTCATACCCAGCATCGCGGTAACCAGCATCCAGAAGAGGGCGGCAGGACCACCCAGGTGGATAGCCAGGGCCACTCCTGCAATGTTTCCGGTACCTACCGTACCCGACAATGCGGTTGTTAGTGCCTGAAAGTGGGAGGTATCTCCAATATCATCTGCACGGTCAAATTTTCCTTTTACAATTCTGATGGCGTGACCAAAATACCTGACCTGTGGCAGTCCCAGGTAGAGAGTAAAAAAGACACCTGTTCCAAGAAGAAGATAAACGAACCAGGCGTGGCCGCCCAGGTAATCGTTCAGAAAAAGAAGGAGTTCGTTGACTTTTTGCATGCGACAGGGATTAGTTCATTATCACTTTTGGAAGGGGTAAAAGTAACAATTATTTGAAAAGTGGGAAAGCTGGAAATTATTGCCTCTTCCCTGTGAGGTCCAGGAGGACCTTTTCCAGCTGCGCTGCTGTAAAAGGTTTGGGAAGATAGTCATCGTACCCCTCTCCCATGAACCGGTCCCTGTCACCAGCAAGAGCGTGGGCCGACTGTGCGACCACCTTGATTTCAGGGTAGCGTTCCCTGATAATTTTTAAGGTATCGGTCCCGCTCATCACCGGCATCTGGATATCCATCAACACCAAATCTGGCAGGGGATACTGCTCCAGGATCCGTAGCGCTTCATAACCCGTGGCTGCAACGCTTACATGATGTCCCATCTGCTTAAGCATGGCCTGGTATAGCTCCAGGGTATCGGGTTCATCGTCTACTGTAAGAATTGAAATCTGTGCTCCGGCACCTGTGCTCTCATGCACCATTTTCACTTTGCTAATCACCTGTTTTTCCTTACCTGTGGCTTTCAGGGGATGCTCCACCTGGAAACAGGCTCCACTCCCCGGACATGACTCCACCCAGATTCGACCGCCCATCAAATGAACCAGGTTCTTACAAATGGCCAGCCCCAGGCCGGTTCCGCCAAATTTCCTGGTATTGGAGCCATCAAGCTGTCTGAACTGATCGAAAATCACCTCAAAATGTTCCTCTGAAACTCCGATTCCCGTATCACTTACAGAGAAACGAACCGACTGGTCCGATTCCCCCTTTGAACAACCAATCTCAACCTTCCCCTCTTCAGTAAACTTGACAGCATTGTTGATCAGGTTCTTCATGACCTGAGTAATACGGATTATATCGGTCTCAATCTCACATTCATTCGGCTCCATAGTAACCACAACTTCAATCTTCTCTTTCTGAAGACGTACTATTTCATCGTGTGCATATTGCTCCATATCCTTGATCAGCTCCGAAATCCTGATCCTGCCATATATGATGGAGAGCTGACCACTTTCAATTTTTGCAAGATCTATGATGTCGGTAATCAGGGTCAGAAGCAGCTCCGAATTTGTAATGATGCGGTGCACGTACAGTTCCCGCAATTGCTCCTCGAGGCCAGACTGATTAAGCAAGTTGGAGAAACCAATGATGGAGTTCATGGGGGTTCTGATCTCGTGTGACATGTTGGCCAGGAAGGCCGATTTCAGTTGATCACTCTCCACAGCCTGCTCCTTGGCCTCTTCTAACTCCCCGATGGTTCGTTTTTGCTCGGAGATATCCCGCATAATAAATAGTATCAGGTCCTCTTCGCCCTCCTCACCTCTGATCAGAACCAGTTTGGATGACATATCCAGGTAGTGACCCTTTTTATGCCTTACCCTGTATTCGTGCGATGAAAAACCGGTCTCAAAAAGGACCTTCCCCTCCTCCTTCAGTCTCTCCAGATCATCGGGATGTGTCAACTCATTTTGACCAATATGCATGAACTCTTCCTTTGTAAATCCAACTGTCTCGTAGAAAGCCGAATTCAGCAAAAGTGGTTTTCCATCAACAGTAAATAGTCCAATCCGATCGTTGGCAGCCTCAACCACCGTTTGATAAAGCCTCTCCGTCTCTCGCAGAGCAGCTTCAGACATTCTCTCCGGGGTCTTGTCCTTTACGATGGCTATCATCAGGTTTTCACCTGTTTTGGTAAATGCATGCAAAGTAAACTCCAGCCATAGTTCTTCCCCGTCGTCACTCTTTACTTTCTGTTCAATCCTTCCAAATCCCTTTTCAAAAACATCCTTCATAAGAGCACCATCCTTGCCGATCAATTTATCTTGCAGGATATATTCGGGCAAAGGTTTCCCGAAAGCCTCCGGACCCGTTTTAAACAAATCCATGGCCGCTTTATTGCCATCGAGTACCATACCTGCCTTTCCTTCAAGCAGTTCAATTACGATGATGGCTTCGTTCGTATTCCGTACAATGAACTCAAACTTCTCCTTCTCCTCCACCACGGCCAGTAATCTTTTAAAGGGGCCCGAGATATCCATTGATATCCCGCCGATTACTGCAGGCTTTCCGGCCTCATCTTTCTGAATTACGCTCCCTCTGTTATAATACCACAGCCACTTTCCAGTGGAGTCTTTAATCCGGTACTCAATTTCATAGAGTTCATCCTGTCCAAGATACAGGCGGTTTACCAGCTTCGTATTTCGCTCTGCATCTTCCGGATGAAAATTCCCGTAGATCGATTCCGGGAGAAATCCATCAGAGTTGGGGGAAAGTCCAAGGATCTTTGCCATACCTTCACTCATTCTGATCCTCTTACTGACCCGCTCCCAATGCCACCAGTAGAGGCCAACACTGTCCGATGCTTTCTGGAACTGTTGTGAGGGGGAAAGCAGTTCACCTGGTACGTCTGTATGATCTGTTAACATCTGAATTTATAGAAATATGCTATTTTAAAGATACAAATTCTGGCCATATGACCAGAACCAGAGCCTCCTCGCGTTGAACTTTCTGCACGGGGAACTGTTTCTACATGTAAACTTTATCACCATGAAAGCTGCACTTGACTTCATTAAAGAGCTGACAGAAAATAACAACCGGGATTGGTTCAATGACCATAAAAGCCGTTACCAGGAAGCGTTGGAGATTTTCCGTGACTTTGCAGGCGATTTACTGGCAGGGATTTCAGCATTTGATCCTTCGGTGGGAAATCTGGAGCCCAAGGAAACCATTTTTCGGATTTATAAAGATGTACGCTTCTCAAAAGATAAATTGCCATACAAGACCCATTTCGGTTGCTGGATGGCAAAAGGAGGGCGGAAGTCAACCGATGCCGGCTACTATTTTCACCTGGAGCCAGGAAAGAGTTTTATGGCAGCGGGGGTCTGGATGCCCCCCAAGGAGAAGCTAAAGCTAGTCAGGCAGGAAATTCTGTTCAACCCGGAAGCCTTCCTGGAGCTGATCAGCACCTCTGCCATGAAAAAACAATATGAACGGGGTGGAAAAGAGGACATGCTTAAAAAAGGTCCCCTTGGATTCCCCAAAGATTTTATTCACATGGAAGAATTGAAGTACAAGCATTATATATGGTCCCAATCCTACGGTGATGCAGCTATCCAGCGTAGTGGTTTTGCCACCAGTGTGGCAGCGGATTACAAGGGGCTCTTCCCCCTGGTTAGCTACCTGAACCATGCTATGTCTTTTACAGGAAATCAGTGAGTGTGACTAAAGTTACAGTGGGAGTGTAAGTTTTCTTCTACTTTTGCGACAGAAACAAACATAAAGATATACGAATATGAAACTGGAACATTTAACAAACGAGACCTTTAAAGAGAAAGTATTCAACTACGAAGCCAGCAAAGAATGGAAATTCGAAGGAGAAATTCCTGCAATTATTGATTTCTATGCTGACTGGTGTGGACCATGCAAGACAATCGCTCCCATCCTCGAAGAGCTTCAGGCTGAATATGGTGACAAACTCAATATATATAAAGTGAACACTGAGGAGCAGCGTGAGCTCGCTTCCGTATTTGGGGTTCAGAGTATTCCCTCCCTTCTTTTCATACCCAAAGAAGGTCAGCCACAAATGGCAATGGGTGCCCTGCCAAAGGAAACTTTCAAGCAGGCCATCACTGAGGTTTTAAGTGTATCCGAATAGCATTCAACCTGGTCTGAATGACCGGCATATAATATACAGTTATGAAAAAAATAGCAATTAGCATTACAGCATTAGCAATCCTTGCACTTTCATGTAGCTCAGGTTCAGCCAATTCACTGGAAAGTTCCGATCAGGAATTAAGCATAAAAGTAACTACAGTTGCTGAAACGTCTGGAGAAGATCAAACAACGGGATCTGATAAACCGGTATACCTGACCAAGCAGGATTTTCTTGAGAAGGTGATGAATTACGAAAAGAACCAATCCGAATGGGTGTATGAAGGGGACCTGCCTGCCCTGATTGATTTTTATGCTGACTGGTGCGGCCCTTGTCGTAAGGCAGCCCCAATTCTGGAGGAGCTTGCCAAAGAGTATGAAGGAAAAATACATATCTATAAAATAGACACCGAGAAAGAGAAAGAACTGGCAGCGGTTTTTGGAATTCAAAGCATTCCTGCATTCCTTTTTGTTCCAAAAAGTGGCAAACCCACCATGAGCAATGGCATTGCACAGACCGACGAGGAGACCAAGGCCATGTTCAAGCAGATGATTGATGAGATTCTGCTTAAAAACGAAAGTTAAGAGGAAAGATAGTTAGTTAGGTTTAGTTTTAGTTTGGAAGTTGAAGCTTAGAGGCCGTCTCATGTTAACTCATGAGACGGCCTTTTTACTTTTGCACCTGATTTTACCGCATAATTTTTCTGTTTCTACCCATTAAGAATACCTTTGTTGGCATAAATAAAAAATAATGCGACACGAAAGATCCCATACAAAAGTTATTGCCACCATCGGACCTGTTACCAGGAATAAAGAGATCCTGAAAAAGCTGATCCACGAGGGAGTGGATGTTTTTCGGGTGAACCTCTCCCACGACACTCACGAGGAGCATCTTAGGACCATCACATACATCAAAGAGCTCAACGATGAGCTGGGATCCAATGTGGCCATCCTGGGCGATCTCCAGGGTCCCAAGCTACGCGTGGGGAATATGGAAAACGATAAGGTGCTGCTGGAAGACGGACAGGAGTTCTCCTTTGTCACAACACCCTGCAACGGCACCGCGGAAAAAGCCTACCTGAGTTATGAACGCCTGCCAATAGATGTCACCATAGGAGAAAGAATCCTGGTGGATGACGGGAAACTGATTTTCGAAGTAAGAAGTACCAACAAAAAAGATACAGTCACAACGAAGGTAATTGCAGGGGGCCCGCTCTCCAGCAAAAAGGGAGTGAACCTGCCGCAAACCAAAATCTCCCAGCCCAGTCTGACCGAAAAAGATATCAAAGATGCACTATTTTTACTGGAACACGATGTGGCCTATCTAGCTCTCTCATTTGTAAGAAAGGAGCAGGACATCCTGGATCTCAGGAAGATCATTGATGAACATCCTGGTACCGCAAAGATTATTGCGAAAATTGAAAAGCCAGAAGCGCTAGATGAGATTGAGGGCATCATCAGTGCTTCCGATGCAGTTATGGTGGCCCGTGGGGACCTGGGTGTAGAGGTCGATTTCCATAAGGTACCACTGATCCAGAAAGACATCATCAAGAAGTGTCACAGGAAATCGAAACCGGTAATTGTGGCTACACAAATGATGGAGAGTATGATCACCAATCCCACTCCCACACGAGCCGAGGCCAACGATGTGGCCAATGCGGTGCTGGACGGAGCCGATTCGGTGATGTTAAGCGGTGAGACTTCCGTGGGTAAATATCCTGTTGAAACTGTGCGAAATATGCAGTTGATTATCGACTCAACAGAAACCCAGGAATATATTTATCATAAAGGGCATGTATCGCCTCCCGGGGCAAAAAACTTTCTGGCCGATTCCATATGTCATAACGCAGTTCAGCTTGCCGAACAGGTGAACGCAGCAGCCATCGTTACCCTTACCTATTCCGGATTTACTGCCATCAGAATCAGTTCGCACAGACCTAAAGCGCCCATTCTCACATTTACTATGAATAGTGATCTGATTAGCGATCTGTCCATGGTATGGGGGGTTAGGGCCTTCTATTTTGGAGAGTGTACCATTATTAACGACTACATCAAATATACCGAGCAGTTCCTGGTCAGTCAGAACCTCCTGAAGAAAGGGGACCTGGTGGTCCATGTGGGGAGTATCCCGATTCTGGAGAGAGGAAAGACCAATATGCTGAAACTGACCCGGGTAAGCTAAGAGCTTTGGGTCCTGGAATTGAAATATGGATAGCCCAGGCTGAGGCGACCTGGCTGGATAAACTGTATTCAAACGCAGAGAGGCTTTTTCAGAACAATTCGCTTCCCTCCCACGACCATACCCATCATCTAAGGGTGTGGAACCTGTGCAAATCATTACTGAGAGAGATAGTCACTTTCAATTCCAGGATGGATCAATCCCTGGTGGAAGGTGTATTGATCGCTGCGCTCTTTCACGATCTGGGCATGGTGTATTCCACACGTGAGGATCATGGCACTCTGGGTAGTGAATGCTGTAAACGGTGGTTCCGGGAAACAGGCAGTGTAGCACCTGAACACTTTGAAGAAATCTTGAGGGCCATTGAAATGCATGACAGGAAAGATGAACAGATTTATAAGTCCTTCCAGCCGGAAACTCCTCCTGAGATCCTGGGAATACTTTCTGTGGCAGATGACCTGGAGGCCCTGGGAACCATAGGAATTTACCGGTATGCAGAGATTTATCTTATGCGGGGCATCCCCCTTGAGGAGCTTGGGACCCGGATCCTGGAGAATGTGCATACCAGGTTTGAAAAACTCTCGGACGGATGCCGGCTATGCGAAGGCCTTGTTGAGAAGTTTCGGAAGGAGTATGATGAACTCTGCAGATTTTTTGATCAATATAAACTTCAGCTCCTTACTGTTTCAGAATTGGATGCGGTAAGTTCCGGTCCACTGGGTGTGATTAACTATATTCACAGACAAGGTCTGGATAAAACTGGATTGGACGGGGCTGATAGCGAGGTAAAGGATTACTTTAGAAAATTGGAATATGAACTGGATCAAGCACGATTATAAGTTTCTCCTGCGCCACCTTCTAACGGGGCTCATCCTGCTTAGCGGAGGCATCCTGTCTGTGAGAGGCCAGGTGGAATTAAGATATGCCAATAATGAGACGGTCACCTGGCAGGAGGCCATTGATATGTACAAGTGGTTGGATGAGCAATACGAAGATGCCAGGCTGCTCCAGGTTGGGTGGACCGATGCCGGGAGACCACTCCACCTCTTTGTTATTGACCGGGGTCGCCACTTCTCACCTGAACTTATCCGCGAAGCAGGTAGAAATATTCTCTTTATCAATAACGGGATCCACCCGGGAGAGCCCTGCGGCGTGGATGCAAGTCTGAAACTGGCCAGCGAACTGCTGTCAGGCAAGGATAGCTGTGCTCGCTATCTCGACCAAAGCGTGGTGGCCATTGTCCCTATCTTCAATGTGGGGGGTGCCCTTAACCGAAGTCCCTACCATCGTGCCAACCAGAACGGGCCCATTGAACATGGATTCAGGGGCAATGCCCGGAACCTGGATCTGAATCGGGATTTTATAAAACTGGATTCAAAAAATACCCAATCACTGGTCCCTGTTCTGAGAAACTGGGATCCCGATATTTTCGTGGATACCCATACCTCCAACGGTTCAGACTATCCTTATACCATCACCCTGATCAACAGCCATGCTCAGCGCCATGAACCAAGCCAGGCCAGGTTCCTCGACTCCACCTTGCTGCCATTTCTTTTCGAAGGAATGGACCGATCCCCCTACCTGATGAGCCCCTACATCTGGAGCTTCAAACGAACGCCCGACCAGGGGATCATTTCATTTATGGACTATCCCAGGTACACTTCAGGCTATGTGAGCCTCTACAATTCCATTGCATTTACCCTGGAAACGCATATGTTCAAGCCTTTTGAAGACCGGGTGCTCGCCACCTGGCATTTTTTAAGGGAAACACTACGGTTCAGTGGACTGTATGGCAGCGAATTAGCCAAAGCGAAGAGTGAAGCGTGGCAGGAAAAGATGATGCGCCAGGAATTCACCCTGCAGTGGAAGCTGGACACCTCCAGATCTGACCTGATCAATTTCAGTGGATACAATGTAAAACAGCGAAAAAGCAAAGTAACAGGACAGCAAAACTATTACTTCGACAGGAGCGATCCATGGGAGAAAGAGATTCCCTATTACAAGTACTTTAAACCTGTCATAACTACCACTGTCCCCGACTCCTATATTCTCCCTTCTGCATGGAGGGAAGTGGTGGACCGTCTTCAACTGAATGGGGTGGAAATGGAACAGCTTTCAAAAGACAGCATCATGGAGGTGGATATCTACTATATCGAAGAATACAAGACTGTGGAGAAACCTTATAACGGACACTACCGGCACTATGATGTGGAGACCAGGACTGTCACAGAGAAGGTCCAATTTCTTGCCGGCGACTGGATCATTCCAAGCAGGCAGAAGGCCATTGAATACCTGGTGCAGACCCTCGAACCGAAGGGCTATGACTCTTTCTTCAGCTGGAATTTTTTCGATGAGGTGCTTTTCAGAAATGAATACTTCTCTCCTTATATCTTTGAAGAGACCGCCGAGGATCTGCTTAAAAATGATCGCAGCTTAAAAAAAGAGTTTGAGCAGCAAAGGAAAGCTGATCCCGCTTTTGCAGGAAATGGCTATCGTCAGCTCAGGTATATTTACGAAAGGTCACCCTGGTCGGAAAAATCCTATATGCGTTACCCGGTATACCGGTTGAATCGCCCTTTCTAAAAATTTAACTATTTTTGCTTCCCTTATGAAGAAGTTATTCCTAACAGGAGCCCTGCTGATATTTGTTGTTTTACAGGCACTGGCAGTTGAAAGCCTGGATGATTTTCTTAGTCAAAAAGGGATAAAGAAGGTGCGTACGCTGCAAAACGAGTCCACCTTCGAACGTATAATAGAAGTGCTGATCGAACAACCCATAGATCATACCAATCCCGATGGTGAATCTTTTATGCAGCGGATCTATATCTCTCATGTGGATCCCAGCCTGCCTGTTGTGATGGTTACTGCCGGATATGATGCCAAATATTATCACACCTCTGAGATCACAGCCGAGCTACGCTGCAACCAGATAATGGTGGAACACCGCTACTTCGGGAACAGTACACCCGATAGCCTCTACTGGCAATACCTGGATACCTGGCAGGCCGCAACAGATCACCACATGATTGTAAGCCTGTTTAAAGAGCTCTATCCGGAGAAATGGATCTCTACTGGCATCAGCAAAGGGGGACAAACAGTCATATACCATAGTTATTACTATCCCGAGGATGTGGATGTCAGGGTTCCCTATGTGGCTCCGCTTAACTTTGGAGTGGAGGATGAACGGATCTATTCCTTCCTCGATCATGTGGGAAGCCCCATAGAGCGCCGGAAAGTAAAGAAATTTCAGAAGATGGCCCTGAAAAACCAGGAAGACTATCTGGATGCCTTTAAAGCATTCTCTGAAAAGAAAAGTTATAGCTACGAATTGGTAGGTGGCGTGGAAAAGGCTTATGAATATTGCGTACTGGAGTACTCATTTGCATACTGGCAGTGGGGGTATGTTCCATCCAACAAAATTCCCGGTAAGGCAGCTCAATCTGAAAAGATTATCGAACACATGAATCGCGTGGCTGGATTCGACTATTTTTCAGATCAGTTTATAGTTGAATACAGGCCCTTTTTCTACCAGGCCCTTACCGAGATGGGATATTACGGATATGATCTGGATGTATTTGAAAAATACCTGAAACATGTGGACAATCCAATCTTCACTTTCACCATTCCGGAAAGTGTTGATCTCTCTTTTAACGAGGAACTTTCAGTGGATCTTCAGCACTACCTGAACGAAGAAGCCGAAAACTACATCTTCATCTACGGCGAATACGATACCTGGTCTGCTACAGCGGTCACCTCAATAGGTGACTCCAATTCAAAAATATTCTTCAAGGAAGGCGGATCTCACCGGACCAGGATCAATAACATGCCCAAAGAGCAAAAAGAAGAGGTATACACAACTCTTGGGTCCTTCCTCCGGTAAGCTAGCTGTATTTTTTCATTGCAGTTTCGAACTCCCCCAGGAAACTTTCAACTGAGAAGTAGTGACCATGAGCCGGGTAAATGGTTTTTACCTGTAGTTCCCGTATCTTTTTCCAACTCCCGACCAGGGCACTCAGGTCCTCGGCAAATGGAGGAAAGTGTTGTTTATTCTGCACTCCAAACAGGGTATCCCCGGCAATAAGTTCTCCATCTGCCATGAGGACTACCATCGATCCGAAAGTGTGCCCCGGGGTATGAATCACCCTCCCGGGAAAACCATAGGTCTCCAGATCAAAAAAATCACCCACCAGCAGATCCGGCTCTGCTCCCGAATATTTCATCAATCTCCTTGCAAAAATCCGGCCCACACCCACCAGTAACTTTGCCTTCCACCGGGTTCCCGATGGAATGGGGGAGAATCCTGAGCTAAGGCGATCGGCCTCGGAGCGGTGGATCATCACCTTGCAGCCGGTGAGCTCCTTAAGGCGCCCGGCCGATCCTGCATGATCGAAGTGTGAATGGGTAAGCACAAGTAGTTTGAGCATTCCAGGCTCCATTCCTAATTTCTTCAATGTTTCCAGGATTTTTTCTTCCGAATCACTCTTCCCGCAGTCCACCAGGATCGCCTCGCCCGACCGGTAGATCAGGTAAGAGTTTACGTTCACCAGTCCGATCCGGTGAACCTTATAGCTGGAGCTTGACATTATTTTACAGGAAAGTCCATCAATTTATCCCCTTCCAGGTAGGCCTCCAGACGATCGTTGATGGCCACCGGGCCCACTCCTGCCGGAGTACCTGTATAGATCAGGTCGCCTGTCTTCAAAGTCATAAAACGGGATACATAGGCTATGATCTTCTCAAAACTAAAGATCATTAAGGAGGTATTCCCATCCTGGACGATCTTCCCATTCACATCCAGCCTGAAACTTAGCTTGTGGATATCACCGTACTTATCCAGGGGGTAGAATTCGCTAATTGGAGCTGAGTAATCGAAACCCTTGGCAATTTCCCAGGGCAGTCCCTTCTTCTTCTGTTCCGCCTGTAGGTCACGGGCCGTAAAATCAACACCGAGGGCGACCTCATTGTAATAGCGGTGGGCATACTGTTCCTCTATACTCCGCCCAAGCCTGTTGATCCGGATAACGACCTCAATTTCGTGATGAACATCCTTGGAGAATTCTGGATAGAAAAAGGGACGGTTGGCCGTAACCAGCGCTGAGTCCGGTTTCATAAAAAAAACCGGTTTATCCGGAACTTCATTGTTCAGCTCCCGGGCATGAGCAACATAATTCCTCCCGATGCAAATGATCTTCATAAGGCTATTTCTTAATGGAGTCCAGCTTTATGCTCGTAAGCACTTTCTTGGTATAGAGAGGGAAATCCCCGTTCATCATCCAGCCATAGTAGCCCGGATCCTTATCAAGTACTTCACTGACAGGTTTGCCCTTATATTTCCCAAAGTTGAACACCTCCACATCCTCCTCATTATAAACAATCCGTCCTGCAAAATCCACATTGCGGGTCTAAGCTGAGAACTCGGCAAGCTTCCCTATGTCATTCTCCAGGTTGGAATAACGGTCCAGTTGCGCCTGCAGCACTTCATAGGTGGCCATGGTATCGGCCTCTGCCGAATGGGCATTGGTCAACTCCTTATTTACAAAAAACTTGTAGGCAGCTGACAGTGTCCGTGGCTCCATTTTCATAAAGATTATCTGTACATCCACAAACTTTCTCCTCTTCAGGTCAATCTCCACACCCGACCTGAGAAACTCCTCTGCCAGCAGCGGTATATCAAACCTCACAGAGTTGTATCCGCCCAGATCACATCCTTCGAAATCCCTGGCCAGGCTTTTTGCCACCTCGTTAAAGGTGGGTGCATCTTTCACATCCTCATTGGATATCCCGTGAATGGCAACTACCTTCTCAGGAATAGGCATCTCAGGATTCAAACGCAGGGTCTTGGAAGTTTCATTTCCATTCAGATCTACCCTTAGATAGGAAATCTCAACAATTCTATCCGATGCAATATTGATTCCGGTGGTCTCGAGATCGAAAAAAATAATTGGATTCTTCAGATTCAGCCTCATGCGCTAAGCATTTATCATCATAGGCATTAGGAGCATCAGGGTATCTTCGTTCTCATTCTCAGTTGAAGAAGGTAACAGGATTCCGGCTCGAGTGGGATCGCTCATCTCAAGTACCACATCGTCGGAGGCAAGATTTGCCAGGATCTCAATCAAAAAAGTGGATTTAAAACCAATTTCCATATCCTCTCCTTCGTATTGACAGCTCAGCCTTTCCGTTGCCGAGATGGAGAAATCAATATCCTGCGCGGAGATATTCAACTGATTGCCTGTGAGACTCAGCTTCACCAAGTTGCTGGCCTGGTTGGAAAATACCGATACACGCTTCAGGGTATTGTAGAATGCCAGCCTGTCGATACTCATTTTATAAGGATTCTCAGTGGGTATCACCGAGTTATAACTAGGATAATTGCCCTCAACAAGCCTGCATACCAGTTTGTAATTGGTAAGTGTAAAGGATGCGTTCCGGTCATCAAATTCCAGAACCACCTTGTTCTCCTCCCTGGGTAGAATATTCTTCAAAAGCGATGCCGGCTTCTTGGGCAGGATGAAGCTTGAGGCACTTCCGGCAGCAGCATCTGTTCGCTTGTAACGCACCAGTTTGTGTGCGTCTGATGCCACAAAAGTGATATCGTCTGGAGAGAGTTCCAGGTAAATCCCATTCATGACGGGGCGCAGTTCATCATCTGCAGTAGCAAACAGCGATTTGCTGATCCCGGTAAGAAGCACTTCCTGCTCCAGCTCCAGGGTTTGCTTCTGATCATCCTTAATCACCGGCATCTGTGGAAACTCTGCGCCATTCTGGCCCGGGATGGAAAATTTGCCATTCTCACTCTGAATCACCACCATGAGGTTATCGGGATTTACCTCAAAATTGAGAGGGATTTCGGGAAACTCTTTGAGTGTATCGGTCAGCAGGCGTGCCGGGATAGCCACAGCACCCGAACCCTCTGTATTGTCAAGCTGGATATGCGTAACCAGAGTCGATTCAAGATCGGATGAGGTAATCTCCAGAATTCCATCCTCAAGCGAAAAAAGGAAATTATCTAAAATGGGAAGTGTGTTCTTATTACTGATCACACGATTGATGGCCTGTAGATGACCCAACAGTTCCATACTGGATACAACAAATTTCATGTGCTAAGGCTTTTATTTAATAAGTCAATTAACCATCAATTATACGAAAAAAAAACGTTAAAGCCTTAGCTACTTTTCCCCAAAATAATGGGATAGACCACGCATCAGAACATCCAGGTAAATGTAGTTGACAAACAGGGCATCCTGCTCATCATTGTAAAGAACCAGGGCCCGGAATAGATGTGGTTTCGAGCCCGGGGTATCATGGTACGAAAACACCTGCATTGAGTGTTGCTCCCCACTGAATGAAGTCACCCGGACACTTGCCAGTTTTCGCTCAATGGCTTCGGCCCCAAGCAGAGAATCTGCAGGTATTCCAGCCCGCTGCTCAAAGCGTATGGAGGTAAAATAACTGAAGAGGAGCTTCATGGCTAGCTCATTGGGTATACCATCGGGCAGGATAGTATAATCATTATCCGTATTGCAGGCGATCTGTCCTTCCATATCCTGTGTAAAGTGAAAGGCCTCCCCGCTTGCCAGATCAAACTCTATGGAACTTATGTCCGACGGTGGTAAATCTATTAGAAGGTGTTCCCGGTAATGATCAGGAGTGGCCGAAAAGATACGGTCAATCTCCAGGCCGGGATATCCCGGCAGCGAAACATAATAAGCCTTTTCGGAACCATTTGGATGTAAGAGGTATTGTCCAGACTGCGTTTTTAGTCTGCAGGAAAGCAGGACCTTCCTACCCCTGAAAAAAGTAATTTCCCTGACATCTCCCTGTGTATCAGGAGATTCCTCAAATACCTCAAGGCCTACGATGGATGCTGCTTCCAGCCTGCTGGCCGTGAACAACAGATTCTCCACAGCCACCGGACTTACTGCTTCGCTGGTAAAAAGATACCAGGTACTATCGCTTCTGTTGAGCTCAGTTGTGTTATAGGAATCGACCAGCACAATACGGTCCACTTCCTCCATGTTCCTGAGAGCAATATTAGTGCTGTCCCGCTGCAGCAACTTCCAGGGGCCGGCCAGCAGGATCAACAGCAAGACGGCCGGAATCACGACGATGAGGACCAGAATCGGTCGGCGGTTCTGCATATCAGTGCGCATATCTCCTTTTCCTGACAAGCTGGATAACTAGCCCTGAAATCAGCACAAGCAGCAGTGGAAGCAGTGTATTAATAAGTTTCCATTTCAGAAGCTGAGGCTTCTGGCTAATCTCTTCCTTGTTCAACAGACGGAGTTTGAACTCCCTGGAGCGCAACTCCATAAGACCCGTCTTATCGGTCATATAGTTAACAACATTCATAATAAATTCGCGGTTCCCAAAAGTCTGCTGGGTGTATCTGTCATAACCCAGAGGCTGGGCCCTGAATGCCCCCTGTTCAAAGCTCACTTCGTTGGCGACAATGTCCCCGTCAGTGAGCACAAAAAGGGAGCTTGCTTTGCCCTGTGTAATCATCTTCCAGTTGGAGGGAACAACCCCTTCGGGGACCGGATAATTCTTATAAAACGACTCGAACTCACCCTCCAGGAGAACACCAATGGGCAGATAAGCAGCATCGTATAAGGCCGGATCGGGCTGCACAGTTATCTCCTCCATATTGATGTACAAGGGGACATCTCTTTTCCTGCTGGCCTGAGATGTTGCCAGTAATACGGTCTTACGTATCTTCCCAGTATTGTCCGAAAGGGTGTCCAGTGAAGAGGCAAACTGACTCTTTACATAGTTAAGTCCCCTGGTGACAGGGTGGGTCACCGGTCCTGCCAGCAGGGGGTGGTATACCCAGGGCATCATGGTAAAACGTGCCTCTTCCCCGGCAGGAGCAGTATTGACCGGAACATAGTTGCATTGCAGATCGGCCACCAGGTTGTAATTGACCCTGACCCCGTATTTAAACAGGAGATCTTCCAGTCCCACCTGGTTCGCCAGTGCTACAGTGGTGCCTGCTGAAAGGCTATCAGCAAAAGGGTGAACAGGATCTAGGAAAAAGAGGACCTTTCCGCCCTGCATGATATACTGGTCAATGGCGAATTTATCAGCCTCGTTAAAGGCTTGCTCGGGACGGGCAATAATCAGCGCCTGGTAGTTAAGTAAGGCTTCCACATTGCCACTGATATATCCCCGGTCCACCTGGAAAAAGTTCTTCAACTCATCCATCAGGCTGTGGGTTTGCAGTGAATCCAGCTCCCCATGCCCCTCTATGAAAGCGATGCGAGGCACTTCCTCCATGGTCAGGCTGTGAATGGCCCTGGCAAACTCATACTCCAGGGTCTGAATGGAGTTATTCAGCCTCACTTCATGGGAAAGTGTGGGATTGGTCTTCAAAAGGTTCACAGGTAACTCGTAGGCTCCATAAGCAATGATTGCCCCCG
>DAOWFP010000017.1 GCA_030637895.1 Bacteroidota bacterium | reverse complement strand
TCGAAACTGGCTCGTGGATAACAGACCGAATAATTGAGGTCCTTCGCTCCGGTAATCTGAAACTTCTGAAGTTCGGTCAATACTTTTTTATAAACTTCGGTCAGTGCTTCAGGGAATTTGCCATTATCTCTAAGCTGAAACACGTAATCGAACAGGGTCATATCCCCCAGATCTTCCTGCAGGTAAGCATTATGCTCCAGGTCAATCAGGTAGATCTCCGGTACGGCCAGGCCCAATGAATGGAAATGCCTGCTAAATTCAATAAAGGCCTCATTTTCCTCCCGGTCCAGGTTTACGGCACCAATGGCGGTACTTTCTGTCCCGGTAATCCGGTAATAATCCCTTGGGGAGCCGGAAGCAGGCAGCTTAATTATTGATATAATGCTCTCTCCGCACCACCTGTGAAACAGGTCATTCAGCAACTCAAGTATGGTCTGGCTCATGTTCGCTAACTCTTCTTTTCAATCTATAATTCAAAGATATTTATTTCTTTGTTGCAGATTGAACTAGCTTTTGAACATGTTGGGTAATGGGCAGATTTGTGGCACCAAATGATTTGGAGGCTTCGGTGTAAAGTTCTGCTAACTCGTCTTCCTTTCCACTTAAATCAGCCGGATCGCTAAGTGCCACAAGAGCTGCCTGGGCCAGTTGAGAAAGATGCTCTGAGTGGGGCAGCACCTCCAGTAATCTTTCATTATTCTCAAAGGCCGGAGCCAGTTTTTCGTGATTGGCCGACCAGCTTTCTAACATAGTGATTAGCCTTTCCCGGGCCGCTGCATTATCCGATTCGATCCACAGATCCACATCCTGCCCGAAGCGATAGGCTACATAACTCTCGGGCCGGGCCACATCCACCATCCTGTTCAGGGGTGTAGTGGTGTAGAATTGAGGTTGATAAATGGCCATCCGGGCAAACATCTTGTCCTCCTGCAATAATTCAGCCAGCCCTTTCAGTGGCTCAAAGTAGGATTCAGATACCATGTCAGCCAGGAGAATGTTTCGATAACTAAGGTGCATGAGCCCCAGCTTTTCCAGATGCTTATCCAGCACCATCAGTCTCCGGTACATATCAGCTACATCATCAGTCAGCACTTTTGGACTCCATAATTTCTCAGCTATGACCGCAGCACGGGGCCAGATCCTGGATTCAATGGTGAGGCCATCTGCCATTTCGGTCCACATACATGCTTCTCCACCCAGCAGGTTGTTTTCCTGTTGTGGGGTAAGTGCTTCTATCTTTTTAAATTCAGGCAAAGGTATTCCCTCTTCCATATCGCTTCCACCGGATCGATGGCCCTTTAAGGTCAGATTGAAAACAGATAATTTGGCAGAGCCGCTAATGGAATCTCCTTCTATTTCAATCTCAAATTTAAGTTCGCCCACGGAAGATTGTGCAGCAAAGGAGAGATGATCCTCTTCATAAGATACTTCGATAAAACCCATAGCGCTGCCCATGAAATTTAAAATTCCCCTCAAATTTTCTCCTTCTCCAAACAAGTAGAGTGCGCCGTCCATGGTCATATCTGCAACACTCAGGATACAATCCCAGCCTTTCCAGTTGCTGGAGTCGATGTCAATATCTACTGCCCCGGAGATGACTGTGGGATCCACATTGTAATGAAATGAAGCCGTCTGTTTGTGGTCCAGGTAATATCCTGCGGACAGGACAGCTTTGTTTCCCAGGCGGGCTGCTTCCCATAGTGAAGCATGGTCGCGCCAGGTTTGCACAGCTATACCTTCTCTGGGAAGATCGGGATGCAAGATCTCGTCCCATCCCATCATGATTTTGCCATGACCCGACACAATTTTCTGCAAACGGATATTGAAATGGGCTTGCAGGGCATGGGAGTCTTCCAGTCCATGCTCTTTCATATATTCTTGTATATCCGGATTTGCATTCCATTGGGTGGGGACTACTTCATCCCCTCCAATATGCATATATTCATCCGGAAAGAGTCCGGCCATTTCGCCAAGAAAGCGGTCAAGGAAGACATACACCTCCTCGCGTGTAGGATCCATTACGGGTCGGGTTTCCATCAAGCCTGTGTCCAGCTGATAGGGCCCGGGACCACTGGCAAGTTCAGGATGACCTACAAACCAGGCAGCAGTGTGACCGGGAATGTCAAACTCAGGGATTACCCTGATTCCCCTGTCCGCAGCGTATTGCAGAACTTCACGAATATCTTCCTGTGTGTAGTAATCTCCGTTGGAGCCCAAAGCACTTAGCTTAGGAAACAATTTTGACTCCACCCTGAATCCCTGATCTTCGGTCAGGTGCCAGTGGAATACATTCATTTTCAAAGAACCCATGGCCTCCAGGTTCCGAAGAATCACCTCTTTCGGCACCCAGTGCCTGCATGCATCGATCATAAGCCCACGCCAGGCATACCTGGGTTGATCGTTCATAGAAAGCGAGGGAATTACCCAAGCCCCTTCTTCCTGCCTGGTAAGTTGAAGTAAGGACTCCAGGGCATAAAGGATTCCTGTTTCTCCGGCAGCCTTTACCACAATCTTCTTTGGGGACACGGAGATGGAATAGAATTCATCGTCACCCAGAGCAGGATATGGTTTTTCACTTCCGCCACATTCAAGGATGAGAGTCTTATTAGTTCCTTTACCTGCCTCCAGTCCCGCCTGATTGGACAGCTTCTTGTAGAATCGATCCACAGCTCGTTCAAGCCTTGGAGTTGAGAGTCCTGAAAATTCGTGGGCCAGGGTATTGTCCAGGATAAAAACACCCGTGCCCAGTTTCAGTTTAGCAGGAAGGGGCATTAGCTCAAGCGCTTCACGATCTTCCGTAGAGATGGGTGGAGGTGCGGGCTTTAGAAAACCAAACCATGCGATGGCAATAACTACCAGCAGGACAAGGAGTATTATACCGATAATTTTCAGTGCTTTCTTCATTCTATCTATTGTTGGGATTATCCCTATGGCTGGGACTATTTTGTTATGATTTGCCGGTGCAGTAAATCGTAGCGCTCACCTTCATTGAGCAGGTAAAAATCTCTGCTCCCGGCAGGAAGTTTATAAATGGTATCTCTCTCGGCAGACCAGCGTGTACCATCGTAAATGGCCACGTATGAGTTTCCAAAAACGGTGAATTGATCGCCCTCCACAATAATGCCAGTGTCCTCATCGAGTCCAATTCCCAGTAACTCGGGCCGGTTCTCCAGAATTTCAAACATATCAAACTGGCGGTTCCTGGCAAAAAGATGCTGATCGATGGCCACATTACTGATAAAGCCCAGGCCCTCTTCATGGTCGCCCATCATAATGGTGTTTTTCCGGGTGTCTCCCCTGGCCAGGTAGGAACCCTGGATAGTTGCTCCGGCTGAACTTCCGGCAATAACACCCCCTCTATCCAGCAGCTTAAAAAAGGCCTTGTGTGTTCGTGTGTTCAGGTAGGAGTCAGCATGTCTCCATTGTCTTCCCCCACTGAACCAGACTCCTGCTGCATTTTTAATGGGTTTCACAAAGTCCTTACTGTTGGCCACATCACGGTCCCTGGTATGCAGTACTGTAACCTGCTTAAATCCCTTCTCAGTAAAACTATTTTTAAATCTCTCCAGATCTTCAGCTGTTAAGCTGTCGCTGGTAATGGCGGTTGGGATGACCACAATGGGAGCATCGGCGCCCCCCACCAGCTCCATAAATAATGAATAGAAAATATCGGATGCAGCACCTCCGATCACCATCAGGGTTCCCTTTGCTGGACCCTGACTCACCACTCTGTTTGGGGAGGCTTCTGAACTTGCGTTCGAATTTGATTGGGAATAGCTCTCAACAGCCCATGCAAGTGTTAAGAGCATGAATAGTGGCGATAAAAATCTCATAGGTATCAGTTTAGATATTTGGTAATCTTCTCAACCGGAAACGATAAGCCATGACCCGGATAGATGGTTGTGGCTCCCATGTTGATCACTTTGACCCAGTTCTCTTTTAGCAGATCCGGATACTTTGCATAGATAGGCAATTTTGGCCTGAATACAAATGGGGCCTTGTTTTGTGCCAGGCCACGTCAATAAGAACTGCGCCCTTATTCTTAGGGATGTAGCAGGGATCAATCGGAAATTTTCAGCTGCAGGATATAATCGTCCAAAGAATATTCCACGTCCACTTCCGGATATGGGAGTAAATCAATAAATTCAAAGTGCAGACCGTTAACGATGGTATCGGTGAGCAAACTGTTGTGGGTATTGAGCCAGAAGCTGACGATGTTTTTGCCGTATTGCTGTACATGGAACTTTACCCGGGCAGTGCCTTCCCAGATGCACCACATCCCGGTGGGACAACGGCCGTCGGAGAGGGAGTCAAAGCTTAGACGAAATTCATATTCGGAGTTACAGTATAATTCGCTATATCTGAAATCAACAGTTTCGTTCAGCGTGAAGCCTTCAGCATCATAATCGGAGCAATAACGGTTACTTTGAAACAGTTCGCATCCGGAAATAAGTAGACCGGAGAGGAGAAATACGGATAGTGCGAAGATGATTTTTTGTTTCATATCTATAGTCAGGATGGAGAGATCTGTTCAAAGGTTGCTTTGGCCAGGCTAGTTGATGATTAATTTGCGGGAAATCCTTTCTCCACTTTCGAGGACGATTTGTACGAGATAGAGACCGGGTGGCAATGCAGATACATTTATCCCTGAGGAGAAGGCGGTTTTATCCTGGCTCAAAAGCATCCGGGCCCCGGAAACCTGGAGGATCTCGAT
>DAOWFP010000167.1 GCA_030637895.1 Bacteroidota bacterium | reverse complement strand
TCATACTTGTCCTCCTTTAGTTTACCAAATTCCACACCCGCCTGCTTGATCATTCTTGCAAGCTCCCTGGTGGTTAGTACATAGTCCACATCCTTATAGCCACTGGAACGCATTTCGGGACGGTCGGCTTCATATTTCTTAGCCGTACAGGGCATAATGGAAACACTGACAATATCTTTCGGATCCAGGTTCCGTACCTGAGCATAGTAAGTCTTGGCCAGAGCACCGAACATTTGCTGTGGTGATTTACAGGTAGAAACATTGGGTAGGTACTCCGGGAATGTATGCTCGATAAATTTGACCCATCCTGGCGAACATGAGGTGGTCATGGGCAGCGCCACTTCGGGATCTTTATCTACCAATGCTCTCTTCAGCCTGGTCAGTAGTTCGGTTCCCTCCTCCATAATGGTGAGATCGGCCGTAAAATCTGTGTCCAGCACCGAATCAAATCCAAGGCGCTTCAGGGCAGCCACCATTCTACCAGTGACCCTGTCGCCAGGATTAAAACCCAGCTCCTCGCCAAGTCCAACTCTTACTGCGGGAGCAGTCTGCACCACCACGTGTTTGGACGGATCAAGAATAGCATCCCACACTTCGTCCAGGTAAGTGCGCTCAACCAGGGCTCCTGTGGGACAGCGGTTGATACACTGGCCGCAATTAGTGCAAATCACCTCAGCCATGGAAAGGTCTTCAAAAGTGGTGATCCGCTGATGGTCCCCTTTAAATGCAACCGTTAGTGCATTAACCCCCTGTAATTGTTCGCAGGTACGCACGCAGCGCTGACAGCGGATACACTTGCTATCGTCTTTCTGGATAGAAGGTGAAAAACGGTCTATGGTATAGTCCTTAATATCACATAGGTCCAGAAGCAGGTGATCTCCCACACTGAATTCATTGGAGAGGTTTTGCAGTTCGCACTTCCCGTTTTTATAACATTTGGTACAATCGGCATTGTGCTCCGAAAGAAGCAGCTCAATAATATGTTTTCGCGATGAACGTACCTTCAGTGAATTGGTCAATATCTGCATGCCTTCACTAACCGGTGTTGCACAGGCGGCCGCCAGTGCTTTAGCCCCCAGCTGTTCCACCACGCATACCCTGCAATTTCCAGCCACACAGAGGTCGTCGTGCTGGCATAGTGTGGGTATTCTGAAATTCAGCGTTTTGGCAGCTTCCAGAATCGTAGTCCCTTCTGGAACCTTCACTACCATGCCATTAATCGATAAACTTACCATAATATCTTATGTTATCTGATTTACTCTTAGTATATGATCTCTTCTTTAAAATTCTCCACGATGGATCCAAAAGCATTCCCAACCGACTGACCCAGTCCGCATTTGGAAGCTCGCTTCATGGTTTTCGCCAGCTTAACCAGCTCCTCCAGATATTTGGAATTCTTATCACCACGTTTCACCGCTTCCACTCCTTTCAACAGCTGCTGGCAACCTACACGACATGGTGTACATTGACCACAGGACTCCTCGGTAAAGAAATCAAGGTAGTTGTGGAGTAAATTATACATGGAGCGGGTAGAATTGAACAGTTTCATGGATCCTCCTGTGGGAACGCCTTCAAAACCGATAATGGTTTCTTCAAACTTCTTCCTGGGAACGCAAAACCCGGAAGCACCTCCCACCTGGACCGCCTTTGTGTCGCCATCACCAAAATCCTGCACAAATTCATCAACCGACATACCGAGTTCCAGTTCAAATATTCCAGCCTTTGGAGTATCGCCTGATACAGAAAATACCTTCGACCCCCTGGAGTCCTTGGTTCCCAATTCCTTAAAATGGGCTGCTCCATATCTCATGATCATTACGGTATAAACCAGGGTCTCCACATTGTTTATGACTGTTGGTTTTCCAAAAAGTCCAGATTTTGTAGGATAGGGAGGTTTGTTTCGGGGTTCTCCCCGTTTCCCTTCAATGGATTCAAACAAAGCACTCTCCTCACCACAAATATAGGCGCCGCTTCCCAGTCGAATCTGTATCCTGAAATTGAGGTTGAATTCATCCATGGTCTTATGGAATTTAAGCAGTTCCTCATTTAGCATGGGAATCAGAAACTTGTACTCTCCCCTCAGATAAATATAACCCATCTTCGCTCCTATGGCTCTGGATGCAACAGCCATGCCACAGAAAACTTTTTCAGGTACCTGGTCAAGTATTTCACGATCTTTGAAGGTTCCGGGCTCCCCTTCATCTGCATTGCAGATGATATATTTAACGGGATCCTCTTCATTGGCTGCAAATCTCCACTTTAATCCGGTAGGAAAACCTGCTCCTCCCCGACCTTTCAGGTCGGATTCGAGCAACTCCTGGCAAATATCATCAGGCTTCATATCCATAATTTTTTCCAGGACCTCCCGACAGTTGGCTTTCTTAAAAATATGATCAACCCTTTTTACATGCGTATCACTCATCGTATTGTAGTTTTTCTGTAATTATTTCTTGATATACTCACGCAAAATCTCGGTCACCTTCTCCGGGGTAAGCTCTGTGTAAGGCGTATCATTGATTAGCATGGCCGGAGCCTTGTGGCACCATCCGATGCAGTTTGCCTCCAGCAGACTGAACTTACGGTCGGGGGTGGTCTCTCCCAGATTCAATTTCAGTATCTCTTCGATGGTTGAGAGTATCTCGTTTTTTCCCTTCATCGCACATGAAATGGTCTTACAGATCCGGATCACATACTTCCCCCTGAGTTCTGTATCTAAGAAGGTATAGAAGGTAGCGGTCCCATAAACATCGGCCGCGGAAATATTCAGTTCTCTGGCCACATCTACCATGTCCTGTTTGGACAGGAAGCGCTTATGAACCACAAGGTCCTGCAGAATGGGAATCAGGCTTTCACGGGTTCTGCCATGCTGGTTGGCCAACTCCCTAACTAATTCATTTTCAATTATCGTATCCATGAGCACATATATAATTTAATGTATTAATCTGATTTATTGTGTATTATGCCTTTTCTGTTATTTCTTTCACAATTTGATAGCACAAAAATATAATTTAGATGTGAATCTTATAACAATAAATGTCATATTTTATCCATGCAAATCAATAAATATTCGTTCTAAATAAAAATAGCACGTTTTTTGCTGTAAATAAACGGTTTATGTCCCATCATTCTAAATAGTAAACAGGGGTGCAAATCACGCTTAATGTAAAAAAGAACAAAATAAACTAAGTATTTAGTTGCATAACTAAACATTTAGTTTTATGTTTGTAGCAACAAGTGATGAAAAGTCAAGATATGAACACACTTACCAAAGCAGAAGAACAGGTCATGCAGATCCTCTGGGATGAAAAAGAAGGATTTGTTAAAGATCTGCTTCAACAGTTCCCCGAACCCAAACCAGCTTATAATACGGTATCGACCATTATCCGAATCCTGGAGAAAAAAGGTTTTGTGGACCATCGTAGCTTTGGAAAGTCACACCAGTACTATCCCCTGCTTAGCAGAGAGCAGTACCGGAATGAACGGTTTTCCGGTTTGATGAAGGACTATTTTAACAATTCCATGAAACAAGTTCTTTCACATTTTGGCAGCAGCGGATCGCTCAGCATGAAAGAAGCTGACGAGATTATAAAAATCATGGAGGAGCTCAAACAAAATCAAGGCAGCAATGAATAACCTGTTCACATACCTGGTGGAGCTAAATATCTCCCTGATGATCCTGTTTGTGGCTTACAAACTGTTTTTTGAAAAGGATAAAAATTTTATTGTCCGGCGGATCTACCTGCTGGGGGTAGCTGTTCTGCCAATAATCTTACCCTTCTTGCCCGCCTCATTGAAAATGCCGGTTGGCCAGATGGCACCCATTTCCATTAGCCTTGAGGGAGTTACCATATTGGGGGCTGGAACAGCCACAGGGGGAGCAAGTGCCCTCTCCTTTACCAGTGTCCTGTTATTGATTTACCTGGTAATTCTTGCTCTGGGGATCAGCAAAGTGTTCCTGCAGCTGACACATATTTCACATGCAATTATCCATGCGAAACGATTCGAAGCAAAAGGAATCACATTGCTTGAAAGCAAGACACTGCATGCCAGTTCATTCTTTGGCTATATTTTCATCGATCCTGCCGTTGCAGAAGAGGACTCTTTCAGCCATATCCTGGAACATGAGAACATTCATAAACGAGAGTGGCACTCTATAGACCGCATTCTTGTGGAAGTTTTTGTGATGATCAACTGGTTCAATCCGGTGGCCTGGATGTACCGCAGATCAGTGATCGAAAACCTGGAGTACCTGGCCGATTCAGCTGTGCTGAGTAAAGGTACCGACCCTACCAAATACCAACTGTCTATATTAAACCAATATATTGGAAGCGCATCCATTTCTAATCAATTCAGTAGTCAAATTAAAAACCGAATCAACATGCTTAACAAAAACTATAAGTTGGGAAGCAGGTGGAAACTCACCCTGCTGCTCCCATTAACCGCAATTGCATTCTTTATCGTATCGTGTACGGATAAGGATGCGCCCATCGAAGCCATTGAACCTGCAGAGGAGATTGCAGCAGAAGCACCCGAAATGGAGGTCTACGATATGGTCGATGAGATGCCCACTTTCAATGGTGGAGAACCCATAGAATTCCGCAAGCACATTGCACAAAACCTTATCTATCCCGCCGAAGCCTCTGAACAGGGAGTTACCGGAAAAGTCATCATATCATTTATCGTTGACAAAGATGGTAAAGTTGTAGTTCCGGATCAGAAAACCAATGCGAAAATCGTAGGAAAACCCCTGGATGAGGTGGTGGTCGCTGCTTACCGCAAAATATCGGAAGATGCAGAGGACCCCGATGAGAAATACATCCAGATGCTCAAGGATGAAGCCATCAGGGTTGTCTCTTTATCACCCGACTGGACCCCCGGCAAAAAAGACGGGAAACCTGTAGCAGTACGTTATACTTTCCCCATAACTTTTATCCTGCAGTAATAAACTTCAACTTTATGACCGCTGTGCATGCTGTGCAGCGGTCATTTTTCTTTTATGAAACATAGCCGCTATTTCCTCCTCGTCATTACATGTATTCTCTCTTCCTGGCTCGCTTTACAGGCCCAGGAAAACCTTACAGATCTATACTATTCCGGGAATTATCAAAAGGTGATCGATGCATCTGGTACTCTTATCGCATCGGGCGACACTGCGATTAACACCTTCTACCTGAAGGCACTTTCGGAGGCTCAGCTGGGACAGCCCGTAGAAGCCATAGGGACCCTTCAACAAGGTCTGAACCTACACCCTGATGAGCCCAGATTAAGTCGCATGCTCGCAAGACAACATTTTGACGCCGGTGATTATGTACAAGCCCGCCAAGGCTATGATAGCCTTGTTCAATGGGACAGCACTGATGTCTCTTCCTTGTTGAAACTGGCTGAAATAGCCTCTTTCAGACAACAGTATCAAGATGCAGAGAACGCCCTTAACCAGGTGCTGTATATCGACTCCATGAACCTCAGCAGCATGATGATGATGGGCGATATCCTCAACCGGCACAAAAACAGCGGAGCGGTGGTATACTATGAACGTGCATACCACCACTACCCTGAAAACCAGAAAGCAGCATATGCTCTGGTGAACTGGTACATCCAATCAAAGAATGCATGGAAGGCCATTCCCATTTGTGAGCAAATGCTAATCATAGATACAACCAGTATCAAATTCAGTAAGCTATTGGGATATGCCTATTATAAGACAGGAGAGCCTGTGTCTGCTGTGCGCTATTTAGAATATGCCAATCAACTGGGTGACTCCACGGTTTTTACTTTCAAATTCAAAGGGATATCTCACTATCTGCGAGTAGATTTCAATGCAGCCATTGAATCACTCAATCATGCTGTGAAAAAAGATACCCTCGATGCTGAGATCTATTTTTTCCTTGGGGCCAGCTTGGCAACAACCAGGGAAAAAACACAAGCCATGTCTCACCTGAACAGATCCTTAAAACTGATGCAACCCGATCCGTCGATTGTCTCACGCATCTATTCCGAGCAGGGCAATATCAAACGCCTTGAAATGGAGTATGAGGAGGCTTACGACCTGTATAACAAAGCCTGGGAAATGGATACCACCAATGCCATGTCGCTCTATTTCATGGCTTCGATTCTGGATAACAGCATGCAAAAATCCAAAGAAGCCCTGGTGGATTATCAGCGCTATATTGATGCCCTGGACCGGCTTCCTGAGAAAAAGGAGAGCGATCAGGGTGTTTCCATCCGGGCCATCGTGGAAGACCGGATAGTCACCTTGAAGGAGGAGCTGTTTTTCAGGGATGAATTATAGCATACGATCCCGGGTAAGCACATCTTGATAAATCCATATTAATTCACAACATTTGTACTCATTATATCAATGATATGGAAACTCCCATTGTTCAATTGATTCAGGGGATGCTGGCACCCGGACTAATGATCTCGGCATGTGGGCTGCTTCTGCTTGGTATGAACAACAAATACAGCCTGGTGGTAAACCGCATTCGGCTGCTAAATGAAGAGAAACGCAAAGTATTCCACCAGGAGAAGATTGATGAAAATGATAGCAGCCGCTTAAGCAATATTGAACTGCAGATCAGCCACCTGATTGAGCGTATTTCACTGGTTCGTAATGCCGTATTCAGCTACTCCCTGGCCGTGGCTCTTTTTATTGTCAGCTCCGTATTGATTGGCTTAACCATTAATATGAGGTCTCTCACATTTGACTGGTTAATCGTTGCATTTTTCTATGCTGGGATGTTTGCTGTTTTTGTGGGGATCGTCTTTGCCGCCATCGAAGTATGGAAAGGCTACCGAATTGTAAAGATCGAAATCTCAGAAGTATACAAGCCGGTGGATTAGTATCTGCGGCTCACTGGTTCTCTGATTATTCCATAAAAAGCCTTATTTTTGGTTAACTGAGCTGATCATGAAAGAACTTCGCAAATATTATCGCATCAAAGGGACTCCGGAAGAAATTTATGCTGCACTTATAAATCCATTTGCCATTGCCCTGTGGACAGGTGGCGCGGCTGAAATGAAAGCGGAGCCGGGGACCAGATTTTCTCTTTTCGATGGGGATATCGAAGGGATCAACATCTCCTTTGAGCAGAACCATAAAATCGTTCAGGAGTGGTTTTTTGGCGAGCAGGATGAGAAATCGATCGTAAGCATCACCCTCCGCCCCGACCGGCACTATACCAAAATAGAACTACACCACACCCATATCCCCGATGAGGCTTTTGAAGATATGACTATAGGTTGGGATGCATACTATTTTGGGGGTCTTAAGGACTTTTTTGAAAAGTAAGCACATGCTTCTGAAAAGATTTATTCTCCTTCTTTTGATATGCCTGTTACCGGCCATGCTCCCTGGAAGGAGCCTGGATGAGATCAGGCGATCCGGGAAAATCTATGTGGCCTTTACCTCCGCTGACCTGAAAAACATCAACTACGACCTGGCGCTGGAGTTTGCCCGCTACCTCAATGTTGAACTGATCGAAGTAAAAATCGAATGGGAAGACGTCTTTAAAAAAAACGGAAGTATTCCACCCGACATGGAGACCAATCCAGATCTCCTGTACACGCCCGATGCTCTAAAAGATTCAGATATAATCTGTTCCACATTTACCATTCTTGAATGGCGAAAAAAACTGTTTGGGTTTGCCAAGACACTGCAGTCGGCCGAGCTGTTGATGATCAACAAAAATGAGGAACTCCCCCGTGGACTTGCAGATCTCTCTAACAAACGGGTAGCGTATTTGGGAGCCACCACATTTGAACAGCATCTCAAGGAGATCAATAGCACTCTAGCGGAAAAAATTGAGCTGGTCAGGACCAGGACCACAGCAGAAACAAAACAACTGCTGGAAGAAAGCAAGGTTTACGGGATTATCCTTGATGCTGATGAGGCTCTGAATTTCAATGCCAGCAGTGGACAAAAATATAAAATTGCATTCCCCATAAGTGAGACCAGCCGGACTGCCTGGGCCGTTGAAAAAAACAATCCTTTGATCCAGGAGGTGGAAAATTTCTTTGAGACCATCGCCACCAATGGCGTCCTGGATGAACTCTTTTACAAGCGTTTTGGAATTACATACCACTCTTTTGTGGCCCGGCTCGATAAGAACCTGAAACTGGACCGGTACCAACGGGACCTGGATGAGATCCTGGCATCCCGTAAACTGGTGGTGGCGCTCAGGGACCGGGATTTTGTTTACCATGAAAACGGCCAGAAGCAATTCATGCATGCACTTGCCGAAGAGTTTGCCGACTACCTGGGTGTTTCGCTGGAATTTGTAGTCACACCCACCTTCACAAAATACTGGGAAGACAAGGAAGGGAATGTGATCAGGGACTCCTCTTATACCCCGGAATGGTTTAACTATTTTGACCTGGCTTGTGAGACCATTGCAGACCTGGACTGGAGGTCCAGGAAGGTTAATTTGGTTCCAGTCTACACCTCGGCTTACATGGTGGTGGCCAGAAAAGATGTGGATATAAAAACCCTGGAAGATTTAAATAAATTCCGTGGCGTAACAGGCAGTAAAACTGTTTATGAAGATATCCTGAACCAAAATGGCGTTACCAATTACTACCATGAAAATGTAAACAATTTCATCCCCGAAGTGCTTTCAGGAAATGCGGACTATACCATTCTCTATAATGCCTTCAATGAACTCTCTGCTTATCCCGAACTGGAAGGAAAACTGGAGCTGGGAAGTGTGGATGTTTGCTGGGCGCTACGCACGGATCAGCCGGAACTGCAAAAAGAAGTTGAAGAGTTCATAAATAGGTCGCAACAACAGGGATTGATAGGAATCCTGTTAAAAGCACTCAGGGGAAACACACTTCAGACACCTGAAGCCTTTATTAACAGCTATTACGAACGCTTTCAGACCGGCCAGCTGCCCTATGTGAATTACGGTGCTAATGATGGTCTTCCCCAGGAAGACATCCTGTCCATTTTTCAGGACCGGAAGGGGTACATGTGGTTTGGCACCAATTCTGGAGCTGTTCGCTACAATGGCAGAGAAATGACCGTTTTTAACCATGAACAGGGCTTACCGGCGAACTCTGTCAGGGATATTAAACAGGACAGTAGCGGATGCATGTATTTTGCCACCACCAGTGGAATTGCTAAATTCTCCGGCGATACTACAACAGGTATTTTGTGGGGAGGGATCTCTTTTCAGACTATTTTTATCGATTCAAGGGATATGCGTTGGTTTATGGGCGACGACGGAATATACCTTGAAAAGCCGGACGGGACCACCGAGTATATCAATGATGAACTCCCCATTCTTCCC
>DAOWFP010000075.1 GCA_030637895.1 Bacteroidota bacterium | reverse complement strand
GACCCTGATGGCCAGCATGCCCTCCCTATTGTCTGTAAAGATGACGCTGTCTGTCACTGCGGTCAGGCTGGTAATCCGGTCCACCATCCAGACTCCCTTTTCAGCTCTGAAAATATAGGCAGTGGACTCTTCGAGCAGTTTTTCCGCCTGCTCATTATCAGGAGCCATCCAATCCATTTTAACCTTCAGCACGCCAAGCGATCCCACCGGAGCGTCCTGATCAATTGGCCGGTGGATGATTCTCCCATACGCACCCTTGCGTTCATCCGGTACCGAAGAGGAATTGTTCCAGAAATCGTATCCATTCACATCCCCAAAATTGAGCCAGAGTCCCACATGATGCGGATGATCGACCCGTTCCTTCCCTCTGGGGGCAAGGGGATATCCTCTTGTAACTATGGTTCCATCCGGAGCATGGACCGGAAAAAGGATCGGTTTCTCCAGAGTTGCTTCAAACCTGTAGGCAGTAAATAATTCACCATTCACAAGGACTTCGACTCTGTCCTGATGCTTCTGGACATTTAAGCTGATGGAATCAAGATCCTGGGCATGGGTTGATGAACACATGCTAAGGCCCAAAAGGATTACAAGCGGATGGAATTTCATATAGTCAAGTATTTGGGATCAGGGATCTGATGGTCCTGCTCGTCTAACAGCGAACAAATAGCCGTCTTTTTCAAGTATTACTTCCAGTTCAGGAAAGCGTTCCAGGTAAATATCTTTCTTATTTACCTTCATCACAAAATAAGCATCACGATCCAGCTGATCGGTCATCAACCGCTCAATGCTGTCATCCTCGTCCGAGGGTTGCTTGTCAAAATAGAAGAGGTGTGAATAGCTTTTAAATCCAAGTGTATTGACATAGACATCCTGTCCGCGCAGACTTTTATAAAATTTAATGGCCACCCGCTGGCTATATCCTTCAAACCGGCTTGAGAAAAGGGAGACGGAGACAAAAACAAACATCAATACCACCAGATGGAGAATCAGCATGCCGCTCCAGTCTCTTCGAAGAATCTGAACAGATGCTACTATAACCCCGAGTATCAGAAATAATCCGATAATCCACTCATAACCACTCCAGTGAACATTTCTCTTAACTGCTTCCGTAATAAAAGGATCTATAAAGGCGAAATTTTTACTAAGCAACCATTCATAATGATCCGTGAGCAGTGGGAATGCAACAGCCAAAGCAGAAAGAAACAATGCAAGCACAAAGATCAGAGCCACCTGCCACCTTGAAATCTCAACCTTCCGGTCCAACCACTTGTCCCAAACCCAGGCAGCCAGAAAAGTCAGAGGGAAATAGGCCAGGGAGCTGTAGTGCAAGAGCTTGGTATTTACAATTGAGAAAAGAATAATCACCACCGCCAGAAGGATATACATCCACTGACGGAACAAGCTTTGCAGTTCAGTATCTTCCGATTTCTTGGTGACGCTTTTCATGGCAATCACTGATGCTGGAAACACCCCCACCAGCAACACCACAAGGTGATAGCCGAAAAATCCATCATGTACGCTGCTTTCGGATGAAAGCAACTTCACCTGGTAAGAGATAAATTCCCTGATAATACCTGAATTTCCACTGGCAGCCTGGAATACAAACCAACTACCACCAACCAGAGCCAACACAAGAATGAACAGCCCCACATGGCTTGCCGTGGTGTCAATCTTGAAGCGTTTGAGCGCCAGGAATACCACAAAACAGAGCAGAAAGATCAGGGTGGCCACCGGCCCCTTTGTCATCACAGCAAGACCAAAGAATAGCGCAGAAAGAAGCAGGTTACGAAGCCTTAATCCCTGCCTGGCGGGATCGAGGTAAAAAATAAACAGCGAAATTCCTATAAATATAAATAGGTTGAACCAAGGATCAATAATTCCCGATCTGAAGAAAAAGAAGGGTAGAATGGCAGCACTATATGAGAGAATCCATAGCAGACCGAAACGGTGACCATAAATCTTTCGCCCGAAGAAATAGAGCATCATCAGCGATACAATTCCACAAAGTACATTGGGGAACCTGGCAGCAAATTCATTGATCCCGAAGATTTTCATTGAGAGTGCCTGAAGCCAGAAAAAGAGCGGAGGTTTTTCGGGAAAAGGTTCAAAATCAATTTGTACAGTCAGGTAATCGCCCGTAACGATCATCTCCCGTGCTGTTTCAGCATAGTTTGTCTCATCGGTATCGAAGAGATGGACCGAGCCAACAAAAGGAAGCAGGAATAAGGCCGCAAGCACGACTATACCTGTGTAAACCAGAATCCTTCGCAATGGAGTATCGCCTAACATAAGCCCCAAAAGTACTAATTTTTGCTCCACATGTGATCAGATTTTTTTTCTACTTTTACCTTTTCAAACAGGACATCATGAACACAGATCAGCTTAAAGAGACATTCACCAGTTTATATGGAACAAGTGAAAATGAGATCCACCTTTATTTTTCACCGGGAAGGGTGAACCTGATCGGTGAACACACCGACTACAATGGCGGGTATGTCTTTCCATGTGCACTCACCTTTGGAACCTACCTGGTAGTTAGAAAAAACAAGCAGCGGCTGGTCCGTTTTGCTACCACCAATTTCGATCACCGTAGTGAGGTAAAACTGGACGAGCCATTCGAGAAGGAGGGGAAATCATGGATCAATTATCCTGTGGGAGTGCTTAATGAATTACGGAAAAAAGCCAAGGAGATAGAAGGTGTGGATCTACTCTACTCAGGTGATATCCCAAATGGTGCCGGGCTCTCCTCTTCTGCTTCCATTGAAATGGTGACAGCCTTTGCCATGAACGAGATTTTCGGCTTTGGTTTTGACCGAATGGAACTGGTAAAAATCTCCCAGAATGCCGAGAACAATTTTGTTGGGGTGAACTGTGGCATTATGGACCAGTTTGCATCTGGCATGGGAGCCGCCGATCACGCCCTCTTCCTCAATTGTGATACCCTTGATTACGAGCGGGTACCACTAAAGCTGGAGGGAATGAAAATTATCATTGCCAATACCAACAAAAGAAGAGGTCTGGCCGACTCAAAATACAATGAGCGAAGATCACAGTGTGAGTCAGCTGTGGAGGCAATTCGTTCAGAGAAAAAAATAAAGCATCTGAGCGATCTGAACCTGGATGAGTTCAATGCCCTCTCCCATCTGATTTCAGACGAAACTGAGAAGAGAAGAGCTCGCCATGTAATTACCGAAAACAATCGTGCGCTGAATGCCATTGAAGCTTTAAATCAGGGCGATCTGGAGTCTTTTGGTCAACTGATGAACCAGTCTCATGATTCGCTTCGGGACGACTACGAGGTGACCGGAAAAGAGCTTGATACCCTGGTGGAGGAAGCACGAAAAATAGAGGGTACCATCGGTAGCCGCATGACCGGCGCAGGATTTGGCGGATGCACCGTTAGCATAGTTAAAGAAGAGCAGGTTGAAACCTTTATCCGCGAGGTTGGCAAAGGCTATAACGAACGGACCGGACTAAAAGCCGACTTCTATGTGGCTGAGATCGGGGATGGTTCCAAGCAGATTGTCTGATTGACTTACCTGACCAGAAACTCCTTTTTTAATAAGTCTTCAGAGGCCGACGACGGCCCCACCATTACCTCATACAATCCGGGTTCCACCACATAGTCACCCGCTACACGATCATAGTATGCCAGTTCATCCGGACCCAGTGTTATGGTCGTGACAATGGTTTGTCCTGCTTTTACAGACACCCTTTCAAATCCCCTTAGATCTTTCAGAGGTCGAATCTCCTTCGATTCCAGGTCACGGATATACAACTGTACCACCTCTTCTCCATCCCGCTCACCTGTGTTGCTAATATCCACACTAACTGTTATGGTTTCATCAGAACCCATCTCATCTTTTTCAAGGATCAGGTTATCATAGGTGAAACTGCTATAACTCAGTCCATATCCAAAGGGGTAAAGGACCTCCCCTTCGAAATAGCGGTAGGTCCGGCCAAGCATATCATAATCCTCAAATGGAGGCAGGTCCTCCACCGACCTGTAAAAAGTCACCGGCAACCTTCCGGCCGGATTGTAATCACCAAACAGCACATCGGCCACTGCCTCTCCTGCTGCCTCTCCTCCGTACCAGGCCTGCATGATGGCAGGTACCAGTTCCTGTTCCCGGGTGATGGAGACCGCAGAACCGGTCATCAACACCAGGGTCACCGGCTTCCCGGTGGCAGCAATCTGGCGGATCAGACTACGCTGAACTGCCGGCAGGTCCAGTGAGGTCCGGTCACCCGCATTAAATCCTTCCAGCTCCAGTCCACGCATCTCCTCTCCTTCCAGCCGTGCAGTTAGTCCCATGACCAGCACCACATGATCGGCCCACCGGGCAGCCTGTACGGCCTCCCAGGCCAGGGGCAATGCCGGTTCTTCCCAATGGAGGGTACAGTTGGAATCGCCATGACGATCCTGGACGAGCACCTTGATCTGGTATGCCTTTCCTGCTTGTAGCTCCAGGTTCCGGTACACCTTATTGGGATGGTGAATGTTGTTGTGCTGTATCAGCGTATCGCCCTCAAAAATGAACTGGAAAAACTTTCCATTTACTCCTATGGCATGGGTGCCACTCTTGCGCGGAACCAGGAATCCGCTCCATTCCACGGCATAATTATCGTCGGTCAGCCCCTCTACCGGAGGTTCTCCGTCCCACCAGTAGAAATCAATTTGCTCATCGCTTCGTTGCAGAACAGGAGGTCCCTCTCCCTTCAAATTAGGAAAGAAAGAGGTTTGTAATCCTGGTATGGTCTGTTCCTGATCGGAAAACAAAAAATCGAGGGGCACAGCACTCAGGTAGGGCAGTCCACTGTGATGGGGACTACCCTGGGCATATCGCACTTCAGCATCCCCTCCCAGTTTTGTCCTGATGCCATCCAGTACGCTAAGCGGTTCAACAGGTGTTCCGTTGTAGTTCCCCATCTGAACATCCACATTGTGAGCATTTGGGCCGATGACCGCCACTCGCTTCAGCTCCTTGCTGATTGGTAGTGTATTCTTCTCATTTTTGAGCAGTACCATGGACTTACGGGCCATCTCTCTGGCTAGCTCTTTATGAGCCTCAACAGCCAGTGTGTCCACAGGATAGGTGGACCAGGGCACCATCTCATCCGGATCAAACATCCCCAGCTTCATCCGGGCCAGCATCAGCCTCTCCACCACCACATCGATCTCCTCTTCCGAAATCAGGCCCTGCCTCACAGCCTGTACCAGCCCTTCATACTGATCGCCACAATTGAGATCGGTTCCGGACAGAACACCCAGGGCGGCTGCCTCCTCCCGGTCAGCCACAACTTTGTGACCCCAGTGAAAATCATTTATTGCTCCACAATCGGAGACAATATAACCCTGAAAGCCCAGCTCGCCCCGCAGGAGCTCCTCCTGCAAGGGAGCACTTCCACAGCAAGGCTCGCCCATATAGCGGTTGTAGGCACACATCACCGAATATACATTCCCCTTCTCCACAGTTTTCTTAAATGCAGGCAGGTAAGTGTCCCTGAAATCGCGTTCGCTGACCACGGCATCAAACTCATGACGTGACGGTTCCGGACCACTGTGCACAATGTAATGTTTGGAGGTGGCTACCGTTTTCAGGTAACGGGGATCGTCACCCTGTAGCCCCTTAATAAACTGCACCCCCATCTCCCCGGTCAAATAGGGATCCTCCCCATAGGTCTCATGTCCCCTGCCCCACCTGGGATCCCTGAAGATATTGATATTGGGCGACCAGAAAGTAAGCCCCTGATACATCCCATGTTTCCCCCTGGAAAAATAGTCGTGATACTTTGCCCTTGCCTCGGTGGAAGTCACGTCGGCCATGCGAAACATCATATCACGATCGAAGGTTGCCGCCATCCCAATGGCCTGTGGAAAGACTGTTGCCTTACCCGAACGGGCCACCCCATGCAGGCATTCGTTCCACCAGTTATACTCCGAAATACCCAGGTGCTCCACCGCATCAGCATAGTGGGTGAGCTGACTCACCTTCTCCTCCAGGCTCATTCTGGAGACCAGATCACTGGCCCTGGTTTCAAAGTCAAGCTTGACATTTTGGTAAGGATAGCGGGGCCCTTCACAGGAAAAAAGCAGGGATATCAAACAAATTACGGTCAGGGTCTTTAGTTTCATGGATAGCCGGATTAAGGTAAATTCAATGTTACAAATTTAATTGTAAATTGCTCATATCTCAAAATGATCTAAAAGGAAACATTATGGATATTCAGTATGCTAAAGCGAAGTCGATTATAGATTCTGCTATGGAGGTGGCAAATGAATGGAAAGTTTCAATTTCTGTCGCCATTGTTGATGGCCATGGAGACTTGATGGCCTTCGGGCGAATGGACGATGCATTACTGGTGACAATCAGTGTGGCTGAAGGAAAAGCCTATACCTCGGTTCGCGAACGAAAATCCACAGCTGAACTGAAAAAATGGGTTGAAGGTACCGGCAAGGATATGAGCTACTGGCCCGACAAAAAGATGACCTGCATGGGGGGAGGTCTTCCCATTAGAACCGATGGAAAAGTGATTGGAGGCATTGGGGTGAGCGGCCTTTCTGAAGAAGACGATGAAAAACTTGGTCAAGAGGCCTTAAAAAGGAACGGATTCTAAGCTATTGAATGGTCCACCCTCCATCAATCATAAGTGTTTCACCAGTAATTAATGAAGCTGCCTGTGAGGCCAGAAACAGAACAGGCTGAGCAACTTCATCAGTATGACCTACCCTGCCTAAGGGGATGCGTTCTTTTACCGATTCCAGAAAAGCCGGATCATCAAGCCACTTCTTAGTGCCGGGTGTTTTGACAAATGTTGGTGCAACGGCATTCACATTGATATTGTAAGGGGCCCATTCCAATGCGAGGCACCTGGTAAGGTGCGAAACCCCTGCCTTGGTCATGCAATAAACCGACTCTGAAGATAATGCCACAGATCCTGCCTGCGATCCAATATTTACAATCTTTCCTGCCTTTTGTTTGATCATTATCTTACCCACTTCCTGGGAGACAAAGAAGGTCCCTTTTAGATTCACAGCCAGGGTTTCATCAAAGTCCTTCTCGGTAACTTCTTCAGCCGGATTCGGAGCTCCTATTCCCGCATTGTTCACCAGTATATCTATACGACCAAAATGCGCTTGCCCCTCTTTAACTCCAGCTTTTATTTCAGCCAGGCTTGAAACATCCATCTGTACAGGTAGAACCTCGCGGCCTGTTTTTCTAATCAGTTCCACCAACTCTTTTCCAGATTCTTTTTGACGTAAACCAAGGATAATATCTGCGCCGGCTTCAGCCAGGGCAATGGCACAGGCTTTCCCGATACCCCTCGCAGCAGCAGTGATAAGCGCAACCTTGCCTGAAAGATCGTATACATTCTGATTTTGATTCATCTCTTGTCCTCCTCTATTTGAATTTTAATAAAAAGTTTCTTCATGAAGTACAGGGTTGAGCTCTTAAAGTTAAGGATATTCATCCCGGATGCATTCACGGATTCCTGATTTTCCTACATTTGATATGAGTAAAGAATTAATCAATGAAAGCAAGGACAATCTTAATAATTTGTTTGACGGCAATTATAATGTCATCATGTAACGCAAAACAAGAAGGGAAACACTTATTTATACTTTCTGGACAATCTAATATGTTAGGTTTAAGACCCGAAGAGTCTTTTACTCCTGCAATTGAAGCTGAATTTGGAATAGAAAATGTGATTATTGTGAAATCTGCACGTGGAGGTCAACCCATAAGACGCTGGTATAAAGATTGGCAACCATTAGAAGGAAATGAACCTGGTGCTCAAGGTGATTTGTACGATACCTTAATGACCAAAATCAATCCTTTAATAGAAGAAGAGAAAATTGCAACCCTTACATTTATTTGGATGCAGGGTGAACGTGATGCGAGAGAGAAATTGGGAGAGGTGTATGAAAAAAGTTTGATTGGGCTGTATAATCAGCTTTGTACTGATCTTGATAGAAAGGATATAAACTTCATTATAGGGAGATTAAGTGATTTTGATATGCTGAATGAAAAATACCCCCACTGGGAAATGATTAGAGATATTCAAGTAAAAGTAGCTGAGTCTAATCCTCGCTTTGCCTGGATTAATACCGATGATCTTAATGATGGTTATAACAGAAAAGGAAAAGAAGTAAAAGATGATTTACATATGTCAGCGGAGGGATATATTGAAATGGGAAAACGTTTTGCTGACAAATCAATTCAGCTTATTAAGAGCACTAAGAAATAACAAGATATGGGTTCATGCAAAAAGAATTATTAATTGAAAATGCGTTCATTGAAAAGAAAATGGGTCATTCCAATCTCCTGCTACAGAACGTATTTATAAGATCTGCTGCTTACGAGGGAATGCTGGAT
>DAOWFP010000078.1 GCA_030637895.1 Bacteroidota bacterium | reverse complement strand
CTGAAGGGCAATATATCCAGAGGGAATATTTGTGCCTTCTGGAAATGGATAGCCTTCCGGGATGGAACCACCACCGACCTGAGGCTTGGAATAAGTCAACACGATATCGCCATTGACCAGGTGGTGGATGATGCTGTCCCCGTAGACCACCAGTTCAAACGCAACCCACTGCTCTCCATTATAAGTATCTGAGCTGGAGTTGGTACAATGCCGGGTGATCAGCTCGTCCTCTATGACAACGTTGGTGCCAGGGGTACAGAGGTTACCTGTGGACCGCTCCCCGTCACCCAGGCCCCCGAGTAACTGTGCCTCTATGCTTACAGGGAACTCCTGGTTGAGTAGCATGGTTTCTGGCGATTGAGCATGGAACATGACACCGTTATTCCTTATTGCCCAGCCTGCTCCACCGCTTACCTGTTCACCTACAACCCGGTACTCCACCCTCAACTTATAGTGGGAGTAAGGGTTTTTGTAGAAGATATGTCCATACTCACCGTCGAAGTTTTCGTACTGGTCGTATCGGGTTACCATCATTCCGTTCTCTACCCGGAAGGTGTTGTTGTAATTCTCGCCCAGGGGGTGTTTGGTCATTTTTATGGTCCATCCGTCCAGGTTTTCTCCGTTAAAGAGCTGAATCCATTCCTGGTTTTGAGCTTGACTTGGGTTGCAGGACCATAGTGACAGGAGGAGAATGGGGAGTAAAAAGAGCTTTTTCATGAGTCTAAATTTGGGGCTGGTGAATTTGCAATATACGAAATGGCTGACAAACTATCCAGTTTCAGTTGATCAGATCAGCCAGAGAATTCTTAAGATCACTGTTCAATGAATCCAGGGTATGAACAAGTTCCATTTTCTGTCTGGATATTACATAGTAGCCGCTGGTAATGTTCCTGAATTCAATGTCGTTCACGGTGAAATCCTCCACAAATTGTCCCGAAATGAAATCCAGCTTTTTACTAACATAGGGGAGGATGTAGTTGGAGATGTAGTCATTATATACCTGTTCTACATAACGCATATCTTCATGCGACCGATAATAATAGACGATCTGTTCACTGATTTCAAAATCCCTGATAAGTCCCAGGTTGCCACTGTTTACAACAGATTCGTAGGTGGCATTCTCCAGGTTCAGACTGTTATATGTGGCCATCACGCTAAGGACGACCAGGGCAGAGTCATTTGTGATGGTACCAGCCTGCATGGAGGCCACGGAGCGTCCACTGATGTCGATATTGTTCTGGTTGCCCAGAATCATACTCTGAATCTCCACCGAATCAGCCACCACGTTGTTGTAAAAACTTTCCAGGTATTTATCCTCCATTTTTCTGTTGGATCGTTCTTCCCTGAAATTATCAAACAGGAAACCGGCTGATACACCAATGAAAACCACGATTAGCTCCAGGATCAATCTCAGCCAGCCAGTTTTGTCTTTGGCTGACTTCTCGCTTTTTTTCTTTGCCATATATCAAACAGTTTTCTAAACAGTTCTGCTGTTCATGATTCTAAATGTAAGAAATGTTTGGAAGTTAAGAGTCAGACGGATGGAGCGGGGAACAATTTTCTATACTGCCTGAAGCTAATGAGTCTGCCATCCTTTTCGTTCCAGAGTCTTAGGGACATGGTGCGCATGCTGGGTACAAAAGTGACAGCTTTGATCTCACCAAACATCTGGTTCTCCTTATGACAGCGTTCCAGATTATAATTGGGAATCCTGGGGCTAAGGTGGTGAATATGATGGTAGCCTATGTTTCCGGAAAACCATTGAAGTAACCTGGGAAATTTCATGAATGAACTTCCTTCCATGGCCATTTTCCTGTAATCCCATTCCTCCTGCCGGGTCCAGATTACGTCTTCGTACTGGTGTTGTACATAAAAAAGCCATACACCGGCCACTGTTGCCATATAAATGATTGGCAGCTGGATCATCAGAAATGCTTTCCAGCCCATAAGCAGGATGAGTGGGATGCAGATAAGCACGACGATAAGATTGGTCACATATACACTTCTCCGTCCTGCTTTGCCCATGGATTTACGGGGAAAACGGAACCAGATCACAAACAATATAAAGGGTGCAATTACAAAAAGTATGATTGGATTCCTGTAGACACGGTAATAAAGTTTTTTTCCAGCTGAGAGTTGTTCATACTCCTCTACGGTAAGGGTCTTTACATCTCCGCTGCCTCTTTTATCGAGGTTGCCAACTGTTTTATGATGGATCGAATGCTCCCGGTGCCAGTAGTCATAGGGAGTGAATACCAGGCTGCCCAGGATGGTTCCAACAATCCGGTTGGTTTTTTTACTTCGGAAAAACGATCCATGTCCGCAATCATGGAAAATAATAAACAAGCGAGTCAGGAAGCCGGTTGCGATAATAGAGAGTCCCAGGGTTAGCAGGTAGGATATTTGCAAACTGTAGTACATAGCAACCCAGAGTAAGATATAGGGTCCCAGCGAATTGATGATCTGCCAGATACTTTTTTTGATGTCAGGTGTGTTGTAATCACTGATTATATCCATCCATGTCCGCCTGTCGTGCTTTTCTTCCCTCATAATAGGGAAACAAGTTAGGCATTAATTGGTTCGTGAACTTGTTGTTTAAGATAAATTGGATTCATTTTATTAATTTCATGGTGATATCATATGATGAAACGGGTAGTATTCATATTCATATTCGGATTCCTGCTGGGCGCGCTCCCTCTTCTCCATGGACAGTCCTGGCTAATCCAGGGAACCATAGAAAATGCGGTAGAGGGACAGGTACTTCTGGCCTCATATTACGGCGATCGTTTCAGTGTGGTTGACAGCATGGATACGAATTCCGGATTTTTCTATTTCATGCTTTCAGAAGAGTCACCCCCTGGCATTTACAGAATTATTTTTTCCGACCAAAAAGCTGGAGTGAGGAATATGAACAGGTTTATAGAGTTCATATTCAACAGGGAGAATATTGAGATATTCGTGAGTTCCACGGAACAGGTACCGGTACCCTATTTTGAAAATTCTTTAGAGAACCTGGTGTACAACGGATTTCTGGAGTTTGAGCTGGGCTATGAAGCGCAGCTAATGTCGGTTTACAAGGAGCTATATCCCCACAAGGGAGAAATCAATGATGAAGCGGTGCTAAGCTATAATGCGATTCAAAGAGAACGAGAGAGCTATCTGGACTCCATTACCCTGCTCTATCCCGATCTCTATGCGGTACGGATCATGAATGCTTTCAGGGCCCCGATTATTCCCGGGGAGATGTCACATCTCCAACGTATTGACACGCTGAAGGAGTGCTTTTTTGACCATGCACCCATAGATGATCCGACGCTGCTCCATGCGCCGGTCTATATCTTTAAGCTGATCGATTATCTCTCTCTATATAAGGTGGATACCCTGACAAAAACCCAGATGGAACAGGAGTTTATAATGGCGGTGGACAGGATCATGGTAAATGTATCCCGGGAAGGGCAGCTTCGCGTTTTTGTGGTGGAGTTTCTGCTGGAGGGCTTTGAATTACTCAATATGGAGCAGGTGCAGATGCATCTTGCCGATCACTACCTGGATGAGGCTTGTGAATCAGATATTGTAGAGCTGGTGCTTTCCAGGATGGAAGGGTATAAACTTATGAGTCCCGGACAGCAGGCGCCCGACATTGTACTACGTGATGTGGATGGGAAGAATTATCAACTCTCGGGTCTGGAGCATGCGTATGTGCTGGTCCTGTTCTGGTCGAGCACCTGCGAGGGTTGCAGGGATCTCTTACCTCAATTACAAGAATGGTATCAATGGGAAAATACCTTTGACCTGGAGGTGATGGCCATCTCCATCGATACTTCTGTGGCGAATTTTGAGTATCTCTATAAACAAATGAATCCACCCTGGATCACAGCGCATGATGCACTGGGCTGGTATGGGAAAGTAAGCTCTGATTATCATGTGTATGCTACGCCGACACTCTTTCTTCTGGACAGTGAGCGGACCATCCTGGCACGTCCTTCCGGTTTTAGACAGTTCCTCAGGGCATTGAAAAGACTTGAGGACTAATCATTGGTCCGTGTGAAGCGGCCCTTGCTTTCCTGCCAGGTTTCCTCCCAATCCTCAAAGAGCTTCTGTGTGGGATGGCTCCCGAACCAGATGGGGAGTCCCTTTTCCCTGAAATGGGGATGTTCCACTTTTCCAACCAGCTCGACCTTCTGGTAGTATTGAGGAATACGGTCCGAATAGCCCACATAAATCATGTATTCCAATTCGGGGGACCTGGGGACCCATTCCATATAGGCATCATTGAAGCTGTATACTTCAGGGTACGAGCTATTGGGGCGGTAGTAATCCATGGCTCCTGCGCAACCATAGAATTCTCCATAAACAAGCGTAGATGATTTAATGGAATCGGCAAGTGTATCATAAAAGGACCATACTTTCTGTCCCAGCTCATCCCAACCCACCATGTCGGCAAAATCCTGGGGAAGCTCATGTACCTCACCATCTTCCCACATAAACATCACTCCCAGTCCCCGCTTCACCTGTTTTTGTCCCCATTCCACCATTCGTTTCGGTTTGTAAATGGGCAGACTGAGCGGCAGTGCGTAGATGCTGTTCCCAATCATCAGGGCCAGGACCACCCAGGCGATCCAGCGCCTTGGCCGGGTCGTCCACTGCTCCCAGGCAATGCCGCCAAACACCATCAGTATGGTATAGGCTGCTATGGTATAGTAAAACTTGCCCTTTAACAAAATAATCAGCAACAGGGTAAGAGCGAAGGCCCAGGCAAAAACTCTGAACTGACGGTGTTTCCTGTTAAATATGAGCCATATCAGGCCAGCGGTCCAGACCGGGATCGCAGGAAGATGCATCAAGAGTTGTGCGAAGAAGAAATCCTTCATCACGATGTTTCCAAGCTGAGTATCCTGCAATTCGCTCATATGGGAGATCACCGGCCAATTGTGCTGATACTGCCAGAGCAGGTTGGGCAGGATCAGCAGCAAACCGCCAGCTAATGTCCAGAGCAGGTACCTGGACCAGAGCAGCTTTCTATGGGGACCGATGACCAGTGCGGCCAATAGGGCAGATGCATAAAAAACTATGGAGTATTTGGCCAGCCAGCCCAGGGCGAGTACCGGAATAAACCAGAGCAGCTGCTTTGACTCCTGCTTTCTTGCCAGCTGGAAAACCACCACGGCTGACAAGAGCCAGAAAAAATGATTAAAAACCGTTGGCTGGAGCAGGGCAGAAGTCCTTAGAAAAGCAGGAGACAGGAAGATGGCGCTGAGCCCGATTACCTGTGCAATTACTCCACCTTTCAGCTGTTTGATCAGCCAGCCTGCCATGAATAGAGAAGCTACGCCTATAAATGCCGGCAAGAGCCTGACAGCAAGCAGGCTATCGCCCCACAGGATCGTATGTATTCGGCTTACAAATGCCACCAGGGGAGGTGTGCTGAAGAAACCCCAGTCCAGGTGTTTTGCCTGAGCCATATAGAGGTAGGCATCGCGCTGAAAGCCATAGTTGGTGGCTGTTAGCAAGTGTATCACAAGTTTGGCCAGGGCAAAGAGCAGTACAATCCTGTATTCTATGATCCATGATTTAGTTTTTCCCATAGGCTGGCTTGCTTTTTAGTCGATTGAAATAGTCTTTGGAAGCCCGAACCACATGGGGAGAAAGCAGGAGCGCTGAAAGCATGGTGGGGAAGGCCATGAGGGCATAGGCTCCGTCGAAGATGCCCACTACCGTGCCCAGGGTGGAAACAGCACCCAGGGGGATGGTAAGCAGGTAGAACCACTTGTAAATATAGCTGTGTCTGGCACCAAAAATAAAGGAGAAGCATTTGGTGCCATAATAGGGGAAAGAGAGCATGGTGGAGATGGAGAAGACGGCCACACATATGGTAAGCAGATAGGCACCTATTCCTGGCATGGCCCGCTCGAAAGCATCGGCAGTCATGGTGATTCCATCCGATTCACCGGCATTCCAGACACCGGTCATGATCAGAGCCAGGGCGGTCATGGTGCAAACCAGAATAGTATCGACCACGGGACCCAGCATGGCCACCAATCCCTCCCGGACCGGTTCGTTGGTTTTGGCAGCCCCATGCGCCATGGGAGCAGTCCCGATACCCGCTTCGTTGGAGAAGGCTGCTCTTCGGACCCCTGTGATGACCAGTGCCCCCAGCGATCCCCCCAGAACGGATTTAGCAGTGAAGGCATCCCGGAAGATCAGGGCAAAACTGGGAAGAATGTTCTCGGTGTTTGAGAAGATGATATAGAGCACCAGGCCCACATAGAGAGCGACCATAATGGGAACCATTCGTCCGGTAACCTTGCCGATCCGTTGGATTCCGCCGAATATTACCACACCCACCAGGATCGCCACCAGGATTCCTGAAACCAGGTTGGAGGTGAATCCCACCTCCACCTGATTGGGGATCAGCACCACGTCGCGGACCACCTGGGTCAGCTGGTTTACCTGGAACATGGGCAATACGCCGATCATTCCCGTCACGGAGAAGAAAATGGCCAGGGGGCGCCAATTCTGGCCCAGGCCCTTCACAATCACATACATGGGCCCTCCCTGCAGCTCACCATTGGAGTCTTGTCCCCTGAACATCACAGCCAGAGTACAGGTAAAGTACTTGGTGGTCACACCCAGCAGTGCACTCACCCACATCCAGAATATAGCCCCTGGTCCGCCCATGGTAATGGCCAGGGCTACCCCGGTGATATTACCCATACCAACGGTGGCTGCCAGGGCAGTGGAGAGCGCCTGGTAATGATTGATATGTCCGGGTTCATCCGGGTCGTCATACCTGCCCAGAAGGATGGCAATGGCATGGCGGAAATACCTGAAGGGGAGCATGCGTGAGTAGAGCAGGAAGAAAAGTCCGCCCCCCAGCAGCAGGATCAGCAGGGGAGTACCCCAGGCCATATCTGAAAAGCCGGTGATGATCCGTTCGGTTATGGAGATATTTTCATCTGCTTGAAGTAGATTGCTCTGTTCGTTCATCCGGCTCGGATTAATCTACAATTCCCATTTTTTTCATCAGGAAAGAGGCATTCATATTGGTAGCGATCCCTTTGCGCATGGTGTAGTCAAAGCTTAGCTCCATATCCTTGATATAGCTCTCAAAACAGTAGTTAATCACCTGTCCTTCATGTTCCTTTTCAAGCTCCCCCAGTGAAAGGTCATGGGTGGCAATAAGGCAGCGGATCGGATAAAGTATGGCCTTACGGATCAGTCCAACCGAACCCAGTTTCTTATCGGTGGTATTGGTTCCCTTCAGGACCTCATCCAGCAGGATCAGCATGGGCTTTCCACGTTCCATCTCCTGGACAATCAACTGCAGCTTTTTTATCTCGGCCAGGAAGTAGGATTCCTCATCCTTCAGCGAATCGGCTGTACGCATACTGGAATGAAGGCCCATATAGCTGCTGCGGAATGAGGTGGCACATACGGGACAACCGGTATAGGCCAGGACCATGTTGACCCCCATGGAGCGAAGAAAGGTGGATTTTCCCGCCATATTGGCACCGGTAATCACCACCACCTTCCCCTTGCTAATGACCAGGTCATTTGCTACTCTTTTCTGATGGGGAATCAAGGGATGACCCAATCCGCGTATCTCCAGATCATTCGCTTTTTCAATCATTTTGGGCATACTTAAACCAGGGTGGTTCCAGGCAAATCCCGCCAGGCTGATCATGGCATCCGTCCAGCCGGTGATTTCGATCCACTCCATGATATCCTGCCGGTTCTTCCTTTTCCATCGTTCCAGCAAATAAAGCATGGTAAAATCGAAAAGGAACAGGCCGTTTAAGATGACTCCAATCAGCATACTGAGCCGCTGATCGAACATCTGCATCAATTTTGAAAGTCTGTCCACTTTATGCATCCCCTGCCTGGCCTTACGGCTTCTGTCCTGCAATTCAGGATGTTCAAAAGAGGTTTCGGCAATCTGCTTCAGAAGCCGGGCATATCCTTTAAGCAGATCATGCTTTCTGGAGATGGCCGCCTGGTATTTCTGGGTGCGTAGCAGGAAGGGGGAGAGCACCGTCATGTTCAAGAGGAACAGGAGGAGCAGGAACCAGTAGCGGGATGAGTCAAAGATCCCCAATATGATGATGATCACTGAAAGGAGACTAACACCCATGGCCAGGTAGAAGAGCCATGGGTACTTGCTGATATAGGCCTTGGTGTCCAGCCAGCGGGAAATATCTTTGAGATCGTCAGCTTTTTCTTTGACCAGCTCACCTCTGGCTGTAAAATCTTGCCTGAAATCGATCCGTTCCCTCAGATCGCTGACTATTTTTTGCCGGTCCAGGATCGTTTCTGCTGAACCGGGTTCCCCGGTGAGTAAAGCTGCCAGTATATTGCTTCCCTTTCGCGTGGAGCTTCGGTTGAGGTACTGGAAGAGTGATCCCTTTCCAAAAATATCCAAATCATGGGACCAGGGGTGGGAGGTGTCAGCATGTTCTGATCCGTCGGAAAGATGGTGGAAATCATGGTCAAGGCAGGCCAGTTCCTTCTTATTAAGTATGAGTAACTGCCGGAGCAACTCCCGCTCTCCTTTGTGCCTGTTGAAAAGGCTTACCAGGGAAAGAAACAGAACCAGCAAAAGGGCCGAAAGCAGATAGAAGAGTAAAGCATTGGTTTTGAAACCAAGTACCAGTAGCCAGATCATGGCTACGAGGACCAGGAGCCTCGCCAGGGAGAATAGGTTGATCCTCCTGGTTTGCAGTCGTACAGCTTCACCAAAATGACTGATTCTTTCAGAATAGGTGGTTTGAAGTTCTTCTCTGGACATTGGACTAAGTGGTTTTTTCAAAGATAGAAAAACCCGCTTAATCTTAGATCGAGCCTAGGGGTGGCGCAGATCAATCCGGTCAAGTTTAAGCTTGTAGTAGACCGGGTATCCTGTCTCACCATCAGGAATTGGCTCACCATCTGCAGTTTGTCTCTCTTGCCAGATGACCGGAGTGAGAGCTTTAATCCTCTTTCTGAATTCCTGATGATCAGCCTCAATCACCCAATCTTCATGAAAGTAGACTGAAAGCAGTTGTTCTGCTGGCTCATACACTTCTGGAATGGGAAAGCTTTGATTGATCAGGGAAATCAAAGCTTCCTGAAGCTTCCTTTCCTGTGGGTCCGAAAGATTCAGGAAAGAAAATTCATAGGAGATTTCTTTAATGCGGACCTCCCCTTCAGGTAGGAATGCAAGGTCCGTACTATCTGTGCAGGAGATTCCATAGGCATCCACTTTTTTTGAAATGGATAAAGCGGCCACATTCAAAATCCATTGTTCCTGGAACTCCAGGCTGCATGAAGCTTGTCGCCTGGGATTTAACTCAGGGGGCAGATCCATGACATCAAGCACCTCATACCTTGTCTCCTGTGCAATTGCCGGGCTAAAGGCTTGAATGGCCAGGAGGAAAAGCAAAGTTTTCATGGTGGACAGCAGCGCTCCCATTATTTTTCTCTTTCAGGTAGTTGCCCACAATTCCCGCTCCCAAACCGGAAGGGGATCTTTACCCCGAGATCCACGCTCCATCCGCTTCCCATGTAAGTGATGGTAGATACAGGTGGTGTTTCAGGAACGGTGTTTGATACCTCGATGAGTCCAACATCCATATAGCCCTGAATATAATTCAGATAGAGGGTGGCAATCAAAGGAAACTCCAGGGGGAGCTTGTATTCAACACCTGTTCCCAGCCGGAGCAGCGGCGCGAAACTATGAACTCCGGATGCAGCGTAGGAGGTGGTTGCATTCACAGGTTCAGAAGTAGCGGGTGCGTTGTATGTAAAGCTTTCACTACCCTCATTGTATACTCCTGAGGAGAATGTAGCCAGGAGGGAGGCTCCACCATAGATAACAGCATGGATCTTCCCCTTAAAGACATTGTAGAAATACCTGAATCGCAGGGGGATCTCCAGATAGTAAGGTGCAGACATATTACTTACAAAATCCACTTCATGATCGTACATAAGCGCATAAAAGGTACTGGATCGCTGGTAGTAAGCTCCAATATCCACACCCAGTTCATCGGTAAGCATATATCCCGCATAAATCCCTGTGTGCAGATTGGCGTAGCTAAACAGTCCGCGGTCCACCATTGGTCTTGGCCCCACAGCCGGATTATTGCTGGAAAATGATCTCCAGAGCGAACCAATCTCCCCTCCAAGGTATAACTGTCCTCTTCTTTCAACGGCTTTCCCCTTAAAGCTTGAGTTCTCAATGCGGGCCCTAACCCTGTAAGCTTTGTTTTGCCATATGTTGCTTACCGGGATATTGAGTGACAAAGTGGTAATCAATGAGTTCCCCTTTGACGTATAGCCAGTGGAGGAACTGCTTCCTGCTCCATCGGAGTAGTCCAGTGAATAGCGGGTAGAGGGGGACCCCATCAGGCTGGTCATGTAGCTTAGGGTCAAAGAGCTTTGCCAGGAGTTTGAGAACCTGAGATTGACACCCATCCCAATTTCAAGAAGGTGTGAAATGCTCTGGTCAGACAGCTGCTGGATATCGTAAGACAAAGCTGTACCGTCGGGTGCAGAAAGAATGCTGCTTGCCGCATAAAGTTCATCGGATTGGGATTCCCTGTTGTAGACGTAGCCGATTCTGGGAGTAAAACTTACCGGGTATTCGGTGGGCCAGATTGCGTACTCTGCCCTGATTGGAATCAGGATGGAGCTGGAAGCCGGCCAGCTGGATTGGTGGGGGCGATCGTCACTCATGTTGATTCCGTCGTTCCGGGGGATGTACAGAACCCCGGTACTTAGCGTGAGATTTGGAATAAGCTCCTGTCCTACTGTGATCCCCGTCATAAAGCTTCTCACATTCGCCCCCTGGAAGTATCCTCCCGGATCGCTTACCTTTAACAGGCTCCATTGGGGACCAGCTTCCAGGGTGAGCCAGGTCTTTAATTGTGCACTCACCTGGGTACTCAGCAGGCAAATGAGGGTTGCCATGGCCACCGACCTAAGGTTTTTCATTCTCAAAACTTGTATTTACTCCTAAAACGGAAATGATCTGATATCATTGTACTCAGGAAAACAAGATAGAGAATTTCTGTCAGAAGGTCATGTTGAAAATGGTCTCTTCGTTGGGTTTGGATTGAGCTGTAATGGTGCCTCCATGCAGTCTCATGATCTGTTTGGAGAGACTTAGTCCGATGCCCGATCCGCTCTGTTTGGTGGTAAAAAAGGGAATGAATATTTTATCAATCACATCGTCCAGGATTCCCTGGCCATTATCAATCACCTGGATGGTGGGCCGGCCCCGTTTGTTATAAAAGCCCCTGATCTGTATCTGTGCACCAAGGCGCCCTTTCAGGGCCTGAACGGAGTTTTTGATGAGGTTTATCAGCACCTGTTCAATCATCTGTTCATCGATCTGTACCTCGATGGTATCGGGTTCCACTGTGGTAAGCAATATGATGTTCTTCCGCTCCACATCCTTCTTCATCAAGGTATGCACATGTCCAATCACTTCACTCATTTTAACCACTGAGAAGTTAGGCTCCGGAATCTTGGTAAGACTCCGGTAGGTCTCCACAAAATTCATGAGCCCGGTGCTTCGTTTGTTAATGGTTTGAAGTGCCGCCTGGATCTCAATGACGGTCTCCTTGTCTACCTCCTTCATGTCTTTTTTACCCGAGGTATAGGGTTTGACCATGCTTTCCACCGTGGAGGAGAGTGATGAGATGGGGGCAATGGAGTTCATGATCTCATGTGTCAGCACCCTGATCAGCTTCTGCCATGCTGCGGTCTCCTGCTCTTCCAGTACATTCTGTATATTCTTGATGGTACTCAGGAGGATTACCTTGTCTTTTACTTTGAACTCTGTGGCAAAGATGGCTAGCTGAAGAATATCTTCTTCATCCTGGACCTTTACCAGCTTGTTTTCGCCCGGATTGATGCTTAGCAATGTATTGGCCAGTTTCTCACTAAGTGATCGCAGGGAATTGATGTTTTTCAGGCTGCTCACCTGGAACAGTTTCTTGGCCGCCGGATTGATTAGTTCCACGGTGCCATCGCGCTGATAGGCCAGGATACTCACGTCGATGTCCTGAACAATACTTTGCAGGTAATGGAAGTGCTCCTCCCTTTCGGCCCTCACCTGCTGGAAGTCCTTCATGACATCATTAAATGCTTCATTAAGTTCATCAAATGAAGAGCCACCATCGCTGATCTGGAAGGTCCGGGTAAACTCGGAGTAGCGGATCGACTCGAGGAATCCTGCCAGTTCCCGGTTGGTCCGGTCCACATACTTGATCAAGGACCATACCTGGTAGATGATCAATCCGGCTACAAGAATGGGCGTAAAGGTGAAGGTGCTGTTCAGCGTGATGAACAGAGCAAGGCAGGTGGCGGTAAGCAACAGTACCCTCAGTACGATATTAAAGCGAAACTGTTTAAAGGCCATGCTTTTCCATTCTTCTATAGAGTGAAGTTCGTGTAAGTCCCAGTTGTGTGGCCGCCTGGGTCACATTTCCCTGGTTTGTTTTAAGAACTTTCTCAATGATTGTTTTTTCAATATCCTCCAGGTTATAGGATTCCAGCTCCAATCCGCCGCTGCTTTTTACACTGGAAGAGAGGATGAAATCGTCCGGTCCAAGGCTAGTTCCATCGCACATAATTACGGCCCGTTCGATGGAGTGCTGAAGCTCTCTTACGTTGCCGGGCCAGCTGTACTGGTTAAGCCTCTTAATGGCTGAGGATTGGATGTTCCTGATGGGTTTTCGGTATTTCCTGCTATAGATTTTGAGGAAATGGTCGGCCAGAAGGGGGACATCGCCGGTGCGGTCCCTGAGTGCGGGCAAATGCACCTCTACCGTATTGATCCGGTAGAGCAGGTCCTGGCGGAAAATGCCATCGGCCACATCCTGGTGAATGCTGGTATTGGTGGCACAGATCATTCTTACATCGATGGGTATGGGCTTGGTGGAGCCCACACGCATGATTTCACGTCTTTCAAGTACGGTAAGCAGTTTTGATTGCAGAGGGTAGGTAAGGTTCCCAATCTCATCCAGAAACAGGGTACCCGAAGAAGCAATTTCAAAACGGCCCTGCTTCATCTTATGTGCATCGGTAAAAGCACCCTTCTCATGACCGAACAGCTCGCTCTCAAACAGGGTCTCCGGTATGGAGCCCAGGTCGACACTGATAAACACCTCGTCCTTGCGCAGCGAGTTCCGGTAGAGTGCCCTGGCCACTAACTCTTTGCCCGTCCCGTTTTCGCCCAGGATAAGCACATTGGCATCGGTGGCTGCTACCTTTTTGATGGTATTGAACACTTCGTACATTTCAGGAGACTGACCAACGAAATCGGTGTAGGGTTGATCCAGTACGGCGCTGATCTCCTGCTGCTTTAGTTTAAGGTTATGAGCCTGGAGCCGGGTACGCCGCAGGCTAATAGCCGAGTTAATGGTAGCCAGGATCTTCTCGTTTTGCCACGGTTTCAAAATGAAGTCGGTAGCTCCCATTTTGATTGCCTTTACCGCTTTTTCGGCATCACCATAGGCGGTAATAAATACAACGACCGCCTGGTCGTCAATTTCCAGGATCTGTGAGAGGGCATCAAAACCCTCCTGACCACTGATGGCATCCTTGGTGAAATTCATATCCAGCAGAATCACATCCCAATCCTGCTTTTTCATCACTTCCGGGATCCGTTCCGGGCCAGACAGGGTCTCAATAATTTCCACGTGGGGACGCAATAACAATTTCAGGGCAAACAGGATGTCTTCATTATCATCCACTGCCAGGATTCTACCTATTTTCTGTTCCATCTTCAATATTTTCTAGCTATTTGACTCTTCATTTATTCAAAAAGAGTGCCTTATTGCATAAATATTTCAAAGTCAATGAAATATATATATAAAGATAGAAAAATATCGGAACGATGTGTACGAAAACGTACATAAGAATCCCAAAATCGAACACTTTTTTCTCCCCTTACTCCAAGGGGCTATAGCTAAGTTACAGAATAACAGATTTTTATATTTTTTGGCACAAAAAGTGCAGTCTTGGACGAATAATAAAAACTTCTATTATGACTGAAATGGACGCAATGGACCGCAAAATTGAGAATAAGGGATTTTTATCTCGTAAAATGATCTGGTATCTCCTCTTTGGAGCATTGATGCTGGCTGTACTGGCTGTCATTATATTTGGTGACAAGAGTTCCAAGTACAATGTGGATGTTTCACGCATCACTATTGAAGAGGTGAAGGAGGATGTTTTCCAGGACTACATTACTGTGCAGGGAACCGTGGAACCCATTACAACCATCTATCTGGATGCCGTGGAGGGTGGAAGCGTCCAGGAAATCCTCATCGAAGAGGGCAATATGGTGAAGAAGGGTGATGTGATTCTCCGTTTAATGAATGACAACCTGCTGCTCGAAATTACCAACAGCGAGGCCCAGGTGGCCAGGGCCATCAATGAACTCAGAACGGCACGTCTTCAGATGGATCAGACCCGACTCAATTATAAACAGCAGATTATCGAACTGGGGATCACCGTGCTACAGGGCAAGAGACTCTATGAAAACAACAAGGTTCTCAGGGAGCAGGGACATATATCCAGGGAGGAATATGACCAGTCCCTGGAGTCCTATGAATCTACACAGGAGCTTTACACCCTGGTCCTGGAGAACTTCAGGAACGATTCCTTATACAGAGATATTCAGATCAACTCACTTGAAACTTCGGTGAGGAGCATGGAGACAAGTAGTGTAATTATTCAGCGACGCATGGAGAATCTCAATATCAAGGCCACTGTCGATGGAGAGCTGGCCTCCCTGAATCCCGAGATTGGTGAGGTGGTGACTTATGGCACCAGGGTGGGGACCATCAATATCCTGGATTCCTATAAACTGAGAGTCGATATCGATGAGCACTATATAGCCCGTATTAT
>DAOWFP010000197.1 GCA_030637895.1 Bacteroidota bacterium | reverse complement strand
ATAGTGGCTTCATTACCTCAGGTAAGCTAAGCATGCACGGAGTAAGCCTGGAGGTAGAGATTCCATTTACCTATATCAACAGTCAGTTTGTGGGTGCCCTGGAGGTGAATCGTTTTGATTATAAGATCGGTGAAGGAACCAGTACCACCAGTGTGGATGAAATGGCCAGCCTGGAGATCATCGCCGTGGTAAACTGATATAGCTTTATTTCCTGATGATTTGTGCATATATTTGGGATAAATCATGAAACTGCGCCGGCTCCTGATTATCATTACCGCCTTTTCAATTGCCATGGGCTTCCTGGAAAGTGCCGTAGTGGTTTATATTCGTGAGATCCTCTATCCCGGCGGATTTGAGTTTCCCCTCTCCACCATTCCCGTGAATCTGGCTCTCACCGAACTGTTCCGTGAGGTCGCCACCCTGGTGATGCTGATTACCATCGGCATCCTGGCAGGGCGGCGTTTCAGTACCGGCTTTGCCTGGTTCATTTACTGTTTTGCCATCTGGGACATCTTCTACTACGTGTTCCTCTGGCTGCTGCTGGGCTGGCCCCAGTCATTGATGACCTGGGATGTGCTCTTTCTGATCCCCACCACCTGGACTGGACCTGTCCTCTCGCCTGTGCTGGTTTCCCTGACCATGATCCTGCTGGCCTTGGTAATCCTGTTCCGTGTTGAACGCGGAAAGGATAGCCGCATTCCGGGCAAGATCTGGGCGGGACTGATCCTGGGCTCGCTGATCCTGATCTTTGGTTTTATACTGGACTATTCGCAGCATATGCTGACCCACTTCTCACTGTTTGAGATGGGACAGTTAAAAAATCCGGAGGTGATGAAGGTGGCCACGGCCTATGTCCCCCGCCGCTTCCCCTGGGGAGTATTCGCCGCAGGTGAAGCTGTGATCCTTACTTCCATTGGTTGGTACTGGAAACTCCGTAAGTGAGTTTGGGCATTGATTCCTGATAGATTCTGACTATCTTTAAGTAGATGAATCCCGATCCGACAAACTTACTGACCAAAACAAGTATCAAGACCCCGCCCATTGGGTTCTACGATCTGTCCGATCCCAGTCCCTTTGAACCCTTTGCTAAACCAAGTCGCTGCATGTTCGAAGCTTACCAGGCGTGGCTGGACGGCTTACATATCTGCCTTTCAGCCGATGAATTCAGCTGCAGGGGAGGCGGCTACTGGATCGGGGGAAGTGAATTTACCACCAGGGAAGCATTCGGCTCCGACCTGAACCAACGGGAAGGTTTTAAGGAGAGCGACCAATTGATGTGTCAGTGGCTCGAAAACCAGAAACCCTACCATATCAAAAACGGGTATGTGGTCATTGGTCCCTTGAGGGAAGATCATACCGACTACTTGAAGACGGTGACGTTTTTTGTGAATCCCGATCAACTGAGCCTGTTGCTTATGGGAGCCCACTTCAGGGATGCATCAGCCAGTGGGGGAGCTGTCACAGTACCATTTGGCTCGGGTTGCGGACTGATGGCTGCCGTACTGGGCGACCTGGAGACTGATGTCCCCAGCGTAGTAATCGGGGCCACTGATATTGCCATGCGTCAGCATCTACCTCCCGATCTGCTGGCCTTTACAGTGAACTTACCCATGTATAAGCAGCTTTGTGAATTAGGTGAAAACAGTTTCCTTGAAAAGTCATTCTGGCAAAGGCTGAAGAACTCCAGGGAAGAGAAATACCAGATGGAACTATGAGCTTAGATTATATAGAACAGCAGCTTTTTTCAAAGGAGGATTATTCTGAAACACCGCTGCCAAAGGGAGAGTATTACAACTGCAACTTCAGGAACTGCAATTTTGCGGAATCCGATCTAAGTGAAATCCGCTTTAGCGAATGCACCTTTGCCGGATGCGATCTGAGCAACGTAATAGTAGTAAAGAGCTCATTTCAGGAGACCTCCTTCAAGGAGTGCAAAATGCTGGGCTTCCGTTTTGACTCTTGTGACCAGCTGGGAATGACAGTCCGCTTCGATAACTGCCTGCTCGACCACGCCTCCTTCTACCAGGTGAAACTGAATCACACAGTATTTAAATCTACCACGCTTCGGGAGGTGGACTTTTCTGAAGCCGATCTGAGAAACGCGATTCTTGACCAGTGTGACCTGCTCAATGCCACCTTCGATCATAGCAACCTGGAACGTGCCAATCTCTCCACTGCTCTCAACTACTCCATCGATCCAGAAAACAACCGCATTGGAGGAGCAAAATTCTCCATGCCTGAGGTGGTGGGTCTTTTAAGTAAATACAGCATTGTAATCCAATAATCCCTTAGCTCATGAAAGCAAACAAACTGACCAGGAGAAAATTTATTACCAGCACCTCTGCCACTGCTGCAGCCACCATGCTATCGGCACCCCTGTTTGCCAGATCACGTGCGGGTGTCGGCTCTGAACTGGCCCTGAATGGAGGCAAAGCTGTCCGGACAGCTGACTGGCTAAGCTGGCCCGTATGGAACCAGGAGGCCGAAGCACCCATGATGTCGCTCCTGCGAAGTGGGAACTGGTATCGGGGCGATGGTAATAAATGCAGGGGATTTGAGCATGAGTACGCCGAACTAATCGGGGCCAAACGGGTCATTGCAACCGCCAGTGGAACTACTGCCCTGATCACTGCACTGCATACCCTCGGAGTCGATGCCGGGGATGAGGTCATTGTCTCACCTTTCACCTTTATTGCCACCTACAATGTGGTGTTCAATCAGAAAGCACTGCCTGTATTTGCAGATACCGATCCGGAGACCTTTACCATTAATCCGCATAAAATTGAGGAGAAGATCAATGAACGTACCACTGCCATTCTCCCCGTGCATATCTGTGGCCTACCTGCCGATATGAACCGGATCCTGGCCATTGGGGAGAAGCACAGCCTGCCGGTTATTGAGGATGCCTGCCAGGCCTGGCTGGCCGAATACGATGGCAAGATGTGTGGTACTCTGGGTGATCTGGGCTGTTTCAGCTTTCAGAACTCAAAACACATTCCTTCGGGAGAGGGAGGAGCCATATCGGGCAATAACGATGCCTTGATGGATCGCTGTTTTGCCTACCACAACTGTGGCCGCCCCCACGGTTCTTCCATGAAGGGCATGGGCGAAAATCCCATCCGGGGTTCCAATAAGCGCATGACCGAGGTGCAGGCCGGACTGCTCCTTTCGCAAATGGTACGGGTCCGGAGTGATGCGGACAGGCGGCTGGAGAATGCCCTCTATCTGGATTCCAAACTAAAAGAGATTCCCGGAATTGTTCCCTACAAGCTCTCCGACGGTGCCACCCGTTCTGCCTACCACCTCTACCCCTTCCGATACAAGAAGGAGCATTTTGACGGACTTCCCAGGCATAAATTTCTTGCGGCCCTGAGTGCTGAAGGGATCCCCTGTGGGGAAGGGTACGGACAACAATATTTTGATGGATTGATCGAAGAGGCCATCAGCTCAAGGGGATACACCCGGCTCTATACCAAAGAGCGGCTGAACAGGTATCGCGAAGAATTGCACAACTTGCCCGACAACGACCAGTTGACACTGGAAGCGGTCTGGTTCTTCCAGAACATGCTCCTGGCTGAACGCAAGGATATGGACGACATCATTAACGCGGTTCAAAAAATCTATGAGAACCGGGGCAAGCTGCTATGACCAACCAACAATGGAATGAGTTGAAGGCCGTAGTTAGTGGTGAAATCCTCTCTCCCCTTCCGGTGGGATTTATCATCGACTCACCCTGGCTGCCCAACTGGTATGGAATTGATATCCTGGACTATTTTTCAAGCGATACTTTATGGCTGGAGGCCAATTTGAAAGCCATAAGGGACTTCCCCGAGGTCCTCTTTCTGCCCGGATTCTGGGCCGAATATGGAATGTGTGGAGAACCATCTGCCTTTGGTGCACGCTCGGCTTTTCCGCAGAACGAGTTCCCTCATGCCTTCCCCAACATCAGGACACCCGAAGAGATTGAATCTATGGAGGTTCCCAACCCGGTAACGAGCGGACTGGCTCCCCTGATGCTCAACCGGCTTAAGCTGAGTCAGCCGAAGATTGAGGAAGCCGGGCATATGATCCGTTTCTCCGTTTCGCGCGGACCGCTCAACATTGCTTCCTACCTCATGGGAACCACCGAATTTATGATGGCCCTGATGACCCATCCCCGGGAGATTCACCTGTTGATCCGGAAGATCACGGACTACCTGCATGCCTTCCACAGGCACCAGGCCGAACTCTTTCCATCCATCGACGGTATCCTGATGCTGGACGATATCATTGGCTTTATCAGCGAGGACCAGTTTGTGGAGTTTGCGCTCCCCTATTTCAAGGAGCTATACGACTGCAAACACTCTGTAAAGTTCCTCCATAATGATGCCAACTGCATGGAATCGGTACGCTTCCTTCCGGAAATGGGAGTCAATCTCTTTAACATGGGCTTCGATACGGACCTGAACCTTCTAAAGGAGCTCACACAAAACCAGGTTACCATGCTTGGGAACATTCCGCCCAGGGATGTGCTGGCAGCTGGTTCGGCCAAAGAGGTGGAACAGGCCACCCTGATACTGCTCAAGGGACTGAAGGATCCTTCCAGGGTAATCTTTTCCTGCGGTGGGGGGATGCCACCGGGTGTAACTTCCGAAAATCTGTCTATATTTATCGAAACAGTTAAGCGTTTCACCAGCCAATAAGCGAACAATGATTTTTAAGCTTTTTTTCCTCTTTGCCGGACTTCTCACCCTCCAGGCATCGCAGGACCCGAAGGGCCCCAGGCTAACCCGCGACCAAGACCGCACCACCATTTTTATCGGAGAACAACCAGTGCTCAGCTATGTCCATTCGGAGACCCTTCCCCCCGAAGGAGTGGACACGGTCTATAAGCGGTCGGCATACATTCACCCGCTCTGGTCTCCGGGAGGCGAACGCCTCACCAGGATCCAGCCCCCCGACCACTGGCACCATTACGGCATATGGAATCCGTGGACAAGAACCCACTTTGGCGACCATAAGGTGGACTTCTGGAACCTGGCAGACAGGCAGGGTACCGTGCGTTTTGCGGAATATCTTGATAAGACTGAGCAGGAAAACCTGGCTGGCTTCCGGGTCAGACAGGAGTACATCTATTTCAAAGAAGATGGAAGCGAAGGAGTGGCCATGGATGAGACCTGGCAAATTACGGTGCTTAATCTGGAAGGCCAGGCCTATATGGTGGATCTGGTCACCACCCTTAGCACCCCGCTGGAAACCGGGATCACACTGGAAGCATACCGTTACGGGGGTGGACTGGCCTTCAGGGGAACCGAAAGATGGTATCCTGGCAATGCCACTGTACTTACATCAGAAGGAAAAAACTGGTCCGATGCCGATGCCACACATGCCCGCTGGATGATTGTGGAAGGAGAATCTTCGGTTCCCGAAGGTCGGTCAGGCATCCTATTTTTGAGTCACCCCGATAACCGTTCCCACCCCGAGCCCATGCGGATGTGGCCTCCCATCAGCAATGAGGGCAAAGAGAATATGTTTTTTGAGTTCTGTCCCATCCGGCATCAGGAGTGGGTGCTTGAACCCGGTAAAGAGTATATGTTGAAATACCGGATGGTAGTTTTTGACGGTGCCATCAACACCCAGGAAGCTGAACAATACTGGAAAGATTTTAATTAAAGATCAAATCGAATGAAACGAAGAACTTTTCTGAAGAGTAGTGCTGCTACGGCCGCTGGAGCAATGGTAGTACCTACCATTATTCCTGCCCATGTGCTCGGGAAAAATGCTCCTTCCAATAAGATACGGATCGGGCAAATTGGATTTGGACGTATTGCCATGCTCCACGACCTTCCTGAAACGCTTAAGCACGATGCAGCCATTGGAGTGGCGGTGGCTGATGTGGACATGAAGCGGGCCCGCCTGGGCAAGGAATGGATTGAAAAATTCTATGCTGACAGAGGGCAAGCAGGCTACTCGGATGTGGCGGTCTACCAGGATTACCGGGAAATGCTGCAGGACAAGAGCATCGATGCGGTGATCATCTCCACCCCCGATCACTGGCATGCCCAGGCCGCCATGGAGGCGGCCCTGGCAGGCAAGGACATTTACCTGCAAAAACCAGCTTCACTGACCATCAGGGAGGGGCGGCAAATGAGCGATACGGTGCACCGGACAGGCCGGATCTTTCAGCAGGGAAGCCAGCAACGTGGCTCCTCTCCCTGGCCCCACTTCCACAGGGCCTGCGAACTGGTTCGCAATGGTCGTATAGGAGAACTTGAGAAAATCGAAATAGGGCTGCCTGGCGATCCCGGTGGGAACGAAGAGCTTCCTATGCCAATCCCTGAAAACCTGGATTATGATATGTGGCTGGGATCGACTCCCTACCAGTATTACACTGAGAAAAGGGTCCACCCCCAGCTTGACTTCTCCCGTCCCGGCTGGCTGCGCCTTGAGCAGTTTGGTGCCGGGATGATTACCGGCTGGGGTGCTCACCATGTGGACACCGCACACTGGGCCATGGGCACCGAATACACGGGCCCGGTGGAAGTGGAAGGTGAGGCCTCTTTCCCCAGCTCCGGCCTCTGGAACGTACATGGCGATTTCATGGTACATGCCCGATATGCCAACGGGGTGAATATGCAGATCAGCGGTGCCTTCCCTAACGGAGTAAAGTTTTATGGCAGTGAGGGCTGGATCTTTGTGAGCCGTGGGAATGTGGCGGTCACCTCCTCCGATCCCACCCAGCCGGATGCAGAGCTGAAGGCCCTGGATGCCAGCAAAGCTAAGATTCTGAAATCGGAAATCGGACCCGACGAAATCCACCTGTACAAGGCCCCCGAGCAGCATGAGGACTGGCTAAATGCCATACGTTCCCGCAAGGACCCGGTGGCTCCTGTTGAAGTAGGACACCGCTCCTGCTCCGCCTGCCTGCTTAGCCATGCAGCCATGAAGATCGAGGGCAAGCTACACTGGGATCCCGTTCGGGAACGCTTTGTTGACAACGACAAAGCTAATGCACTATTGGAACGACCCCAGCGTTACCCCTATGGCACCAACTATGTTCTGTAAACCCAAATGGTAAAAATCATCTCTTATGATAAAACACTTTTTTACCGCTGGAGTAGCACTCCTCCTTATACTATCCTCCTGTACAGGACCCACCAGCAAAGACGGTTCGGATATGTTTAATCCCGTGGAAGGATCGGTGAAGCTGATGAACCTGGACCCGGGACATTTCCATGCCGCACTGGTTCAACTTACCATGTACGAATCTGTGGATCCGGAAGTATATGTCTATGCCCCCGGGGGACCGGAGGTGGAGAGCTATCTCAAGCGTATTGAATCCTACAATACACGGGAAGACCAATGCACCACATGGAAGGAGCAGGTATATACAGGCGATGATTTTCTGGAGAAGATGCTGGCGGATCATCCCGGCAATGTGATGGTGGTTTCAGGCAATAATGCCAGGAAAACCGAATACATCCTACAGAGTGTACAGAACGGTATCCATGTACTGGCCGATAAACCCATGGTGATCTCGCCCGACAAGTTTCCCATGCTGGAGGAAGCTTTTGCTACCGCAGAAAAGAAGGGGGTGTTGCTCTATGATATCATGACCGAGCGGCACGAAATTACCACCATGCTGCAGAAGGAGTTTTCACAGATTCCAGAGCTTTATGGAGAGCAGCAGGTCGGAAGCCCGAACCTTCCGGCAATTACCAAGGAGAGTGTGCACCACTTTTCCAAGATTGTATCGGGACAAGCCCTGATCCGTCCCCCCTGGTTCTTCGACACAGAACAGCAGGGAGAGGGAATTGTGGATGTAACCACCCACCTGGTGGACCTGGTGCAGTGGGAAACCTTCCCCGGAGTGATTTTAAAAAAGGAAGATATTCAGATCACCTCTTCCAAGCGCTGGACCACCGCCCTGACCACTGAAATGTTCAAAAAAGTTACGGGACTTGACTCCTATCCTCCATACCTGAATAAGGATGTGGAAGGAAGCATATTGAGGGTTTACAGCAATGGAGAGATTAACTACACCATCAAGGGAGTGCATGCCAGGGTCTCTGTGATCTGGAACTTCCAGGCCCCGGAGGGTACCGGCGACACCCACTACTCGGTGATGCGCGGATCCAACTGTCAGCTGGAGATTCGTCAGGGCGAGCCTGAGGGCTACAAACCCACACTCTATATTCAACCAAGCTATATTGAGTCGGCCGATGAATTTCGTCAGCAAGTGAAAGTCGCTGTACAGCAAGTAGCGGAAAAATATCCCGGACTCACCGTCTCAATGGTAGATGAGCTTTCCTGGAGGGTGGATATCCCCGACAGCTACAAGGTGGGACACGAGGCTCACTTCGGACAGGTGACCGAGAAGTACCTGGATTACCTCTCCAAAGGGAACTTGCCCGCCTGGGAAATCCCCAATATGATTGTCAAATACTACACCACCACTGAAGGCTTGAAGCAGGCCTTTGATATGAAGTAAATCTTAATCTACGGTCACCTCGCTTTTCAAGCGCAGCTTACCCAGCCAGATACGGCCATGGCGCTGATCCAGTTGCTCCCTTTCCACATGGGCCAGGCCCGGGAATTGAAACATCGTTGTATAAATACCAGGCGGAACTGTATCGAAATTGTTATATTCCAGGGTAATTGTTAT
>DAOWFP010000132.1 GCA_030637895.1 Bacteroidota bacterium | reverse complement strand
TTTCGGCTGCGGGTTATCACTGTATTGCGGAGAGAAAGGGATTCGAACCCCCGGTGCCCCCAAGGAGCACAACGGTTTTCGAGACCGCCCCGTTCGACCACTCCGGCATCTCTCCTGAAGTGCTGCAAAATTATAATAATTATGCGATATTTAAGCCCTCAAATCAATACATGGATTCATGCGCAACTTTTCTTTTCTTATCCTCATAGCTTCAGTTTTTGTTTTTCATTTTGGATGCAATCCTTCAAGCCCGGTCATCACCGATAAGGCTTCCTATGTGGAGAGTATTGAAGAGTGGCAGGTGCAGCGCCTGGAGAGGCTGAAGAGTAAAAATGGCTGGCTTAGCCTGAGTGGACTCTTCTGGCTGGAAGAGGGAGAGAACAGCTATGGTTCCGATCCGGAAAACGACATCGTATTCCCGGAAAAAGCAGATGCTTTCTGTGGTACGTTGGTTCTGGACAGTGGATCTGTAACACTCCGTGTAGCCGAAGGAATTGATATTTCGGTGAAGGATTCACTGATCACTGAGATGGAGCTTTTTGATGATCATTCCGAAGGTACTACCCGTCTGCAACAGGGCGACCTGGCCTGGTATATTGTCAAGCGCGGTGATCGGTACGGAATTCGTCTCAGGGACCATAAGCATCCCCGTATCGACGAACTGGATCATATCCCCTCCTATCCTATCCAGACCAGCTATGTGGTGGAGGCCACCCTGGAACCTTTCGATTCACCAAGGACCATGACAGTGGCCACTCCGCTTGAGGGTTTTACAGAATCCTATGAGTGTCCGGGCATCCTGAATTTCAGGGTCAATGGTGAGAAACTTACCCTTCATCCTTTCACCTCGGGCTCTGGTTATTTCCTGGTGATTGCCGATGAGACCTCCGGTCTGGATACTTATGGAGGGGGCAGGTTCATGTATGCCATGCCCGATTCAAGCGGACGGATCATCCTTGACTTCAACAAGGCCTACAATCCTCCCTGCGCCTTTAGCCCCTTTGCCACCTGTCCCATGCCTCCCAGGGAGAATTTTCTTCCGGCAGCCATTGAAGCCGGTGAAAAGTCGGTTCACCTGGATTAGTTTAGAGCAGGGAAAGCGGCCGAAACTCTTGCTACCTGACTGCTAATAGTTTATATTGCCGTATGAGCAGTGCCAGCATTACAAAAATTGAGCTTGTTAAGCTGAATATTCCCTACAAGGAGCCCTTTGTGATATCTCTGGGGGTGATTCCCGAGGCCACCAATGTGGTGGTCCGAATCCACACCAGCGTCGGGCTCACAGGTACTGGAGAGTGCGCCCCCTTTGTATTTATTGTAGGTGAAACCCAGGAAACTGTTTTTGAATTGGCAAAAAAGGTGGGGAAAATGCTTATTGGGAAGGATCCCTTTGCCATTGGGGAGCGGCTCCATGAAATCGACCGGGCCGTGAAAGGCAATCCCACCATGAAGAGTGCCTTCGATATGGCCCTCTATGACCTGCTGGCACTGAAAGCGAACCTTCCACTCTACCGCTTGTTGGGAGGCAGTAACAAGCGGAAGATTCATACCGATATGACCATCAGCATCGGAGATCCTGAAAAAGTAGCTCGCGATGCCATGGCATTTAAGAAGGCGGGCTTCCCCGCCATCAAGGTGAAGCTGGGAACCACCTCCCGGGAAGATGTGGCCAGGATTAAAGCCATCCGTGAAGCTGTAGGCCCCGACTATCCCATCCGGATCGATGCCAACCAGGGATGGGACACCATTACCGCCATTGAAACCCTGAAAGCGCTTGAACCCTTTGGGATTGAGCATTGCGAAGAGCCCATCCCCCACTGGAACAATCGCGAACTTGTAAAAGTCCGGGAGAACAGTCCCATCCCCATCATGGCCGATGAATCGGTATTTGACCATCATGACGCCTTCCGCCTGGCCAGCATGGGCGCATGCGACTATTTTAATATTAAGTTCTCCAAATCGGGCGGCATCCATAATGCGCTGAAAATTATTGCGGTAGCCGAAGCTGCTGGCATCAAATGCCAGGTGGGATGCATGTCCGAATCGCGCTTTGCACTCACTGCCCTGATGCACCTGGTGCTGGCAAGCGACATCATAGTGCACTACGATATGGACTCCTCCCTGATGCTGGACGCAGATCCGGTCACCGGAGGAATTGAATACCTGGGAGCGGGACAATGGATCCTTGGGGAAAGCCCCGGTATTGGTGCCGGCTTTGATGAAGCCTTCATGGAGTCCATGGAGCATGTCTCCATTTCCTCTTCAATCACTTAAATATGGCACAAGCTGGCAAACACTATACCATGGAGAGCAGGACCGGTACAAATGTGGTCCTCAATGGGAAGAGTTACCTCTATTTTGCCGGAACCAGCTATTTTCAACTCCACTCCCACCCGGATGTGATCAAGGCTGCCAATGAAGCCACGCAACAATATGGGATTGGCAGTGCTACCACACGGGCCCTGACCGGTACCACTCCCCTTCTTGAAAAGATTGAGCTGAAACTGGCCAGCTATTTTAATACCGAAGATGCCGTATACCTCCCCTCCGGTTACCTGAGCAGTCTGGCTGGATTGAAAGCGCTGGACGCATTGGGAATGTACCAGGTAATCTTCCTGGATGAAGGATCACACTACAGCCTGGCAGAAGGAGCTTTAGCAACCGGGAGACCGGTTATTTCCTTCCGGAACAGGGACCCGGAGGACCTGGAAAAGCTTATGAAAAAGCATCTTGGCCCAGGTCAGCGTCCATTGATTGCAAGTGACGGCCTCTTCCCGGTAATGGCAACCCTTGCCCCGGTGAGGGATTACCTTAATCTGGCTGTAAAAAACGATGGAGTGATATGGATTGATGATGCCCACGGCGTAGGTATTCTGGGGGCACATGGACGGGGCACCTGTGAAGCACTGGGAACACCCTCCGACAGGATATACCTGGGGGCTACCCTCTCCAAGGCCTTTGGCGCCTATGGGGGGATCATTGCCGGCAGGAGGGATTTCATTCAAGAGGTCCGGTCGGGAAGTGTGCTTACAGGGTCCAGCTCGCCAATGAACGCTGCAGTGGCAGCCGGAATCAAGGGACTGGAGCTGGTCCAGCAGAATAATGACCTGCGGAAAAAGCTATGGAATATTGCCAGATACCTGAGAGATGGCCTGCAGCATATGGGAATTCCCAGTGAGACGCTGTTTATTCCGGAGATGCATGGATGCATCCCGATCTTCTCTTTTGCTCACAGAGATGCTGCAACCATGAGAAAAATTCACAGTTACCTGATGAAGGAGGGTATTTATACCCAATACACTTCTTACAAGGGCGCCGGATCTGAAGGTGTACTCAGGGTGGTGGTAAGCTCAGCCCACAAAAAAGTAGAGATCGTTCGCTTAACCCACACCTTGAGAGAGGCATTTCGCACCATCAATTCATAGTAAATCCCAACAAGAGGTAGATCAAGACAGTAAGCGTCCCGGTTACTAGTGCGTAGGGCAGCTGAGTTCTCACATGATCAATATGATCGGATGCCGACGCCATGGAGGAAATCATGGTGGTATCGGAAATGGGCGAACAATGATCACCGAAAACACCACCTCCCATGGTGGCTGCCACCACCAGGAACAGATTGGCCCCATGCATCTCTGCCATGGGCAGGGCAATGGAGATCATAATGGCAAAGGTCCCCCAGGAGGTTCCTGTGGAGAATGCGATAAAAGAGGAGAGTACAAACACAATGGCCGGCAGCAGTGCAGGTGAGAGCCAGCCTTCTGTGATACCTGCCACATATTCCCCGGTTCCCAGGGTGTTGCATACATGACTGATGGAGAAGGCAAGCATCATAAGAAGCGCCAGGGGCATCAATTCACTGATCCCCTTTAAAATCAGGCTGACCATCTTTCTTACCTTCATAATACCCTGGGCGCGATAGAGAATCATTGCCACCATAATAGCGGTTGTCACCGAATATAACACAGCTGCTGATCCCGATCCACGCCCCAGCGCACTGGTAAAATGATCCAGGAACCCTTTCTGTCCTTCCACTTCACCCCAGCCCGTATAAGCAAGAAAAAATATCATCATCACCACCATGGTAAGCAAGGGAATCACCATATT
>DAOWFP010000016.1 GCA_030637895.1 Bacteroidota bacterium | reverse complement strand
CAGCTTTGAAATCCTCAAGTTCAATCTGGTTTCCTTGTAAAACCATACTCCATTGCCTGGTCTGAGCGCCATGTGCAACAGCTTCTTTTATTTCTTCATCAGTTGCGCCAAATGCCTTTGCAACAGTAATATGGTAATAGACACAATACTCACATGGGATTTGTGCGGCTACTGAGAGTTGCATCAGTTCCCGGTATTTTGGGGGAATTGCATTTTCAGGACTTTGCAATTGCTTAAAGTTATCCCAGGCTCCAGGGAGAGCATGCACGGGAATTGCTTCAAACATGGAGAGAAAGGTACCGAACGTCTGTTCAATCTCTTTTTTAGCAGTCTCATACGCATTACTACTCTGCGCCGATATTGTTATTGGAATCAGCAAAACAGGAATAATGAAAATCAATCTTCTGATAATGTACTTAATAAAGTTTCTCATGATGATGTGATTAAAAGATTTGGTTAGCGAGTATTAAAAAATTATTTAACCTCAAGAAAAAGAGCATTTTAGCCTATTTAAGTTCAAAAAATTAACTTATTTAACAGTGCCCCAAACTGACTTCAATCATAAGGTGGTTTTGCTAGTGGTTGAGAGTAACAGTTAAGCCGATCAGTTCAATGATCCGGAAACCACTCTCTTCTTCCACGCCAGATACTGCTGCTCCATCGCCTGAACCCTTTCATTAGAAGAAGCAGCCAGGTTGTTTGTTTCCGTAGGATCCTCAGAAATATCATAGAGATCCCATGAATTCTCCTTTCCCCACCTGACCAGCTTCCATTGGCCGTCACGCATGGCTTGTCCTTCTGACCACTCCCAGAATAAAGGTTTGGAACGAAGTGCATCCTCCCCCCGGAATGCGGGTAGCAAGCTTTCACCCTGCAGAGGAGTGATTTCTGAACCATTAAATTCCCCGGGATAGCTTGCACCGGTAATATCAACATAAGTGGCCATGATATCGATGAAGTGCCCGGGGAAACGGCTGAATGTACCAGGCTCAATATTACCCGGCCAGTGTGCAATGAGCGGGGTATTGATTCCCCCTTCGTAACTGTAGTTCTTGTAATAACGGAAGGGTGTATTGGATACATTGGCCCAATTTGGGCCCAGGGAAGACCACAGGGTCATGGTGCCAATCTCTCCATAATCATCATCGATATAAACCATTTCACTGGAGGCGCCATTGTCAGATACAAACATAATCAGTGTATTCTCGCGTCTCCCGGTCTCCTCCAAAGATTTCAATATCCTGCCAATATTCTGGTCCAGCCGGTCTATCATGGCCGCATATACCTCCATCTTCCTGATCTCTTCCTTTTTCATCTCCTGGCTAAGCGTATCCCAGGAAGGGTAAGTGGCCTCCGACAAGCGATAGCTAGGATCATTCAAGCCCATTTCCCGCTGTCTTGCATAGCGCGCATTCCTGATGGGTTCATACCCTTCATCGTATCTTCCTTCGTACTTCTTAATATCTTCCGGCCACGCCATAAGAGGATCATGGGGAGCGGTGTAGGCCAGATAGAGAAAAAGCGGCCGCTTATCATCGCTATACTGTTCAAGCCAATCCACTGCATAGTGGGTAAAATAGTCGGTTGTATAAAAATCCTTACACTTCGGGGTGTAGGGGGTAAACATTAGGCTATCAATGCACCAGGCCCGCTTTGCCTTTTCACCTGTCCAACTTTTCCTGGCAGGCGCACCCTCTCCTGGTCGCTGGACTCCAGGATTGAAATAGTTGCAGGCACCATCCTTCAATCCGTAATAATGATCGAATCCACGATAGATGGGATTTTCCAAACCATGGTGTTTGCCGGACCATAAAGTGATATAGCCTGCATTTCGCAGTACTTCACCCAGGGTAACTGCATTCTTCAAAGGCTCTTTGAAGGAACGGTCGTAGCCACTCTGCTGCGCATAAACACCAGTAAGCAGGCAGGCCCTTGAGGGAAAACATTTGGAGGTATTGTGGAACTGGGTAAATCGTATTCCCTCTTGTGCCAATCGGTCAATATTTGGAGTTTTGACCTCACTTCCATAGCATCCCAGGTCTGACCAACCCAGATCATCGGCACTGATCAGGATAATATTGGGTAGCTCCTGCTTTGAGCAGGATATAAACGACAGTGTAAGAACAATCCATAAGATCCACGCATTTTTCATTTTAGTAAGATATAAGATTTATTACTATTTTGACGCAAAAAAATTTCCATGGTCCTCAAGACAAGACTGCAGCTTTCTACTATGATGTTCCTCCAGTATTTTATCTGGGGAACTTGGTATGTTACCTTGAACACTTACCTGGGCGAAAGCCTTGGATTTACAGGTACTCAGATCGGACTTTGCTATGGTACCTTTGCCATCTCGGCCATGATCTCGCCTTTCTTTGTGGGATTGATCGCTGATAAATATTTTGCAACAGAAAGGGTCTTGGGTGCCATGCATTTGCTGGGTGCTGTGTTGCTGATAGTCGCCTCACGGGCCACAACCTTTCAGTTCTTCTACCCGGCACTGCTGCTATATACGCTGACATATGCCCCAACCATGGCTTTGACTACATCGTTGTCTTTTCACCAGATGGAAAATCCCGGAAAACAGTTTCCGGGTGTCAGGGTACTGGGTACCATCGGTTGGATCGCTGCCAACAATGTAATCGGATGGCTGGGTTACACCTCCTCGGTTGAACAACTTTATGTTGGAGCTGCAGTTTCCTTGATGCTCGGACTCTATAGCTTTACCCTGCCCCATGTAGCTCCTAAAAAAGAGAACAGAACAAGCATTAAGGAGCTACTGGGATTTGATGCGCTCAGTCTATTTAAAACGCGTTCCTTTGCCACCCTGATGATCGCTTCGGTGCTGATCTTTATTCCGGTCTCCTTCTATTTTGGATTTACGGCTTCCTTTATGTCAGATATCGGAATTGACTTTATCCCCAATAAAATAAGCCTGGGACAGGTATCTGAAATCCTGTTTATGCTGATCCTTCCCTTTTTCCTGATCAGGTTTGGACTTAAATGGGTACTGTTCGTGGGTGCGGGAGCATGGCTACTTCGTTTCCTGTTGTTTGCCAACGGGGATGCAGAGGCTGGGATGTGGATGATCTATGCGGGCATCATCCTGCATGGTATCTGTTATGACTTCTTTGTGGTGGCTGGACAAATCTATGTGGATAAGACAGCACCCGACAACCTGAAGAGCTCAGCACAGGGACTAATCACTTTTGCTACCTATGGTCTGGGTATGTTCATCGGTACCTGGATTGCCGGCCGCACCGTTGATATGCTGACCATCGATGGTTCACCCGACTGGGTAAAGATCTGGTACGTTCCCGCAGCTCTTGCGACTCTTGTACTGATCCTCTTTATTTTCCTCTTTAAAGAGAAAAAAGGAAGCGGAGAAGCGATGGAAAATGTTTAAATGATTCTCTGAATAATTTTACCTGTAGACTTTTCCTTCAGGATTAGTTTTACTGTACCATCTGGAATTATCTCCTCCTTGATCAGGTAGTGATGCTCGTCATACTCCTTTAACTTGGGGCCCCCGCTGACCTCATCACTGCCGCGCCAGTCCTCCAGTTCAATGGGTTCCCATTTCTTCGACTCTGAAGATTTGTAGCAGGCATCCATGATGGCATTCACAACATAACCATCGTAGAAGGTCTCCATGGGTTCTTTACCTTCATCCATGGCATTAAACATATCGGTGAACATGAAATCGTAGCCCAGGGAGTTTACCTCATCCCCCACCGGGAAGAGCCAGCCAGTGGCTGACTCAGCCTTCTCAGCCACATAGTCCCCCTCTCCAACCGCCGTATACATTTCAAATCCGGTGCGAAGGAAATGATTAAGGAAGATGGTTCCTTCCACACCCATAACCTCGTCCCGCAGGTCCATTCCTCCCCTAAAACACCAGCTCACCTCGAACTGTGCAATGGCACCTGAAGCATACTTCACCAGAGCGATGGCATGGTCCTCGGCCTCGATGGGCTTCACCTGGGTATCTGCCCAGCACATCACCTCCACCGGCTTTACATCCTTGCCTATGTAGTTTCTGGCGATCTCAATACAGTGGCAGCCCAAATCGATAATGGCACCTCCTCCTGAAAGCTCTTTGTTCCAGAACCAATCGCTGTGAGGTCCGGGATGAGTCTCCCTGGCCCTTACCCATAAGATATCACCCAGGGCCCCGTTCTTCACAGATTCCACAGCTTTCAGGGTTTTAGGTGTGTAACAAAGGTCTTCCAGGTAGCCGTGAAATACCCCGTGTTTTTCTACCAGATCAAGCATCTCTTTCCCCTCTTGAGCATTTCGTCCCAGGGGTTTGGTAATCAGGACAGCTTTCCCTGCTTCGGCTGCCAGCTTCACTGCTTCCAGGTGCTGGAAATTGGGCAGGGCCACAATCACGGTATCGATTTCAGGATGGTTCACTGCCTCTTTCATATCGGTTGTCCAATGCGGAATCCCATGCCTATCAGCCACCTTTTTTGCACTGGATTCACTTCTGGAATAAACCACATGAACCCGATCGGGTCTGCGATGTCCGTGAAGCGCATGCACGTAAAAATCACCAATGAATCCGCCACCCAGCATGGCTATTTTTTTACTTTTAATCATAACTGTATGTATTGTTTTATGCTTTCATTTGAGAATTACTAAAAATATAAAAAGTTTGAATTTAAACTGTTTCGGTTCTGGCTTGTTTAAAAAAAAACTACTTCTATTATGAAACAGCTTACCAAAGATCAGATTAAGGAATTCAACGAAGCAGGATATATACAGTTTAAAGGCTTGTTTGATACTGAGGAGATAGAATTATTGCGTTCCACAGCACATGCTGACCGGGAGCTGGATAAGCACTCCTTTTCCAGAGCGGATGGAGAGGGCGGCCAGGTGCGCCTGTCTCTATGGAACCATCCCGGAGATACCATCTATGGAATGTTTGCACGAAGCAACAGGATGGTGAATAAGGCTGAAGAACTGCTTGAGGATGAGGTATATCACTATCATTCCAAGATGATCCTGAAGGATCCAAAGATTGGAGGGGCATGGGCATGGCACCAGGACTATGGATACTGGTACCAGAACGGTCTGTTGTATCCTGATCTGGTCAGTGTTTTTATTGCAGTGGACAAAGCAACACGTCAGAATGGCTGCCTGCAGGTGATCAGGGGGTCCCATCTTATGGGACGAATCGATCACATACTAACGGGTGATCAGGCAGGAGCTGATATGGAACGGGTGAATGCCTGCCTGGAGCGACTGGAGCTGGTCCATTGCGAAATGGAGCCGGGAGATGCTATATTCTTTCATTCCAACCTCCTGCATCGCTCAGATCAAAACAAATCTGAGAATTCGCGATGGGCCATGGTATGCTGCTATAACACCCGAAGCAACGATCCCTATAAAGAATCACACCATCCCGCATATACGCCCCTGAAAAAGGTAGATGACTCCATGATCAAGCAGGTTGGTTCGCTTAGCTTCGAAAAGGGAGCGCAGACCTGGCTCGACCCGGAAAAGGATGAAAGTGCCAGCGGCCTGGATCAAGGTTGACCGGATGCGGATTGTTCCTTAAAGTTCCACAATAATTCCATGGTGAGACCTCCGGCGAGCTCCAGATCTATATACTCATAGCGGCCCGAACCCGGTTTTCCCTTCTCACCCCAGGTTCCTCCCATGGAGACTACGAAACCTTTTGAGATATAATCTTCCAGGACCACGTCCATATCAGCAACAGAGAAAGCCAGGTGGTGGATTCCTTCTCCGTGTAGTTTGATATGATCCTCGTATACAATGGGCCCTTTAACCGGAATACACCATTCATAGGCTATGGTGCCATGGCGTTGCCAGCCCTGAATCAGGTCATGGTCAGCCGGCTTGCCATAATACATAGGATCGCCCAGCTCCGGGTAATTGATCGCCAGTTCGGGCAGACCAATCTTCATCCAATAATCTGATACGGGCTTAGGATCTTTAATGGCAAACGCATATTGATTTAGACTCAATTCAAGCTGGTTAATATCACACAAAGCAGTATGAATCTGCAATCCGTTATCTGCATAAGTGAATCCAAGCACATACTTACCTTCTGCCTCCGTATTCATCAGCACATAGGCCAATTCTCCCTCACTTGTTTTTATGCTTATCTTATCAAGAATACCAATTCCAAGTTCGTCGAGGCGTGCAAGTTCATCTTTCAGCTCATTTACTTCAAAGAACCTGTGAACCAGACTCATAGCTGCATCGCCGTGCTCAATTAGAAAATCATTGAATATGGATTCTCCTTCAAGTGGCTGGATCCAGTTTACATGTGCGCCCCCCAGGTTGGCACATACAAGCCTGGCCATGCTCACATTCTCATCGGTCCATGATTTGACTTCCACAGTACCCAGATCCTTGAATTGGTCGAATCCCAGTTCCCTGTATTTTACTATCGTGGTTTCCACGTCCGACACGACCCAGAGCACCTGATCCACCTCATTGTAAGCAGTTGGAAGGTCCGTAGCTTCTAAGTGACCTGCTGAGAGGGCTAAAATACAACTCAATAACACTAACTTTTTCATAGGATTGTCTTTATCATGATTACTAATCAAGTTCTATAGCACCAATATCGTAATTATTTTTTGATGGTATATCTGTTCCCAACAAATCCCTTTCCCCTACATCAATATTTAACAAAGTCTTCAGATTCAATCCCCTTTCAACCAGGGGTGAACCGGGAAGAGGAATATATCCACTCATGGATTCCTGATTGATCATTGCGGGATCTGTCACTTCAATTGATCCAGCCTGGTTCAACAGGGGATCCTCATAAAGTCCAAAGATTTGATCTTCATGCATCTCTTTTCCGGTAGCTGAAGCCCATTCTTTAAGGCTGGTATATCCGAAAAATGTTTCTTCCCCAGCCAGGTTCCAGTAAAGATTCCCCAGAAAGACTTCATCCTTAAGCGATTTCTCTTCAGAGATCAACGCCCCATTAAATACAAATACATTGTTGTAAAAATTGAATCCCGGATAATTATCATACAACCATAGATTGGACCCATCCTTCTGGCTGTTATAGAAGGTGTTGTTGTATATCTGGCAATTTCGTATGATGCCCTGATCCTCACTCTTCCAGATGCCCAATGATCCTCCGTTGATGATGCCATCGTTCTGACTGATGTTGTACCTGATAGTATTATTTTCCCAGGGCTTGGCTGCACCAAACTCATACAAACCGAATCCTGCTCCCTCGTTATTATGAGAAATACAATATTGTATCACCGAATTGGAAACACCTCCGTCCAGATCAAATCCACCCCCATCGTCTGCAACCGGATTGGTGCGGTTGTGGTGCGAAATACAATGCTGAATGATAAAGCCAGTACAGTCCCAGATCCAGATACCCACCGGACCATTTTCCGTCCATTGCATATCCCAGCCATTGTTAAATGCCTCGCAATATTCAATGGTCCCACCTTTTACGGAAGAAGCCAGAATCCCGTTTCCACTGTGATTATTCAATACAGAAGGATCTCCGGGATTGTTTTCAGCTACGCAATAACCTATATAGAGATTGTGATTATCATATTTTGCAGTGTCCAAAACAGTGGTCCCGCTCACATGGATCCCCGCAAATCCGTTTTCATAGGCATACACTTGCTTAATTACCGCATCATTGCATTGATGCAAGTGAACACCACTGTGTTGAAAGCCATACACTTCCAGGTCATCAATGACAATGCCATCGCACTGGTACAAAAGCAGACCATCTTTGGCGTTTCCGGACTTCCTTCCCATGCCGCTGATTTCCAGCTTTTCAATGGTCAGATACTGGCAGCTGACCGCCTTGATTCCTTCAAGCTCCACGCCTGATATAAGAGCTCTCCCCGCTCCAAATGAGGAGACTATCAGCCGCGATGACTCTGTTCCTGCATCTTCCGCAGTCAGACTTATGGTGCCCTGAAAAGTGTCACCTCCATGGAAAAGAATCCTGTCGCCCGGTTCAAAGTCCTGTACATTGACCCTTTCGATAGTTTTCCAGGCCTTTCCCTCTGCCAGTCCCGAATCAGAATCATCCCCTTCTGCACTGATATAATAGCTGCTCCCTATGGCAGGTTTCGTACAACTAGTAAGCAACAAGCCTGTTAGGCACAGCAATACAATGGGGATTATGATTATTGTCCTACTGAGCATCCAATTTCTTTTTCCTGAGTAGTGCCTCCAGGAAATAATAATCCGCATAGTTAATGGGAACATCCACTTCCGATTCAGAGGGCTTGGATCCCACTGAATGTCCCAGGATGAAGCCATAATTCTCTTCCGGTTCTGAAGCATAGGTGGTTCCAAGGCTCTCCATGATTTTGTCTGCTTTTTCCTTGTAATAGGCTCCTTTTTCTGAATATTTACACAATTCATATAATGCAGATGCCATGATGGCTGCTGCCGAAACATCACGGGGTTCATCCGGGATGCCAGGAGCATTGTAGTCCCAGTATGGAACCAGGTCTTCGGGTAGATTGGGATGATCCAGAAGGTAGTCAGCAATCTTTTCTGCCTGCTTCAGAAAAGCGATGTGATCCGTAAGGCGGTAGGTCATGGTAAATCCATAGAGTCCCCAGGACTGTCCCCTGGCCCAAGATGATTCATCGGCATAGCCCTGGTGGGTATTCATCATGCGCACATCACCGGTAATGGTATCGTAATCGACCACATGCACCGAACTGTTGTCAGCTCGGAAGTGGTTCTCCATAGTGGTGTTAGCATGGGTGAAGGCAATATCGTGATATACCGGATCACCGGTCTGTTCGGAGGCCCAGAATAGAAGCTCCAGGTTCATCATATTATCGATTATCACAGGGCATTGCCAGTTCTCCTCATTAAAGTTCCACGACCGTATGGATCCAACATAAGCATAATAGCGGCTTATTAGTGTTTTGGCGGACTGCTCCAAAACCGGGATATAGGATTCATCGTCTGTAAGACGAAGCGCATTTCCATAACTACAAAACATCCTGAATCCCACATCGTGGTTGGAACCATTGTACTGCTGATCCTCCAGTTCTGCCGTGTACCTCACTGCCCTCTCTTTCCACTCAGCTTCCCCGGTCAATTCATACATATACCATAAGACACCCGGGTAAAATCCGCTGGTCCAGTCACCCGCCGGAACAACTGAAAAGGATCCGTCTTTGTTGATCGTCCGGGGCACCACTTTTCTTTGACCATTGGCCGTTAATGGGGCCTCTGCCTGCACTTTGATGATGTTTGCATCCAGCAGTTCCAGTTGACTGGCAATCTCGTCCAGGGTAATCATATCAAGCCCGGCTGAGGGGCCTTTGCAGGAAGTGAGTATTACACTCAGTAAAACTACAGGTATTATAAGTACTTTTCTCATGGGTCAGTTCTCAGTTTATAGTTTATTCAGATAGTTTTCTCTCAGGTATTCAGGATCGAAGGCTGGATTGGGATCCATTCCCTCTGCACCCACCTCTTTCTGCCAGGAATGCAGCATTTGCAGCAGCTCTTTGGTTTTTTCGGGCATCTCCTCAGCCAGGTTCCTTGTCTCCCCAATATCATCTGCCAGGTTATAAAGTTCCACCATTCCCGGATCGAAAAATTCAATTAGTTTGTAATCCTCCAGCCTAACCGCTGCACCAGGTTTTCCACCCTGGTTGCTGTAATGGGGATAGTGCCAGAAAAGGGGACGTTCTTCCGGTTTTCCTTCTCCTGTAAGCAGGGATGCAATGCTTACCCCATCCATATGTTGACCAGGAATCAGCTCCAGGCCTGCCATCTCCAGGATGGTTGGATAGAAGTCGGTGCTGGTGACCGGAACATCCGTGAGGGTGCCTTCCGAGCCGGAACCAGGCCACTTAATAAACATCGGTTCCCGAATCCCTCCTTCATACATCCATCCCTTTCCACCCCTGAGAGGAAGATTAGAAGTGGGAGAACCTTCTGAGGTGGAGAGTCCGCCATTGTCGGACATAAAGAAGACGATTGTATTTTTATCCAGCTCCAGCTCTTTCAGCTTCTGCATCAAACGGCCCACATTGTTGTCCAGGGTCTCAATCATGGCCGCATAGGTAGGATGTCCCTGCTGAATGCGTTCCACATAACGCCCACCTGGTGCTGCATATTTGATCCACTCCCTGTCAGTGGTCTCCATAGCTTCAGGATCCAGCCCCTCAGATTCAAGCTTCTTCTGATACTTCTCAACAAGCTCTGGTTTTCCCTGCTGCGGATTGTGCACCGTATAAAAGGAGAGGTAGAGAAAGAAAGGAGCTTCGGTGTGATCCTCAAGGAAGCGGATCGACTCATTGGTGAGTCTGTCGGTAAGGCACTCTCCTTCCGGGCCGCTTTCCAGCCTGGGATTCACATAGGGACTAAAGTACCCTCCCCTGGGAGAGCCCACGCTCCATCCCCCCTTATTGATATCAAAGCCTTGATGTTCGGGCCAGAAAATAGAATCTTCTCCCAGGTGCCACTTTCCTGCGAAGAAGGTTTTGTAGCCTGCCTGTTTCATGGCTTCCGCAATGGTCACTTCCTCGAGTTTTACCTCAAATTCAAAGTCCCTGGCAAGCAACTTATCACATGGCAATCCTGCATTATAGCTTTGTCGGCCCGTTATCCAATCTGTGACTCCGATCCTTGCTGGATATTTGCCGGTCATAATGCTGGCCCTGGTGGGGGAGCAGACCGGGCAGGCCGCATAGGCAGAGGTGAAGCGCATGGATTCACCGGCCAGCTGGTCCAGATTTGGAGTTTCATGAAAAGTACTTCCATAGCATCCCAGATCGGCCCATCCCAGGTCGTCCACCAGGATAAAGACGAAGTTGGGTTTTTCGCTTGAGTCTTGCGGATTTGTACATGAATATCCAATCAGAAATACCAGGGTAAATAATGTAAAGAAATGAGGCTTCATATATGCTTGCATTTATGTGACTTATATCTCGATCTGAACCGATTGTCCCACCGAGCGTATATAGTCGGCAGCCAGTTGATACTCCTCATCGCTCTCCAGGTGTTCCATTATCAGGGGTACATCTTTAAGTTTGGCCAGTTCGCTCAGGAAAACTCCATAATTCAGGCTTCCAAGTCCGGGTCTGATCTCATCCAGTTGTGGAATGTAATTATCCTCCCTGAGCGTGATGTCTTTGGCATGACAGCTTTTTATATGTGGGCCCAGTACCGAAAACATCTCTTTGATTAATTTTCCATTGTTGTAGTAATCCTGTGGTGAAGTGATCATATTCACCGGATCGAGATGCACCCCAAAAGATTTTCTGTCGATGGCCTGAAGAAGCTTCAGATAGGTCTCTGTGGAATACGGGAAGGCCCAGGGCATGGCTTCCAGGGCAAAACAGCTTCGGCCTGGTTTAACTGCATCTATGATCTTGCGGGTGGTCTCCACTACCTGGTCAAAGACCGCCTCGGTCATATTATCCTTATGGGGCCCTGCCCAGTACTCCGGATTCTTTGATCCGCTGATGTTTACACAACACCTGGCCCCGATCTGGTCGGCCAGTTGCAATCCCGCAATGCACTTTTCAATGGCCAAAGTTGCTTCCTGTGGATCCGGGGAGATGGGATTGCTCCACGATCCCACTTCGGCAATAACTACATCATTCTTGCGGGCAGTCTCTTCAAGGTCCCGGATCAGCTTCTCATCTGCTCCCGGATTAACCGGGCAGTTCCCTGCCCTGTATCCACGCTTTTTGAGCGATTCCACCCAGTCCTCCGGTCCTTCGAAGGGATCAAACACCGGTCCTCCGAGCCGGACATAAGGTTTATTCGGAAGCTTTGCCATTAAAATTTGCGGAGCCATATGGAGCCCAGTCAGGCCAATACCCATGGTAGCTAAATAGGATCTTCGCTTCATGATCGACAGTAATAGAGAATGACCCTTCAAGATATAAATATCTTTTGGCAAACGATTCCTAACTTATGATTTAAGTATATTTGAATGTACCAATGTCCATATCATGCACATTCTAAAACTAATCTTGCTCACTGCCTGTATTGGCTGCTTGACTGCATCCTGTAATCCCGAACAGAAAAGTATTCCCGAAAAGCAGAACAGCGACGTGGAGTATGACTGGAAGGAGGTCCTGGAAAAGGACTTGCACCTGCTGGGACACCGCAACTGGATCCTGGTGGTTGACAAAGCCTTCCCGGAGCAGTCCTCGCCTGGAATGAAATACATCTACGTTGAACAGGATCTGCTGCCCACTCTGGAACATGTGCTGGGCGCATTGGATAAAAGCACCCATGTGAAACCCATTATCTATCAGGATAAAGAGCTCTCTTTTATTAAGGAGGAGCAGGTGGTTGGTATTAAGGCCTTCAGATCCGAGGCTGCAAAAACTCTGGAAGGAAGAGCGGTCAATACCCTGCTCCATGATGAAGTATTTAAGATGCTGGATGAGAGTTCATCCCTTTTCAGGGT
>DAOWFP010000186.1 GCA_030637895.1 Bacteroidota bacterium | reverse complement strand
GAGATAGGGACTGCTTACAATGTTATCGCCCGATTGCAGGATGGTGCTGAAGGTTAGAAACTGTGCGGCATGTCCGGACGAAACAGCCAAGGCTGCCACCCCTCCTTCAAGGGCTGCCACCCGCTGCTCGAAAACATCATTGGTGGGATTCATAATCCGGGAATAGATGTTTCCAAACTCTTTCAGTGCAAAGAGATTGGCTCCGTGTTCGGAGTCGTTAAAGGTGTAGGAGGTGGTCTGGTAGATGGGAACTGCCCGTGCATTGGTGGCTGAATCGGGTGCGTGTCCTGCATGAACCTGCAGGGTCTCAAAGTTCTTGTATGTAGTACTCATGATGGTTAAATTTTTAATACGATAAAATGGTAAAGTAGATGTTTAGACTTATAGAATAACAGTTAATGAGTTAAATAGTTAGTGAGTTATTGAAATGCAAGTATAATTAACTTACTTTCTTGCTAACTTCTTAACTTCCTCACCATCCCCATAGGCGGTATCGGAAAGACAGTAGTACTTTTTTTCATGGTTCTATTTTATGTTATTATCTCCCTTGCGGGTTAGGTTGTGGCACCTTCGCCTGGTGGCGGGTTGCCAGGGGATCGCTGAGCCTAATCTCTTACCCCTTCTCAATAACAATCGCAATGCATGCGAATTGATGGTTCAAATATATAGCTAAGCAGGGCCAATGACAAATGCTTCTGAACCTGACGCTTCTTTTTATTTAGACCAAATTTCTTTAATAAGCAGATTATCAATGGTATAACTATGTCTGTAATTCAGATTAGAAAGTGTAGGAGAGCCCCAGTCCGAACATGGTTCTTGCTTATTTTTTGCTGTGCATAAAGTTCTCCGGGTTCTCAGCAAACAGTTTAAAACGGTCCATGTGTAACATGGTGTTGTGTATGAATGCCTTTTTCATAAAGGGCACCATCAGCATCATGATTCCCCCGAACCTGAAAAAGTGCTCACTTCGCCACAGGGTTAGCCCCGGCTCCTTCTCTGTGAACCAGTTTTCGATTTCGTTATAAACACCACGGGATCTGTATGTCATATGAAACTGCTCAGGAAGCTGCTTTTTAGTAATGGTCTCTGTCATCACCAGGTCGCCCTTTCGACCTTCATAGACTAATTCTGAACGGGCACCCTCCTCACCTGGGTTACCTTCCAGGTGAGTGAAGCCAAGAAGTCCCGGTTGCCAATGCTTCAGATTTTCGGTGCTGTCAAACATTTCAATGACCCTGCTGCGGGGCAGATTGATCAGGATTTCGGTCGTGTATTTCATCTTGGTTATAGTTCAAATGCAATAACAAATTTACCCCTTATTTGTTTGACCCCAAATTCCAGGTAATTTCCCGAATTCCCACCGATATTTCATCTGCTTTTATTCCCCTGTGAAATACGTATCGTAGATTTGAACAGAACCAAGCTTTATAGTCATGTCAAAGAATGTAATAATAATCGGTGGTGGGGTGGCCGGACTCTCATCCGGAATTTATGGACAGTTAAATGGCTACGACACCGAAATCCTGGAAATGCACACACTTCCCGGGGGACAATGTACAGCTTGGAAAAGAAAGGGATATACCTTCGATTACTGCATTCACTGGCTGGTGGGCTCTTCCTCCGGACCTTTTCATGATATATGGAAGGAGACCGGTGCACTGGATGAGCATACCGAGATTTGGGATCCCGACACTTATGTGACCATGCGTATGCCCGACGGAGAGGACTTTATTATCTATGCGGATATCGATCGCTGGGAGCAATACCTGGTGGATATGGTACCGGAAGACAGGAAGCCTATTGCTAAGATGTGCAATGATATGCGAAAAATGTCAAGCATGCAGATGTTTGAGGATCCTGCATTTCGAAGAAGCGTGCTTGATTATATCCGCTTTATGATAAAAAGCGGACCGGCAGTCAGGCTTTTTATGAAGTATGGGAAAATGTCCCTGTATGATTATTTCAAGAAGCTGGATTTTCAAAATGAGCAGTTGAAGAAGCGACTTCAGGGGATTACCGCTGGAATGGAGGATTTTTCCGCTGTGGGCTTTTTGTTTGTGCTGCTATGGTTCTCCCAGAAAAATGCTGGATACCCCATTGGCGGATCCATGCCTTTTACCATGCGTATGGCAGATAAATACAAAGCTCTGGGAGGCACTTTTACCGGGAAATCAAGGGTAGAGAAAATCCTTATCGATGGGGATAGGGCCGTGGGAGTAAGGATGGCTGACGGGACACTCAAGTATGCCGATTATATCATCGGGGCCTGTGACCTGCATGCGCTGATGTATGATATGCTCGATGGAAAGTATCTGACTCCAAAGATTAAAAAAGCTTTTGCCCAATGGCCCCTTTTTAAGTCCATCGTCCAGGTCTCCTTCGGAATTAATCGTCCAATCGAAAGTGAGTATCATACTTACCAGGTGATTGCACCAGGTGAATCCATTGGCAATACCACCCTGACTGCAGCTTATGGGATCTCCAATTATAATCATGATCCGGAGATTACCCCCGAGGGGAAATGTGTGATGAAGCTGCTTTTTGATTCACCCTTTGAACTATGGGAAGACCTGAAGGGGGAGGAGTACCGCGCCGAGAAAGAGAAGATCGCATCTGATGCCACGGAGAAACTGGAAAAGCTCTATCCTGATGTAAAGGGCTGCGTGGAGGTGGTTGATGTGGCCACACCGCTCACAGATATCAGATATACAGGAGTCTATAGAGGGGCATTCGAAGGATTTTTGCCCACCAGCAAGAACATGACAAAAACCCTGAGTAATACTGTTAAAGGTCTCGATAATTTCTACCTGGCCGGACAATGGCTCTTTCCTGGAGGTGGATTGCCGCCTTCAGCGCAGTCGGGCAAATGGCTTTTTCAGCTGATCACTAAAAAGGATAAGAAGAAATTCCGCGTATCCTGACCGATTCTATTGTCGATTTTTATATTTTCGACAAATGGAAATTGGTGACTTATACGGCAAGCTGAAAATTGCCTATACGGCTGAAAATCTAGGTCTGGTTTCGGGACGGATTATAGGGCTGTTCAAGGACAAAAAGCATGATGCTCTGCGAGCTATTCAGAAGGTTGTCAATGAATATACCCCCAGCAATGAAGAGAAGATCAACAAGGTTTTTTCCCGTCTGATTATGCTTTACCACCCCGATCGTCTCACTCAGAATCTGAAGCAGTTGGAACAGGCTTACCAGGGGGGTGACTTTGAAACCCTTTATTCCATGTCCCATATTCTGACAGTGCAGAATCTGGAACCGGAACATGTGCTATTGAGTTCAGTGCTGACAGAGGAGGACCTGGCCGAGGAGTTTGGCTGGGACGAAGGTGCCGATGGCTATTCCTACTTTATGGCCGAAGAGGAGAGTGAAGAGGAGGAAGATGCCGGATTAGAGAGGCGCAGTTTTCTATCTGTGCTTAAACGGAGGGTCTATGGCAATCTCAATGTGGATTTCCCCATGTATCTGCTGGAGGACCTGGAAGAAATTGAGATGGCCGATTATGAGCTGGAAGATCTGTATGGTATCTCGGCATGTCATTATGCAAGGGCTGTGGATCTTTCCAATAACAACCTGACTGATATCAGTGAATTGGGCGAATTACGGCAGGTGGAACGGCTATATCTTTCCAACAACCAGATCGGTCTCATTGATGCTCTTTACAACTTAAGTGTCCTGCAGGTGCTGGATATCTCTTTCAATGATGTGGACGATATCTCGCCCCTGTTTGAGCTAAACTACCTCAGTTACTTGAATGTGATGGGAAACCGTATTCCAGCCTGGCAGCTGGAGAAGCTTCAGCTACAGGGGATTACTATTGTGGCCTAAGCGCCTGTTCCAGATCGGCCTTCAGATCCTCCACGTCTTCAATACCCACCGAAAACCTGATTAATTCCTCCGAGATTCCTTCTGCCCTTCGACCTTCCGGACCCAGGTGACGGTGTGAGGTGTGTGCCGGCGAACAGCATATGGACTCCAGTCCACCCAGGCTCATGGTGGGTTTGATCAACTTCAGCCGTTTCTGAAAGGAAATACCATCTTGCCCGTTTACCTCAAAGGAGAGCATGCCACCAAAACCCGACATTTGTTTTGCAGCTATCTCATGCCCCTTATGTGCGGGGAGTCCTGGGTAGTATACTTGTTTAACGGCCAGGTGAGTCTCAAGGAAATGAGCCAGCTCCATGGCATTATCATTGATCCGTTCCACACGAAGGTGGATGGTTTTTAGACTGCGCTCCAGCAGATAGAGGGTCATGGCATTCAAGGATCCTCCGAAATTCAGTCCTGTCTCATAGACTTCCTTCATCAGCTCTTCCCTTCCAGCTACTGCTCCTGCCAGGATATCGCTATGTCCACCCATATACTTGGTCGCACTGTGGATCACAAGATCGATGCCCATGCCTGCAGGTTGCTGGTTGACAGGTGAGGCAAAGGTATTGTCGATTACGGTAATCACGCCACGCTTCTTTGCCATATCAGCCACAGCCTGGATATCTGTGATATTTAGCAGGGGATTGGAGGGAGTTTCGATATAGATGAGCCTGGTATTCTCCTGGATACATGACTCAAGGTCGTTGGCCATCTGACTTTCCGCATGCGTACATGAAATGCCAAAGCGCTCAAATTCCCGCTCCAGGAAATGGGAGGTGCCTCCATAGAGCCCTTTCTGAAAAACCGCATGATCTCCCTTACTCAGGAAAGTGAAGAGTACGGTGCTGATGGCAGCCATTCCCGAGCTGAACACCAGTGCACTTTCAACATCCTCAAGAGAGGCGATTTTTTCGGCCACCGCCTTTTCGTTGGGTGTGTTGAGGTAGCGTGGATAGATGGTATCCGCTTGATCGATGAATTCAAAGGATGTGGAGGTGTAGATGGGGGAGTTGATCCCCTTTTTTACCTCATCATGTATGGTGCCTGCGTGGACACACCTGGTGGGAAATCTATCCATTGAGTAATTGTTTTATGGCTTTTTTATTTCTGACATTAATTACCTTTTTAGATTCGGGCGTATAAAGAAAATCAAACAGTTCTTTGTAATGCTCCTCAACCTTGGGCCTAACCACTTTGTAGGTGGGATTCATCAATTTGTTCTCCACAGTAAATCCTTCCGCCAGCACCCCGATATTGGCAGGAATCCATCTTTGTGGAAACATGTCTCCATATTTCCCGTTTTTCCTGTACTCTCTAACCTCACTATCCAGCAGGGTGAGGCAAGCCTCGATCCCTTCATCCGAGTCAGCTGTCAGCCCCTCATCCTTCAGAAAGCGTTTCAGTGCATCTTTAAGGGGATGGACCAATGCCACCGTATAGGGATTCTGATTGTTGTGCAGCAGGGCCTGGCTGATATATTCTGACTGGTCGGTAAAGGACTCCTCGATTCCTTCGGGACTGTACTTCTCCCCATCGTCAGCAATTAGCAGGCTCTTGTACCGGCCCAGAACGTAGAGGAAGCCGTCGGGATCCATATAGCCCATGTCGCCGGTGAAGAGCCAGCCATCCTTGATGGTATCTGCTGTGGCTTCTTCATTTTTCCAATAGCCTTTCATTACATTTTCGCCCCGGATGACAATCTCCCCCTTTTCACCCATTGGCAACTCGATGCCTTCCTCGTCGCATATCTTCACCTCCATATTTTCCGGGATCAAGCCTGAGGACCCCATCTTATAAGCATTCTCGCCATTGGCACTGATGATTGGACTGGCTTCTGTGAGTCCGTAGCCCTGATAAATTGGAATTCCGATGGCATAGAAGAAGCGTTGCAATTCGATATCAAGAAGGGCTCCACCCCCAAAGAAATACTGCATATTTCCGCCCAGGCCATCCCGGACTTTCTTAAAAACAACAGCATCGAACAGGGAATAAATGGGTTTTAATAGCGCGTTTAAGCCTTTTCCTTTGTCCCAGGCAATGCCATTGTAGCGGTAAGCAATTTTTAGCCCGGACTGGAATAGCTTCCAGGTGAAGTTGCCTTTAGCACGGACACCGGCTTCAATATTATTTCTGAAATTTTTGGAGATGGTGGGAACACTGAACATTAATTCAGGCTTGACTTCTTTGATGTTCTTTCCAATGTTTTTGGTGGTTTCTATGGAGTTCTTCCCCATCTCAAGAGCCGCAATGCTGGCACCAACCGCCATCACTGTAAAAAGTCCGCAAGTATGGGCAAAGCTATGGTCCCAGGGCAGAAACAAAAACATTTTGTAATGTTCGGGAACCGAAAGGATGGAGAGAGCCTGCTCCGTATTGGCGGTGTAATTACGCTGGCTCAGCATGATTCCTTTGGGATCTGAGGTGGTCCCGGAGGTGTAACAAATATTTGCAACATCGTCCGGACTGACTGCTTCAAAGACCTTTTTAAAGGATTCGAAGTCTTTTTCCAGGAGCTTTTTACCATCCTCCATCACATCGCCCATATAGACCTCATCCTTGTCATACTTCTCCCGGGGGTCCATATGGATGTATTTCTCCACCAGTGGAAGTTCTTTCTTAAGAGAATCAATCTTCCTGGCCTGGCTTCCCGATACGATGATCATCCGCGATTCGGAATGCTTGATCCGGAAGGTCAGATCAGCCGGTTCGTTCAGTTGGATGGAGATAGGCACATCGATGGCACTCAGGTAGAACATGCTCATTTCGGCTACCACCCACCAGGTACGTCCTTCAGCAAGCAGGGTGATCCGGTCTCCCTTTTTCACCCCCAGAATTATTAATCCCGCAGCAAACTGGTAAACCTGATCCCGCATCTCTCCATAGCTAGTGGGACGGAATTCTCCATCCTTTTTCTCCCACATATATGGATTATCCTTAAACCTGTCGACATTCTCTTCGAAAAACTGAACCAGTGATTTCATATATGAATGTTAGAAT
>DAOWFP010000105.1 GCA_030637895.1 Bacteroidota bacterium | reverse complement strand
TACAATCAGCGTCGTGGAACCTATACCCACTACGATCACAATCCCTTTGACCCAAGTTCTCTTTCTAACTCTTCTGTCAGGAAAATATACCAGGACAGCAGGGGGCGGATCTGGATAGGCACCGATGGAGGGGGTCTGGATCTCTTCAAGCCCGGCGAGCGCACTTTTACCCACTTCAGGCACGATCCGAACGATTCGACCAGCATATCCCATAACTCGGTCCGGGCAGTTTTTGAGGACAGGGACGGGAAGATCTGGGTAGGTACACGCGACGGACTAAACCTCTTACAGGAGGAGAACTTGACCTTCAGGCGTTACCTTATGGGATCAGAACAGGAAGATGGACCACCCCACAATTTTATCTATTCCTCCATTCACCAGGATCAAAAGGACAATCTCTGGGTAGGCACCTATGGGGGTGGACTCTGCATGCTGAATCCCGATGATGGCAGCTGCACTAGCTATTCTCACGATCCCGAAGACCCCAATACCATCTCTGACAATATTGTCTTTTCCCTTTATGAGGATCCACAGGGAAGATTCTGGATTGGAACCAACAGCGGGCTCAATATGTTCTATCCCGCTTCAGGATCTTTCAGACGATTCGGGGTAAACGAGGGACTGGCCAATGAGGTCATATACGGGGTGCTCCCCGACAATAACAACTGCCTCTGGCTTAGTACCAATCTTGGAATCTGCCGCTTCGACCTGGAGACTTTTGAGGTAAAGAATTTTGATATGAACGACGGCCTACAGAGTAATGAGTTTAACGGAGGTTCCTTCCACAAAGGGCCAAGTGGCAAACTCTATTTTGGAGGAGTATATGGTTTGAATGTTTTCGATCCTGAATCCATTGAGCCTGTAAGGAAAGTACCGGAGGTAACACTGACCAAGCTGGAAGTGCTGGGCAAGGAGGTGCTTATTGCAGGGATTGATCTGGAAGAAGAGTTTGAGGATCTGCCGGACCGCATTGTGGAGTTCGAGGGAAACTTCTATACCAAAGAGAATGTAACCTATAAGGAAGAGATCATCCTGGACTACAGGCACCGGTTTTTCTCAGTAGAGTTTGCAGCTCTTAACAACCTGCAAACCGGGGATCTGCAATACAGCTATATCATGGAGAACCTGGATATGGACTGGAACGAAGCCGGAAGCCGGAACTATGTCTCCTATACCAATATGAAAGCCGGTACCTACTTGCTAAAAGTTGTTGCTGAAAATTCGGATGGATTCCGCAGTGATCCTCCCATGCTCCTGAGTATTATCATCACGCCTCCCATCTGGCTATCATGGTGGTTTATCCTTTTGGAAATATTGGTTTCCACAGCCATTGCTGTGATGATTTATATCTACCTTTTGAAATCGCGAACCAACCGTCTTCTGACACATCAGAATCAACAAATCAGCCAGGCCAACGAAGCCTTGAGAAAATCAGAAAAGAACCTGATGGAGCTCAATGCCACCAAGGACAAATTCTTCTCCATTATCTCACATGACCTGAAGAATCCGTTTTCGAGCCTGCTTTCCATCAGCGACCTCATGGTTGATAGTTTTAATGATACGGAAAGAGAGGATCACAAAGCCGGATTTAAAAAGATCAACCAGTCGGTGAAGCATTTGCTCGACCTGCTGGAAAACTTGCTTACCTGGTCCATGTCTCAACGCGGAAGGATCAAATACGACCCCGTTAGATTCAACCTGAGCTCACTGGTACAGGAGAATATCAACCTGCACAAACTGCTGGCTGAGAAGAAAGGAATTATGTTGCTCTCTTCTGACCAGGATGAAGTCTTTGCGTATGGCGACAGGGATATGATCAACAGCGTTATTCGTAACCTGGTAACCAACGCGGTCAAGTTTACGGACAGGGACAAAAAAGTGGAGATTCAGTTGAAACCCGGGGAGAAGGATATTGAAGTTAGTATCGTAGATGAAGGGATCGGGATCTCATCAGAGCAACTGGAGAAACTGTTCCGGATCGATGAAAAGTTTAAATCCACAGGAACAGCGGGAGAGAAAGGAACAGGACTTGGCCTGATTATCTGCAGGGAATTTGTTGAGAAAAACGGGGGAGAGATTACCGTTCAAAGTGCCCCCGGAAAGGGCTCTGTGTTTAGCTTTACGGTACCCATGGCAAACTGATCGTTGCCAAAGCAATCTTAATACTGTAAATTTGCCCCGAACTAAGCTGAAAAAAACATGATCAGATCCATGACCGGCTACGGGAAAGCCGAATGCCTGCTGGCCGACAAGAAACTGACCATCGAAATTAAATCGCTCAACAGCAAACAGTTGGACACCAATACCCGTCTGCCCTCTCTTTATAAAGAGAAGGAGTTGGAGATTCGCCAGATTATCGCTTCTACAATGGAAAGAGGCAAGGTGGAATGCTCGTTTTACTATGAACTCACAGGTGAAACTGCCCCTGGAACCATAAATGAGCCTGTGGTTAAAGAGTATTACCAACAACTCTTTAAGATCTCAGGCGAACTGGGGCTCCAGGCTTCTCTGGAACTGTTGAGTACTGTTATGAGGATGCCCGATACCATCCGGACCGAGAAAGCTGAACTTGATGATTCTGAATGGTCTTTAGTAACAGACGCTCTGAAACAAGCCGTAGACAATGTAAATAATTTCAGGGTCCAGGAGGGTGAATCACTTGATCGCGATCTGCGTCAACGAGTCGATTCCATCAAGCGGAAACTGGTTGATGTGGAGCGTTATGAGAAAGAGCGTATTGACCAGGTCAGAGAACGTATTAGCAAACATCTTGACGAGTTGGTCATGAAGGATACAGTGGATGAAAACCGCTTCGAGCAAGAGCTTATTTACTATATAGAAAAGCTGGACATCTCCGAAGAAAAGGTCAGGCTGACCAACCATTGCCTTTACTTCCTTGAGACCCTGGAGGATCAGGCTCCTGCAGGTAAGAAACTGGGATTTATCTCACAGGAAATGGGCAGGGAGATCAATACCCTGGGTTCCAAAGCCAACCACAAAGAGATTCAGAAGCTGGTTGTGGAGATGAAAGATGAGCTCGAACGGATCAAGGAGCAGATTCTTAACGTACTGTAATGAAGGAAAAGCTATTCATCTTCAGTGCACCATCCGGTGCTGGCAAATCCACTATAGTGCAGCACCTGATGAAACAGGGCCTGGGACTGGAATTCAGCATATCTGCCACATCCCGTGAACCCAGGGAGGGTGAGGTAGATGGAAGGGAATACCACTTTATCTCTCCCGAAAAATTTCGCAAGATGATTAAGGAGGATGCCTTTATTGAATGGGAAGAGGTTTACCCAGATCAATTTTATGGTACGCTGTACAGTGAAGTGGAGAATATCTGGAAGCGAGGGAAGCATGCCATCTTTGATATTGATGTGGTGGGCGGACAGAACCTGAAAAAGGAGTTCGGAGAGCGGGCCTGTGCCATCTTTATCCAAGCTCCTTCCAGGGAAGTCCTGGAACAACGATTGAGGGCCAGGGCTACAGATGATGAAGCCTCTCTCCAGCTCAGGCTGGGGAAAGCTATGTTTGAAATGGAGCATGCCACACACTTCGACCATATCCTAATCAATGACTCCCTGGAAAAGGCCCTTGCAGAAGCAGAAAAAATAGTTACTGATTTCATGGCCCTATGATCACCGGACTCTACTTTGGTTCATTTAATCCCATTCATATCGGGCACCTGGCCATTGCCAACTTTATGGTTGAGTTCAGTGATCTGGAACAATTGTGGTTCGTGGTGAGTCCGCAAAATCCCTTAAAAGAGAAACTCAGCCTGCTCCAGGACTACCACAGGCTTGAGATGGTCCGATTGGCCGTGGAGGATGACGATCGCTTCAGGGCCTCAGATATTGAGTTCAAGCTACCTACTCCCTCCTATACCATCGACACCCTGACCTACCTGGAAGAAAAGTATCCGGGAAGGGAATTTCAACTGGTGATGGGAGGTGACGGTCTGCGTACCTTTCACAAATGGAAACATGCCGGGCTCATTGTGGAAAAGTACCACCGGCTCATCTACCCCCGGCCCGGAACAGATATTGAGGGTGCCTCCCGGCTACCCAACGCCACCCTGGTGGATGCTCCCATGATGGAGATCTCCTCCAGCTTTATCCGGCAGGCCATAAAAGAGGGGAAAGATGTCCGCCACCTGGTGCCAGCAAGAGCGTATACCTATATGCGCGAGATGCACTTTTACGAGAAATAGGCAGAGATTGACATTCCCAGATTATAGCCCTAACTTGTGTATATAAAATCCTCATGGTCATGAATAAACTTCATCGCCTGGCAGTAATCCTGTTTTCCTTTCTTCTTGGTCTTTCATCCCAACTTTATGCACAGGAACCAGTAGATACCACCACCCTGTGGTTGATCGAAACCGTGGATGGAAACAGTTTTATGGGCACCCTGGTGGAGGAAGACACTACCAGGATAATCCTGCTGACCGAAATCTATAGCAGGATCCAGATTCCTCGAACAAAGATCAAAAAAATAAAGGTACTTGAACCATCCGAGTTGGTGGAAGGGGAACTTTGGTACGCTAATCCGCATTCCACCCGGTCTTTCTTCGGACCCACCGGCTACGGATTGAGAAAAGGGGAAGCCTACTACCAGAATACCTGGATCTTTTACAATCAAATCAGCTATGGAGCTACCGATTACTTTTCCATCGGAGGTGGATTGTTACCCCTCTTCCTTTTTGCCGGATCGCCTACTCCGGTCTGGATCACACCCAAGGTGAGCATCCCAATAGTTAAAGAAAAAGTCAACCTGGGAGCGGGTGCACTTCTGGCCTGGGTGTTAGGAGAAGACTTTGGTTTTGGTATCGGATACGGAGTACTTACCCTGGGTAGCAGGGACAGGAATCTGACCCTGGGAGCAGGATGGGCCTTTTCCGACGGACTGTGGGCCGATTCTCCCACCCTCACATTAAGTGGCATGACCAGGGTTGGAAGAAAGACTTACCTTCTCACAGAGAATTACTATATAGGAGTATCCGGTGATTCCTCCTTTGGTATCCTGTCAGTAGGAGGCCGCAGTGTTCAAAAAAGGCTCTCTATCGACTATGGTCTCGTTTTTCCCGTAGGATTAGAGCAATATGTATTTTTTGCTATTCCCTGGCTGGGCATCTCCATTCCCTTCGGAAAAACCCAATAAGTCCTATAAGCTGCCTCCCGAAGTCGTTAGTTTGGCTTCTCTGACGATCTCCATTCCTCGTTTAATCGCCTTCTCATTCTGAGGGATCAGGTGATGGTGCCTTTCCGGAAGGGATTTAAAAAGCCCCTTAATCACATTGTCAAAATCGACTACCGGGTTCACCTTGATATAGGCGCCAAGCACCACCATATTGAAGGTGATGGGCGATTTCAAACGAACAGCCTCTTCAGTGGCATCAACCTGAAAGATCCGGATATCGTCCCGCTCGGGATGATGGGTGATCCCGTTGGGATCATAGATCATCAGGCCTCCTGGTTTCACCATGGATTCAAACTTATCCACCGATTGCTGATTAAGTAAAATGGCTGTATCATAACTTTGCAGAACAGGCGAACTAACCCTGTCGTCACTCAGAATCACTGTAACATTGGCGGTACCTCCACGCATTTCGGGACCGTAAGATGGCATCCAGCTCACCTCTTGATCCTGCATTATCCCGGAGTATGCCAGGATCTTACCCATGGAGAGGACTCCCTGTCCCCCGAAACCTGCAATGATGATCTCTTCCGTCATATCTCTAACTATTATCTACTAACCATTAACCAACTTTCCATCTACCTTAATATCCCCCATGGGATAGAAGGGGAACATATTCTCCTCCATCCAGATATTCGAATCATTGGGAGTCATTTTCCAGCCCGCATTGCAATTGGATACAAATTCAATAAAGGAGAGTCCTTTATTTTCCTTCTGCAGCTCCAGGGCCTTCCGAATGGCCTTTTTTGCTTTTCGCACCGGTCCTGGCTTATGAACGGCCTGGCGGGTGACGTAATGGGTACCCTCAAGCCGGGCAATCATCTCAGTGATCTTATAAGGTGGACCCATGGTCTCATTGTTTCGTCCATAGGGTGAAGTAGAAGATTTCATCCCCTCCAGAGTAGTGGGCGCCATCTGCCCCCCGGTCATCCCATATATTCCGTTGTTGACGAAAAAGATGGTGATATTCTCGCCCCGGTTACAGGTGTGAATGGTCTCCCCTGTCCCGATGGCCGCCAGGTCACCGTCGCCCTGATAGGTAAATACATATTTATCGGGCCAGAGTCTTTTGATCCCAGTGGCTACTGCCGGAGCACGGCCATGTGCGGCCTGGGTGCAGTCGATATCCAAGAAATCGTATGCTAGAACAGAACAACCCACTGGCGCAATTCCGATGGTATCTTCCTGAATGCCCATCTCCTCAACCACCTCCATGATCAGTCGGTGAACAGTGCCATGGCCGCAACCCGGACAATAGCTCAGGGTTGCGGGGGTCATGAGTGGCGTACGCTTATATACCAGATTCTCGGGTCTTATGATATCTTTGACATCCATCTAATATCCTCCTATGTATTTTTTCTCCAGTTCATTTAATACATCATCCGGCGAATGGATCTTTCCGCCTACCATGCCGTAGTGGGATACCGGCACCCTGCCGTTTACAGCCAGTTTAACATCCTCTACCATTTGTCCGGCACTAAGCTCAACGGCCATCATTCCTTTCACTCTTCGAGCCATTCTGGCAAGCTCTTCACTTGGGAAAGGGAAGAGGGTTTGTGGTCGCAACAAACCAACCTTTTTACCCTTGCTCCGGGCCATTTCTATCACCTTCTGACAAATTCGTGCACTGGAACCATAGGCCACCAGGAGAAAATCCGCATCATCGCACTCTATTTTTTCAAACATCACATCCTGCTCCATACTTTTGTATTTAGCCTGAAGCTTCAGATTGTGTTCATATTGCAGATCCGGGTCAAGATTAAGCGAAGTAATAATATTGCGCTCCCTGTCTTTGGTCTTCCCTGTAGTGACCCATGACTGGTCAAAATCAGTAACCCGTTCTTTCTGTGGGGAAAGTTCTACCTTCTCCATCATCTGGCCAATCAAACCATCTGAGAGGATCAGGGCCGGGTTCCTGTATTTAAATGCAAGTTCAAAGCCCAGGTCAACAAAATCGGCCATCT
>DAOWFP010000035.1 GCA_030637895.1 Bacteroidota bacterium | reverse complement strand
ATAGGTGGAGGTATTGTATGTCTCCGAGTACCTATTGTCACTGATGTAATCATACCTCAGTTTGAGGCCAAGCGATAAAAAGGGTAAGACTTTATAACCCACCATCGGCTCAATACCAATCATGGCATAGCTACCCAGCGAGAAATTCACATAGCCTCCGAAATAGATTTTATCCTTCCATGCTTGGCTTGGCTGAGGTTTGGAAGTTTGGGTTTCTTCAATGGGCTTTACCTGTTCGACGTTCATGGTATCCAGGGCAGAGCTGATGGTATCCTGTGCCATCAAGGCCGAAACAAAAAACATAATGAGTGTACTAAGCAGAATTAATTTCACGATTTTTGGATTTAAATTGATAGCTAATAATTTGTCTTCTGTATTGATAGAAACCAAATACCACCTTTTTTGTTCTATTGCAGAATTAAACTGTTCATGTTACAGACGCTCGAACAGAAAAAGGCGAAAATCCATCACACTGGTTCCGGGAATATCAAGTGCTTTCAGAGACATAAGAAAGGTTCCTTTTGTGAGTTCTATGCTTCCCATATCCATCTCCTTCCAGTCTTTTACATAGGACTCCATGCGGGGAGTCAGATCCTCTTCCATGCCTCGCAGAGGCGGGTCAAATGCTTCGGTGATTTCTGAGCGTAACAGGCTCTCGCCCACCGATAGCTGAAATGTGGATCCCACATCTTCGACGGGACAGGTGTAGTAAAGCGATACTTTAAATGTCCCCTCCTCGGGTACCTCCACCTGCCAGGTAAGACTATCCTCCAGGCTGGTCCAGTTGGTAAAGAAGGAACAGTTGGGAAAGCGGTTAGATCGCTTAATATCTCCATGTTCCTTTCCGTCACGGGCAGGAATCTGTGTATATTTCAGCGCCGGGTGTCCAAGGTAGAATGGACGCGGGTCCACCTTGGGAAGCTCCGTTTTGATTTGATGGCGATAATCTTCAGCCACTTCTAACATCTCCCTCTTCACATCCGGCAACTGATCGCTGAGGTCCTCCTTCTGGCCCCTGTCGTTTTCTATATCATAGAGTCCGCCATCGTAGCTCAGTCTGTATTGCTGATTCCGGATACTCAGTCGACCACTCCAGTAATTCAGGAGGTAGCGGTCCTCCCACTGGCTTTCATCCTCCAGGATGCTCTTTTTGACACTGATCCCATCCAGGGGATGCTTGGTTTCATAGGGAATATCACACATCTCACTCAAGGTGGGCAGCAGATCGGTGACGGAGACCAGTCGTTCCACCTTTTTCCCTGCTTCAATCTTTTCGGGCCACTTGATAAACATGGGAGAACGCACACCCCCTTCGTCCACAGAACCCTTCTTCCCCTTCATCCCTCCGTTCCAGCGCCAGAGGTTGGGGCCGTTGTCACAGAAATAAATGATGATGGTGTTGTCATCGATGCCCAGCTCCCTGGTCTTTTCCACAATGCGCCCCACGTTCCAGTCGATGTTTTCACACATGGCCAGAGCCGCACGGGTGTTGTTGATATCCTCCCGGTCCGATTCCGACCACATATTAATTGGCTTATCCTTGTATCGATCCCAGTATTCCTGTGGTGCCTGGAAAGGTGTATGGGGGGTATTAAAGGGGAGGTAGAGGAAGAATGGATTGTCTTTGTTCTCCTCAATAAATGCCAGACCATGATCGGTAAAATCATCAATGATAAATCCATTTCCTTTGACGATTTTTCCATTGTGCTCCAGCATGGGTGAATGGTAGTTGCCCCAGTGTCCGGAACAGAAACCATAATAGTCCTCAAAGCCACGCCCGTTGGGGTGGTAGGGATACTGCATCCCATTGTGCCACTTGCCGTAGGCCGCGGTTCTGTATCCTGCTTTTTTGAATACCTCCGCAATGGTGGTTTCGTCCATATCGAGCCGCTCTCCTCCCCCCCCGGTACTGTAAACACCACCTCTGAAATGGTAGCGCCCGGTCATCAGTTCGGCGCGGGTGGGTGAGCAAACCGCACATACGTAAAAGTTTTCAAGTGATGCTCCTGCTGCTGAAAGTTCATCAATATTCGGGGTAGAGATATTGCTGTTCCCATGAACACTCAGGTCCCCCCACCCCTGGTCATCGGTCAGGATTATGATCACATTGGGTCGCTCCGTCTCATTAGGGCTTGAGCAAGCAACAAAGGAGAGTGCAGTCACTATACAAATAAGGAATAGATATCTCATATGTCTGGTATTTTTTAGAAGGAATACCAAAAATAGAGATTAAGTCCGAGTTATTACAATCCTACTCGCTCCTAATGCTTTCAGCCGGATTGGCTGTGGCTGCCTTGTAAGAATGATAACTCACTGTAAGCATAGCCAGAAGCAGTACCATAGTACTAACCAGGAACAGGACCAGAAAAAATACACCCACCTGAAAATGGATAGAATAGGCAAACTTCTGCAGCCATGCCCTTGCTCCAAAAAAGGCAGGTATGGAGATCAGTCCACTGATGATCAGTAGGTTGGCCACCTCTCTGGACAGGAGCCTCATCACAATCTGCACAGAAGCACCCATGATTTTTCGTATGCCAATCTCCCTGGTTCGCTGATTGGTGGTATAAGAGATCAAGCCCAGCAGACCCAGGCAGGTGATAAAGATAGAGAGGAAAGAGAAGGCCAGCAGTATCTGGCTGGTTCGCCGTTCCGTGGCAAATAATTTGTCGAACTCCTCATCCATCCAGGTGTATTCAAATGGTGCATCCTGTCTGAATTCGTTCCAGGTTCGCTCCAGGAATGCGATGGTCTCGGCCTTGTCACCATCGCCCAGCCTGATGGTGATATACCCTTCGTAATTACCCGGCATAAAGTACATGGCCATGGGGCCAATATCAGCTTGCATGGATGCATAGTGAAAGTCCTTGACCACCCCGATAATGGGTATAAAATTATCCACACTTCCATCCTCGCTGGGTTGAACAAATCTTGTTGTCAGGGGATCTTCCAGCCCAAGTGCCCTTACTGCAGCTTCATTAATCACCACAGCGAAAGAATCAGAAGGCATCTCCCTGCTGAAAAACCTGCCGCTTGCCATTTCCATGCCCATGGCCTTATCAAAATCATAACTTACCCTGGAAGTAGCCAGTGTGAAGATCTCGGTACGATCCCATCCCTCAAGCCAATGTGCATTGTCAGAATAGGATCTTGAGGGAATGACGTTTGTATTAGCTGCAGAAAGCACATTGGAATGTTGAGCTATCTGCTCCTTAAATGCATCAATTCCTCCTTCCAGAACATCCGATCGTTTTATCAGCAACAGGTTTTCCTTATCAAAACCGGAATCTTTCTTCTGCATATAGTTCAACTGCCGGTTCACCACGATGGTTCCCAAAAGAATGACAATGGTAACCGTGAATTGCAATACAATCAACACCTTTCTGAGCAGGCTTCTTCCTGAGCTGATAGTCTCAGAGCTGAATACTGCTGCTGGTTTGAAAGATGCCAGGATTAAAGCCGGGTAACTGCCGGCGGCTACCCCTACAAAGATGGCAAATAGAATCAACAGGGGAATGATCCATGAGTGATCCAAAATATCAAACTGAAGTCTGAGCTGGATCATATTGTTATATGCGGGAAGAAAAAGGTAGACCATCGCAACGGCTACTAACAATGAAAAAATGCTTAAGAGTACTGATTCAGTCAGAAACTGTATAACCAGCTGCCTCCTCTTGCTACCCACAACCTTTCTTAAACCCACCTCCCTGGCCCGGGTGGTCGAACGGGCTGTGGCCAGGTTCATAAAATTAAACCCGGCCATGGTCAGCATCAGGATGGCTGCCACCAGGAAGACATACACATAAAGCGGGTTCGCATTGGGTTCATGTTCATATTGCAGATCCGAATGGAGGTGTATATCAGTCATTTTTTGAACCTTGTAGCCATAGGAGTTCCCTGCCTCCTCAAACTGTTGTATATCCACTCCCAGGAACTGTTCCAGCATGGGTCCCACATATTTGATCAGCATCTCCCTTAGATTGGATTCAAATTCCACAGGATCGGCACCCTCTTTCAAAACCACATAAGTATAGTAGTTATGGTTTAGGCAGTTGGTGCTCCTGCTGTTTCCGATGGTGGTAAGTGATCCCAGCATCTTACAATGGAAATGCGAATTCTGGGGGAAATCTTCCATCACACCGGTAATCACAGAAAGGTTGGTATCCTGTTCAATTTTCAGTGTCAGCCCGATTGGGTCTTTTTCTCCGAAATATTTATTTGCATATTCCTCCGTGAGAACAATACTCCTGGGCTCCGTCAGGCATGTCCTGGGATCACCCTTCAACAGTTTGAAGCTGAAAACATCAAAAAAGGTCGAATCAGCAAAGATGAAATCATCATCGGTTTCATGGAAGATTCTATCCCCCTGCTTCACGATCCATCCACCCGCTTTTCTGAGCCGGACCGACTGCTCCACTACCGGGTAGTCGTTTAGCAGAGCTTCTGCCATAGGAGGTGATGTAACCGCATGCCGCATCTCTGTGGCCGGCATGCTTCCCGAGATCCAAACCCGGTAGATCCGGTCCGACTTCTCATGGAATTGGTCGTAGGTCAACTCATTTATTACATAGAGAAGGATAAAAATGGTACTGGCCAGGCCGATGGTAAGGCCGAATATATTAATAAGGGTATAGCCCCTGTGTCTCCAAAGATTACGCAGGGCGACAAGAATATAGTTTTTCAGCATTGATTCAGGTTTATCTTAAGACGTCGAAGAAACAAAAAAGTCACAGCTTAAGAGAAAAAATTTTATTTTTACTTTAAATACTTGCAGCAATGAAAACTACATTATCCTGGAAACGAGGAACTTTCTCATCAATCTGCCGGATATCTTCAGGTGAAGAAATTATTGGGGAACTGACGAATTATACCTTCAAACAGACAGCCGAAGGGGTCATCCGGAACAAACGATACTTTTTTAGGACAAAGGGCCTGTTCAAGCAGGAGACACAGATTATCGATGGAGAGAGCGATCAGGTCATTGGAACTATCGTCTACGGTTCTATGATGAACAAAGCCACAATCGATTTTAAGGATCGAACCGTTAGCTGGAAATACGACAATACCTGGCAGACCAGGTGGAGCCTTTATGATAAGCTTGGCCTCTATATGAAGTTCACAGGCGGACACAACAAAGGGTCCATTGAATACGAAGAAGAAGATGACCTGTTGGTATTAACCGGTATGTTTGTAACCAATTATTACCAGCAGGCCACGATTGCCATAATGGTAGCTGTCTTTATCCCCATCTGGGTCAGCGTCATCAACTAGCTACTCATACCGCAGCGATTCCACCGGATTGGCTGTTGCT
>DAOWFP010000119.1 GCA_030637895.1 Bacteroidota bacterium | reverse complement strand
GCAAGTCCAAATACCTCTGTCTGGAGAAAAATGTGAAACCCGGTGAGATCCAGGGAATGATTGAGAATTTTAAATCCAGACACGGCTATTATCCAAAAGTGATCCTCAAGGAGAAAGGCGGACTATGCCTTGTGGAGGAGAATGAAAAGTCGCTGCAGATTGTAGAGGAGGTGTACCTGGACATGATGAAGATCTCTTATCTCTCCGAGCAGTTTGGCGGCCCTCACTTTATGACACCCGAGCAGATCAGTTTTATTGACAATTGGGAGGTGGAAAACTATCGCAGGAAAGTAGCAAAACAATAATAGGAATGAAACGTGTAGCTTTCAAGATGTACCTGAAGGAGGGATTCAAAGAAGAATATCGCAAGCGCCATAACGAACTCTGGCCGGAAGTGGCTGATCTGCTAAAGAAAGCTGGTGTAAGCAATTATTCCATTTTCCTGGATGAAGGAACCAATACCCTGTTTGCTGTTCAAACCATCACCAGCGATGAAGGATCCCAGTCCCTTGGTCATCAGGATATTATTCAAAAGTGGTGGGATTTTATGTCGGATATTATGGAAGTAAATCCCGATAATTCGCCTGTTTCAGAAGAATTGGAGGAAGTTTTTTATCTCAAGTAGGTATGAAAGAGGTGATCCTGATATTTGATGTGGGGAAGACCAACAAAAAGGTGCTCCTGTTTAACCGGAACCTGAAGGTGGTTCTTGAGGAGGAAGATAGATTCGAAGAGGTAGTTGATGACGAAGGTTTTCCCTGTGACGATGCGCAAAAACTGGAACAGTGGATCAAAGAGACCATTCGAAAGTATCTGTCACTGAATGACTACCAGGTAAAAGGCATCAATATCACCACCTACGGAGCTACCCTGGTTTACCTGGATAAAGACGGCAAACGGTTGACACCCATTTACAATTACCTGAAACCTTTACCGGAGCAGGTTATTGAAGGTTTTTACGAGAGACACGGCGGATTGACAGAGTTTTCCAGAAAGACGGCTTCCCCGGAACTGGGGATGCTCAATTCAGGACTTCAGCTGCTATGGTTGAAGCGGATCAAACCGGAAGTTTTCAAGAGGATTGATCGAATAATGCACCTTCCCCAGTACCTGGCATACCTGGTTCATAGTCAGGTTGTTTCAGAACATACTTCCATAGGTTGCCACACAGGGATGTGGGATTTTGAACGGATGGAATACCATGCCTGGATTAAGGAAGAAGGGATATCTCTGCCTGATCCTGTACCCGTATCTGAAACTTTTCCGATGGCTCTGGGAGGAAGAAGCACAGAGGTGGGGATTGGGATCCATGACAGCTCCGCCTCTCTGGCCCCTTATATCCTTGCGGACAGGGAGCCTTTTGTACTGATCTCAACCGGGACCTGGTGCATTAGTATGAATCCCTTTAACCAGGAACCACTGAGTACTGAAGAGTTAAGGGAGGATTGCCTTTGTTTCCTCGGAGTCCATGGGAAAGCAGTAAAATCGTCCCGTTTTTTTCTGGGGCGCATTCATGATCTGAATGTGGAACGACTTCAGGAGTATTTCTTCACAAATGAGGAAGCATACAAAGCTGTTGATCCAGGAATCGGTCTAATTAGCCAACTTTGGGAATCCGGAGAGGAGGGTCAGCTGTTTTTCCGAAAAGGAATCCCTGAGGCCTGGGTGGATTTGGGGGTGGATTACAGACAGTTCGGTTCCTTTGAGGAAGCCTACACCCGCTTGATGGTAGACCTAAGCCGGCTGGCTGTGCATTCCATTGAGCTTATACTTGGAGAAAAGGATCGCACGAAGGACCTCTATGTATGCGGTGGTTTTGCAAAGAATCCGATTTTCAGCATTATCCTTGCCCTGACTTTTCCGGATAAGCAGATATTTACCACGGAGATGGATAATGCCAGTGCCCTGGGAGCGGCACTCGTGATTGCCGATAAAATCTGGGAAAGAACTACTGTAAGCCTGGACCTGGGACTCAGTGAGATAAAAGTCTGAACCTTTACCAGTCCAGCACCTCATCACCCACATCCGTAAGCAAACCTGCCACCCAGTCGGCTCCAGAAAGCTCCTCTGCTGAAAAGGAGGTGGTAAGAGCCAGTACTTTTGCTCCTGCTGCCTTTCCTGCTGCCACACCGCTGATGGCATCCTCAATCACCAGGCACTCCGATGCATCTACCCCCAGGTTCTCAGCAGCTTTCAGGAAGATGTCGGGAGAAGGCTTTTTATGTTCGATATCCAGACCGGTTACAACGGTCCCAAAGGTGGAGGCTGGTATTCCGATCTCTTCCAGGTTTGTTTCCACCTTGGGAGGATCAGCACTGGAGGCCACAGCCAGTTTAAGTCCCCGGGAACGGCAAAGCTCAATAAAATCCACCACCCCGTCGAAGGGTATAAGCTGGCCTGCTACGATCTCCTCATATATCTCATAGGTCCGGGCCTTATCCTTTACCAACTCAAAGGGGATCCCGTGTTTTTCAGCCACCCCGCCCAGGTACCTGTTTTCCCCCATGCCGGTAAATTCCAGAAAATCGTCCGGGGACACCTCATAGCCCTTTTCTTTAAACATCATGATGCCGGCCCGGCAGATATACTCCTCCGAATCGAGCAAGACCCCGTCCATATCAAACAGAATTGCTTTAAGTTGTTTTTCTTTCTTCATAGCATTTAGTTTCAGTTTCTATCTGGATGTACACCCCACTCATAGCGTCCCTCTGGAATAAATCCGGGATTAGGAACCGGGAACTCAGCCCCGCAATCCTGCCTCCATACCTCCAGTATACCATATAATTCATCAGTAATTTCCAGCTCCGATGTACTCAAATCATTGGTCTCCCCAATATCATTTTCCAGGTCATACAGGAAGCGTTGGTCGTTCACCAGCTTGTGTATGAGTTTCCATTTTCCTTTTCGCACAGCACTCATGGGTTCATCGTGATGGTATACCGGGTAGTGCCAGAAAATTGCCCGGTCCAGATCAGGTTCCGATCCTTCCAGCAGGTCTACCAGGCTTATTCCATCAAATACTTGTTCTTCAGGGAGTATAGCACCGGCAAGTTCCACAAAGGTTGGAAGAAAATCCACACTTGAAATCAGGGCAGAGCTTTCTTTGCCGGCTTCCAGATGACCCGGCCACCAGGCAATAAAAGGTTCACGGATGCCCCCTTCATAAACAGTCCCCTTTTCGGCCCTGAGAGGAGCATTAGAAGAGGCTACATAAAGTAGGGTATCTCCTTCATAGATGTATTGCTTTGAATCTTCGATGAGTGGAATTTTGTCAAAGCGGCTTATGAGTCCGCCGTTGTCCGAAAAAAACACAACCAGGGTGTTTTCCGCCAGCTCCAGTTCCTTCAGTTCCTGGAGAATTCTTCCAACGCTGTTATCCACATGTTCCACCATGGCAGCATAGACGGCATTGCAGGGGTAATCCTCTGCCTTTTCTTTGTCCAGATACTTCTCAATCAGGGTGGAATCGGCATCCAACTGCACATGCACATCATAATGGGCCAGGAAAAGAAAAAAAGGATCTTCCTGATGATCCCTGATAAAGTCAAGGCTCAAATCAGTTAATGCCTCTGAAAGAGGGGTGTCAGGTTCTACCTCCATGGGAGTACTCATTCTCCCTGCATATGAGAAAAACCCTCCTCCTTTATATACATTCACGGTACCAAAGCCCTGGTTACCTGGCTGGTGCCTATCCTCAAAGCCCAGGTGCCATTTCCCAAAATAGCCTGTTGCGTATCCTGCATCCGTCATTAATTCACCCACAGTTATGATCTCCTCTGGCAGGTATTGGGTCCGGTTTATTGGTACTATAACCTCCTCATAGGGTCGCCAGTGACCGGTAATAAAATCGGTGATCCCCACTCTGGCCGGATACTGACCACTCATTATGCTTGCCCTGGTTGGTGAGCAGACGGGGCATGCTGCATAGGCGTCGGTAAAGCGAATTCCTTCTTTTGCCATGCGGCTCAGATTGGGTGCTTCGTTAAAGAGGTTTCCATAAACAGGCAAATCGGCCCATCCCATATCATCGGCCAGAATAAAGATGATATTCGGTCTCGAGCCATTCAGAGAGTCTTGTGCATTTGGATTGCATGCGGTCAGTATGAAAATGCTTATGAGTATTAAAATTGTTTTTAATGGAAGAGATGCTTTCATGGACATTAAAGTGTCATTTGAAACTTGAAACGATCAATAAATATAACAAAATAGTAGATCTAGAACCTTGGGCAGGGAGTGTAGTTGGAGTGGAATTGGCAGAGCTTGAAATAATCGAGTATATTGAAAGATAATTCTTAAATGAGCCCTCAAATGTATCAAACGAAAAGAGTTCCATGTGCACTGCTAATAATTGCAGTTATAGGCTTATATGCCTGTACTGAGAAACCATCAGACCGGCTGGACCCCCAATGGGATCATGCCATTAATTTTGACTGGAAGTTTGCCAAAGGGGAACAAGAAGCAGCCACTGATCCGGATTTTGATGATTCTGCCTGGGAGGGAGTGGATCTGCCTCATGACTGGGCAATAAGTGGTCCCTTTGGTCCTCTGAAATCAAAAGGAAATACGGGTAAACTTCCCTGGAAGGGTGAAGGATGGTACCGGAAGAGTTTTGATTTGCCGGCAGAAGCTGAAGGAAAAAGGCTTCAGCTCCTGTTTGATGGTGTAATGGCCAATCCTGTGGTCTACCTGAATGGAGAGAAGGTAGGTTCATGGCGCTATGGTTACAATTCATTCTGGATTGATGCCACCGATGCTGCACACTTTGGCGCATCCAACGTACTGGTGGTACATGCCGATACCCGTGAACACGGTTCACGCTGGTACCCGGGAGCCGGGATATACAGGAAAATGGGAATGCGTCTGGTCGATCCCGTACATATACCTGTTTGGGGACTTTATGTAACTACTCCCGAAGTATCAGAAGAGGAAGCGATGATTTATACCACCGTTGAAGTTGAGAATGTTTCAGATACGGAACAGGATGTCGTACTTGAAATCACTCTTGTAGATCCTTCGGGTCAGGAGGTAGGAACGGCGGAAAAAAAGCTGGAGTTGAAATCCGGTGAAGGATCAGTGGCTGCATTCGAAATAATCATTGAGAATCCTGCGATTTGGGATATTGAGGATCCGCAACTATATACCTGCATTGCTGAGCTGGAGATTAAAGGAAAAGAGGTTCAAAGCTCTTCAAGCACTTTCGGTCTTAGGAATTTTCATTGGACCGCAGATGACGGATTCCATCTCAATGGCCGGAGAGTTCAGTTATACGGAGTGAACCTGCATCACGATCAGGGACCCCTGGGTGCAGCGTTTTTCCCAAGGGCCATGGAGCGTCAGCTTGAAATCATGAAAGATATGGGGATGAATGCACTCCGTACCAGTCACAATGCCTGTGCCCCGGAGGTGCTGGACCTCTGTGATCGTATGGGGATTATTGTGTTCAACGAGTTGTTTGATAAATATGGACCAACAGCAGGTGTAAACTGCAGCACTGCTGAGTATGTGAACAAATATGCAGAAGCTGAAGTGGAAAATTTTGTGCGCCGTGACCGGAATCATCCCAGTGTATTCCTCTGGTCCATAGGAAATGAGATTCCCGATATCTTAACAGATCGTGATAGCATGGCTGCAGAACATGTGGCCAATATGGTAGGCTATTTTAAAAAGCACGACGCCACTCGACCCACTACCATGGGATGTCATATAGGCTCCGTGTCAGAAGAAGGCAGGCACATTCTCGATGCGCTGGAGACTTCGGGTTGGAACTATGGAAGGAGGTATGCAAGCACGCGCCTGGCATATCCGGATATGCCATTAATTTATAGCGAATCGGCTTCTGCCTTTGGTACACGCGGAGCCTATAAATTGCCTTTTCCCATGGCTAAAAACGATTTCACCGATGATGGTGAGATGACCGCCTATATGCTCACATCTGCCCGGTGGTCAGATATTCCGGAGATAGAATTTGAGTACATGCGAATCGATACTTTTATGGCAGGAGAATTTGTATGGACCGGATTTGACTACCTGGGCGAACCCACCCCTGTAATGAACATTGATGCACGTTGGGGTGCGGGCGGTTTTCTTCCCACACGTGAGGGCTATGATGCACGCAGCAGTTATTTTGGCATTGTCGATCTGGCCGGCCTTCCCAAAGACTCCTATTACAACTACCGGAGCCTCTGGAATAAGAAGGAGCATACCGTCTATCTGTCTCCACACTGGAACTGGCAGGGACATGAAGGAGAGGACATTCCGGTGGTTCTCTATACCGATGGAGATGAGGCCGAGTTATTTCTGAATGGGGAGAGTCTGGGTCGTCGTAAGAAGATGAATCCGGACCAGGTTCAGACATCTCAGATGGTAGCCCATGATTTTAATTACACAGTAAATCTTGATGACCATAAGGATCCCTATTTTGAAATCGTGGATGCCTACCGCCTGCGTTGGCTGGACGTAGCATATGAGCCAGGAGAATTAAAGGCTGTAGCTTATAAGGATGGAGTAGAGATTGGAGAGGCCAGGGTACTTAGCGCCAGCGATGGTGTTGAATTGCGCTTAACACCTGATCGGGTGAATTTGAAAGCCAATGGAATGGATCTGTGTTATGTTACCATTGCTTTGGTAGATGCAGAGGGTACGGTGTGTCCATTGGCCATGGATATGCTGGAATTCAGTATTGAGGGAGCTGCTAAATTTATGGGTGCGGCCAATGGCAACCAGATGGGTCATGATGTATTTACGGACAACACCCATCCGCTGTTCTATGGGAAGGCCGTTGCAGTACTTCGCAGCCTTCCCGGACAATCGGGAGCTGCCACCATTATCGTCAAATCTGAATCAGGAATTGAAGCCAAAACTGTGATGAACTTCCTGTAGCTTTGTTTATATTTAGGCACAGAGATTCATCTTGCACTAACTACTAACTACACCCAGAATAAAATCATGGAAAACAGAAGAACTTTTATTAAGAAAACTGCCATTGGAACTGCCGGAGTTTCAGTGGGACTAAGTGCTATTTCTGCTAAATCATACGGAAGAATCCTTGGAGCCAACGACCGGATCAATATGGGAGTAATAGGTCTCAGAGGCCGTGGAAAAGCATTAATGAATGGTTTCTCGGAGATGTATAACGACGGTGTATATGTTAAGACTGTGTGTGACGTGGACAGTCAATACCATGAGGCATCCCGGGAGCTGGTAGCCGAGAATCAGGATGGAAATAAACCCGATGCGGTGCAGGACCTGCGAAAGATATTCGAAGATCCCGAGATTGACGCAGTGGCCATGGCCACCCCTAACCACTGGCATGCGCTTGGGACCGTCTGGGCCTGCCAGGCCGGGAAACATGTTTATGTGGAGAAGCCCAGTTCACACAACATTTGGGAAGGAAGAAAAATGGTGGAAGCCGCCAGGAAATACGAGCGATTGGTCCAGGTGGGATTTCAGAACCGTTCCATTTCCAATGTGATGCAGGCCATGAATTTTTTACATAGTGGAGGCATTGGTGATGTGTTTATGGCCCGTGGAACCTGCTTTAAGCCAAGAGATTCATTTGGTATATCCCCGGATAGTGAAGCACCGGCAAGCCTGGATTATGATATGTGGCTGGGGCCGGCCACTTACCGCCCTTATAATGAGATGAGAGGACACTACAACTGGCACTGGCACTGGAATACCGGAAACGGTGATACCGGGAACCAGGGTCCCCACCAGTTTGATATAGCACGCTGGGGACTGGGTAAGAAAGTACACCCGGTAAAAGTGCAGTCCATGGGTGGAGTCTTTGGTATCTCACCTCATGCCTGTTCACAGGAAACCCCCAATACCCAGACCTCCATATATGAATACGAGGATGGAAAAATACTGGAATTCGAAACCCGTGGCCGCTTTACCAATAGCGAAGCACCATCCGGGGTCCGCATTGGGAACCTATTTTACGGAACAGAAGGATGGATGGAGATCAACGGTTCCAGTTGGAAGGCTTACCGGGAACGCGAGGAAATCCCATTTGCGGGTTCAGATATGGAAGCCGGAGATGCAGCAGTTGGTGGGGACAAGAGTTTCAGGGCTGCTCCGGGCGGTGGAGGACATTTTTCCAATTTTATCGCAGCGCTCAAATCGGGTAAACGTTCCGATCTCACCTGTGATATTCTGGTGGGTCATATGTCCACCTGTCTGCCACACCTGGGCAACATCGCATACAGGGTGGGAGAAACCCTGGAGTTCAACAGTGAATTTGAAAAATTTATTGACAACCAGGAAGCCAATATGCTGCTTACCAGGAAGTACAGATATCCTTATGTCATACCACAGGTGGTATAACAGTTAACATTTATTGCTTAATGGTTAATGAAAAATCTAATTGTATGAAAAAATGCAGAAGCTGGCACTATTGCTGGCAATAACTTTAATGCTTGCCGGATGTGACTCCTCCATAAGCCTATTTGATGGTAAGAGTCTGGAAGGGTGGGAGTGTGATCCGCTGGAACAGGCAGGAGACTGGAAAGCTGTTGATGGTGAACTGCTTGGAGAGAATCCCGGAGAGCAGGCCTCCATCATCTGGACCAGCCTGAATTTCAGGGATTTCGAGGTGGAGCTCGACTATATCACCCTGACGGATGATTATGATTCAGGTATCTTTATCCGGGGCTTAACGCATCAGGTGCAAATTGGGATCTCCAGGTCGCTTCAAAAGGATATGACCGCCTGTATCTATGCGCCCAAAGATGAACAGGGGAGTTACCCGGGTCAGACTGACAAGGTGACTGCCATTCACAAGATCATGGAATGGAACCATCTGAAAGTAATTGTCACCGGGAAACGCATCCAGACCATTTTGAACGGGGAGCCCATGGTGGACTATACCGGCGTTGTGCTGGAAGATGAAGGCCCCATTGGATTACAACTGCATGGGGGTGTTCATATGTCAGTGAAATTCAAAAATGTCAAGGTTCGGGAACTGTAGCAGATGCAATAAAGCAAATAGACAAATTAAGTGATTAAAGATCTACTGATATGAAAAGAATAAATCAGATTATCGTTCTAGCAATGCTTGTGGCGATGATACCTGGCTGCAATATGAACAGCAGCAGCACTGCAGCCAGGGTGGAGTTAAAAAAGAATGAATCCGGATATCACCGCCTGTATGTGAACGATAAGGAATTCTATGTGGATGGTGCCGGGCTTGAGTTTGGCGATATTGAAGCACTGGCTGAATATGGTGGAAATTCGTTCCGAACCTGGCGTACAACTAATGAAAATGAAGATGCCCTGGAGGTTCTTGATCGTGCACATCAAAATGGTTTACTGGTATTGATGGGCCTCGATGTTGCACGGGAGCGTCATGGATTTGATTATGACGATGAGGTGATGGTCAAGGAACAGTTCGACTTTCTTAAGGGAGAAGTTGAACGACTGAAGGATCATCCGGCGCTGTTGGGCTGGGCCATTGGGAATGAACTAAATCTTGAAGCGGAAAACCTGAAAGTTTATGATGCGGTCAATGATATTTCCATGATGATACACCAAATTGACCCCAATCATCCAACCACTACTACCACGGCCGGAATAGGCAAACGGGAAGTGGATTATATGAAGGAAAACTGTACTGACATTGATTTTCTATGCATCCAGATGTATGGCGATATTGTAAACCTTCAGCAACGTATCAGCGATGCAGGATGGGAAGGACCCTATATGGTTACGGAGTGGGGAGCCACGGGGCACTGGGAAGTGGCCAGAACCGAATGGGATGTCGCCATTGAGCAAACAAGCACCGATAAAGCGGCGGCTTTTATTGACAGGTATAAGGTAGCCATCCAGGCAGATCCTGTTAATTGCATGGGGTCCTATGTATTTCTCTGGGCACAGAAGCAGGAGAGGACACCTACCTGGTATGGGATGTTCCTTGCAAATGGCAATGTAACGGAAACTGTTGATGCCATGCAATATGTCTGGACAGGGGCATGGCCGGAAAATCGTTGCCCTACGCTTGAGTCCTTTGTTCTGGATGAGCTTACGGCTTACGATAACATCAGGTTAAAAGCAGGTGAAAAATATATAGCCACAGTGCAGGCCTTAGACTACGAGAATGATCCCATAAAATACAAATGGGAAGTTCTTCCGGAAAGCACCGACCTTGGCATGGGCGGCGATTATGAAAGTCGCCCCGAAACACTGTTATCCATGGAGGTCGAGCAGGCTGAAATTGAGTTTGATTCACCAAAGAATCCTGGTGCATACAGACTTTTCATTTATGTCACCGATGATGGGGGGAGATCAGCTACTGCAAATATTCCGTTTTTTGTTGAGGAGTAGCTTTTGATCGATCTTATAACGATGCTTTTATCTCTTCGCTCACCAGCTTGGGATCGGCGATAATTTTTGTATTCAGGTCTTCCAGTGCATTTTTTACTGCCCTTTGATGGGGCATGCGTGTGGACAAACTGTAAAGTCCGATCAGTTTCTTTCCACGTCCAATACCCCGGTGGATAACAATTAGGCTATTTGCCTCACTAAAAAAAGTGGCTTCCACCTCCACATCGGTGATCGATGTGGCGAAGGGAATACCTAATAGTGTCCCCAGACCGAGGGTTAGAATATTCAGAGCAGTACCCACGTTGGCCCGGGTCTTTTCATTGTAGTAGATAATGCTCATCTCAACAGAGCCTTGGGTATCTTCTCCCGGGGCCACGAGCTGCTCCTCCATGTAAAACTTAAGGAAGCGATAAGCATCGGTAACTTTAACATCTGATATATACATGGAAGAGGTATGTTCCACTTTCTCATCATCAAGGCCTGTGGTTTCGCTGGTATACAAATTTCCCATAGTCTGGTAGGACGCGGAGATCTCATCCAGATTGATATAGGTTTCCATGGGATGGAGTTTATAACTATTCTCAAAGGGGAAGGTGTAGACCGATTTCTGTGCAAACACCAGTGTGGTGGTACAAATCAGGAAAAACAGCGTGGCTGGAATATAGTATCTTTTTATCATGGAATGTGGTTTTATGGTGAATGGGATACTATATCTACCGCAAATAGTGTTCCGGAATTTTATTATCTTTCTCGTCCTGAAAAACAACACATTTTATCCCATGAAAAGAAGAGACTTTATCCAGAAAAGTGCAACAGCCGCAGCAGCAACAGGACTGATAACCACTCTGCCCGGTACCTTGAGTGCCTCCTCACGCATCCTCGGTGCCAATGAGAGAGTTAATGTGGGTGCCATTGGTTTAAATGGCATGGGAATGTCCGATCTCAAGTCTTTTCTGAAGATGGACGGAGTGGAGTGCCTGGCACTTTGCGATGTGGACCGCATTGTTCTGGAGAAGAGCGCAGCCGAAGTGGAGAAGATCCAGGGAAAGAAAGCTGCACTATACGATGATTACCGCAAGTTACTTGAGCACAAGGACCTGGATGCCGTTATTATTGGCACTCCTGATCATTGGCATACATTGCCTATGATCGAAGCGTGCCAGGCTGGCCTGGATGTCTATGTGGAAAAACCCATTGCCAACTCCATTGAGGAGATCGATCTGATGATAGCTGCCCAGAAGAAGTATGGGAGCGTAGTACAGGTGGGACAGTGGCAGCGCAGTGATCCACACTGGAAGAATGCAGTAGATTTTGTACACAGCGGGAAACTGGGAAGGATCAGGACGGTAAAAGCCTGGGTATACCTGGACTGGAAACATATGCTTCCCGTTCAGCCGGACGCCCCCGAGCCCAAAGGAGTTGATTATGATTTTTGGCTGGGACCGGCACCCAAACGTCCCTTTAACATCAACCGCTTTCATTTCAACTTTCGCTGGTACTGGGATTATGCCGGTGGACTGATGACAGACTGGGGGGTACATCTGCTGGATTATGCCCTTTACGGTATGAATGAGTACGTACCCAATTCGGTGATGTCTTCGGGTGGTAAATTTGCTTTTCCTGAAGATGCCAGGCAGACCCCCGATACCCAGTTTGCCATGTATGAGTTTGATAACTTTGGTCTGCTGTGGGAGTCAACCCTGGGTATTGGTCAGGGGAACTACGGTCGTGCACATGGCGTATCCTATATTGGTGAGAATGGTACCCTGGTGGTGGATCGCGGAGGCTGGGAGGTAATTGCTGAAGCTCCCCAGGGGAAACCCAGGATGGAAGCGGTTCCATTGATTAAAAAGGGAGGAGAGAGCGGACTTGACCTGCATGTGAAAAACTTCCTGGAGTGTATGAAAACCAGGGATACCCCCAATGCCAGTGTGGAGATCGGGGGACATATTGCACGGATCGCCCAACTGGGCAATCTGGCATTTAGAACCGGACATAAGATTTTTTGGGATGGAGACAAGGGTGAAGTAATCGGAGATAAGAAGGCGGCGAAACTTACGCGTGCCAATTACCGCGCTCCCTGGAAGCTGCCTACACTATAATTGGTTTTATACTCTGGATCAGAACCGGCCGATAAGGCTGTAATCGCTTGTGTTGCAGTAGATCTGACTGAAAAATGAGAAGCCCATTCGGTTTGTCTCCATTTTGCGGTCGATACGAAGGATGGGATGGTTCTTTCTTACTTCAAAATGTTTTTGAATACGCTCATCGGCTGTAATGGCCTGGATCTTCTGCTCCCCACCTTTAACCTCCAACTGGTAATGTTTCCTCAGGATCTCAAAGAGGGAACGGTTTTCAAATGTTCGGGAGGTAAAGCGGGGCAGATTCAGGTTGGGGATCATGGTGATATCGTAGAAAACGGGTCGATCATTTATCAATCTTAGGCGTTCCATGTAGATACAACCCATACTCTTCTCATTTTCATTGATTTCAAAGCCAAAGGCCTGCTCCCAGCTGATAATGTTTGGCTTGACTATGATCCTGGTTGTCAAGATGTCCTGACCGATGGCGGAGGTGGTTCCGCTTAGCGAGAGAATCCCAATCCCTTTGGGTTGACCCTGTACAATGGAGCCTAAGCCCTGGTGCCTGAGGATGAAACCATCATTTACCAGCATATCAAGAGCCTTACGTACCGTGGGTCGCGTCAGGTGATGGGCAGCACACAACTCATTTTCGGAAGGGAGCAGATCCCCTCTTTTGTAGGTGCCATCCTCCATCAGCTTTCGCAGCTTTTCATACAGCCTCCGGTAGGAGGGAACTTCTTTTACAGCCATGATCTGCTCATGCTTGAGTTGTAACTATCAGCAAATATAGTTGTAAATATATGTATATGAAAAATATTTTCAAAATACACATTTATCAAATAATTGTAAACGACATAAAATCAACTATTTAACCTAAGATTATTAAAGAGGAAATATTTTCTTTTTGTATTCGGGAAAAAGCTATTATATTTGTACTTGTATATACAAGTAAGGTAGTTAGTAGTTAAGGGGTAGTAGTTAATTAAAAAGAAATACAATGGCCAATGCTGTAATTATGCCAAGGCAGGGACAATCGGTTGAGAGTTGCATTCTGACCGAATGGTACAAATCGGTGGGAGACCCTGTTTCAAAAGGGGATCTGCTTTTCGCCTATGAAACAGATAAAGCCGCTTTTGAAGAGGAGGCGTCTGAGGATGGTTCCCTCCTGGCTCGCTTTTATGAAGAAGGCGAAGAGGTGCCTGTATTGTTGAATGTGGCTGTGATTGGAGCAGAGGGCGAAGATATTGAAGCATTTCGTCCAGAAGGAAGTACCGTTCAATCTGCAGAAGCTGTTTCTGAAACAGAACCCCTTGGGCAAGCTAAAGATCTTGCCTCTGCTGAAACTGTTCCTATCCCTCAACCTGGCAGCAATGGAACAGCCATATCTCCCAGGGCCCGCAAACTGGCAGAGGAGAAGCGCGTGGTTCTGGAAGCCGTTACAGGTACCGGACCAAGTGGCCGAATCATTGAGCGGGATGTTATGGAAGCGATCAGGCAGGGCAAGAGACTCACTCCCCTGGCAAAAAAGAAAAAGGAGGCAGAGGGACTGGCTGTTCCCTGTGACAAGCCGGACTGTGGGAAATATAAGACAAGCGACTTGCTGCAGCCATCTCAGGTAACAGAGACCACTGGCTCAACAGATGGAACGGGATCATTCTCAGATGTTCCGCTTAGCAATATACGGAAGATCATTGCAGGAGCCATGCACCGTTCCCTGCAAAATTCGGCTCAATTAACCCATCACCTCAGTGCCAATGTTACAGGCATGTTGCAATTACGTCGCCAGGTGAAATTAAAGCAGGAGGGAGGATATCCCTACAACATCACCCTCAATGATATGGTGTGCTACGCTTTGGTACAAAGCCTCTTGCTGCACCGTGGCGCAAATGCACATCTCATAGGAGAAAGCATACGCTTATTCAACCAGGTGAACCTGGGACTGGCCGTTGATACAGATCGTGGCTTGATGGTTCCAACTTTGCTGAACGCTGACCGGTATTCCCTACCTGAACTCTCGGGCCGGCTGAAAGAGATAGCAGACAACTCCAAGAAGGGAAGTATCTCTCCGGACCTTATCATCCCTGAGGCAGCCACATTTACCGTTTCGAACCTGGGCAACTACGGGGTGGAGATGTTTACCCCGGTGATCAACCTGCCCCAGGTGGGTATCCTGGGAGTAAATACCATTATTCAGCGCCCGACTACACTGGCCGACGGGACATTTGGTTTTCAACCTTTCATGGGCTTATCCCTTACCTACGATCACAGGGCCCTGGATGGTGGACCAGCCACACTGTTCCTGGCCGAAATCAAGAAGCAGATAGAGCAGCTCTCTCCCAACCTGCTCTAAGCACTATTAATCCATTAACACAATAAGCTAATAACACAATAACCTTTCCCCCATGCCAAAGAATCTATTTATCAACCCATCAGACGTCAGGAAATCCCAAAACCTTGAGCTTGGTTCCATACCAGTCAATAGCTACAACAGGTCGGTCAAAGAAGAGCTATCGCGTTTTTCGAAGGATGATCTTATCCGAATTTACAGGGATATGTTGATCATCAGGGAGTTTGAGACCATGCTCAACCTGATAAAGACCACAGATGAATATAAAGGGGTAAGCCATTCCCATCCGGGGCCGGCCCACCTCTCTATCGGACAGGAAGCTGCAGCAGTGGGCATGGCCTTCAAGCTGGATATCAACGATTATATTTTCGGATCGCACCGCTCACATGGGGAGATCCTGGCCAAGGGGCTGTCAGCCATCCAGAAGCTGGATGATGATACCCTCTACGGGATCATGAAGAATTTCTTTGATGGCCGCATTCTGGGCATTGTTGAAAAAGGACACAAAGGTGATATGAAGTCGCTGGCACTTAAATTCCTGGTTTATGGAACCCTGGCCGAGATATTTGCACGGGAGACTGGTTTTAACAAGGGACTGGGCGGTTCCATGCACGCTTTCTTTACTCCCTTTGGCATCTATCCCAACAACGCCATTGTGGGCGGATCGGGCGACATTGCTGTGGGAGCGGCACTTTATAAGAAGGTGAACCGGAAGTCCGGCATTGTTGTGGCCAATATTGGTGATGCATCGCTGGGATGTGGTCCTGTATGGGAAGGGCTGACCTTTGCAGCCATGGACCAGTTCCGGGAGCTGTGGGAAGGTGATATGAAGGGAGGTTTGCCCATCATCTTTAATATCATGAACAATCAGTATGGTATGGGCGGACAGACCTGTGGAGAGACCATGGGCTACTCAATTGCTGCAAGGGTTGGAGCCGCACTCAATGCAGAGCTTATGCACACCGAGCGTGTTGATGGATACAATCCCCTTGCGGTGATTGATGCCTATGAGCGGAAAATGAAGATCATTGAAGAGAAAAGAGGTCCGGTCTTCCTGGATGTGCTTACCTATCGTTTTAGCGGTCACTCTCCTTCCGACTCTTCTTCCTATCGCTCCAAAGAGGAGATCGAAGCATGGGAATCGGTGGATTCCATTGTTTCCTACAGCAAAGAATTGTTGGATGCAGATGTGGCTGATCAGTCAATGCTGGATAAAATTAAGGCGGAGACTGACGAACTTATTATGGGTGCCTTCAAGCTTTCCATAGATGACCAGGTGTCGCCACGAATGGATCTGATCTCCAATCCCGGACTGATCGGGGAGATGATGTACTCCAATGAGTCCATTGACCAGATGGAGGAAGGTACTCCTGAGGTGAACCACCCAATGGAGGAGAATCCCAGGGTCAAGCAGATCGCCCGTAAGGAGCGCTATGCCTTTGACAAGGAGGGCAAGCCCCATTCGGCCATGAAACAGTACCAGTTCAGGGATGGACTCTTTGAAGCCATCGCAGACCGTTTTTACAAGGATCCGACACTGGTGGCATACGGGGAGGAGAACCGAGATTGGGGCGGGGCCTTTGCTGTCTACCGCGGACTCACAGAGGCACTTCCTTACAATCGTCTTTTTAATTCACCCATTTCGGAGGGAGCCATTGTGGGAACAGCCATCGGGTACGGCATGTGTGGTGGACGCGTTATTCCGGAGATCATGTATTGCGATTTCCTGGGACGATCGGGCGATGAAGTCTTTAATCAGCTGCCCAAATGGCAGGCCATGAGTGGAAATCTCATTAAGATGCCCGTGGTGCTCAGGGTCTCTGTGGGATCCAAATACGGGGCACAGCATTCTCAGGACTGGTCGTCGCTGGTGGCTCATATTCCAGGTATCAAAGTGGTCTTTCCGGCCACGCCCTATGATGCCAAAGGCTTAATGAACGCCGCCCTGCAGGGCACCGATCCGGTGATTTTTTTTGAAAGTCAGCGTCTCTATGGCATCGGGGAAGAGTTCCACAAGGAAGGTGTACCTGAAGGCTACTATGAGATTCCCATTGGAGAGCCGGATATCAAACGTTCAGGGGAGGATGTGACCATCCTGACCATAGGTGCCACGCTCTACCGTGCTATGAAAGCGGCTGATACCCTCCAGGAAAAGTATGGGATGTCTGCAGAGATTATCGATGCCCGTTCACTGGTACCTTTCAATTACGAGCTGGTGCTGGAGTCCCTGAAGAAGACCGGGCGAATTATTTTGGTTAGCGATGCCAGTGAGAGGGGATCTTATCTGAAGGACGTGGCCCAGAATATCACAGAGCTAGGGTTTGACGATCTGGATGCACCACCGGTGGTGGTGGGTTCGAGGAACTGGATCACGCCAGCCTATGAGTTGGAGGATTATTTCTTTCCACAACCTTTCTGGATTATCGATGCCATTCATGAGAAGATTGTACCTTTAAAGAACCATGTAACGTCCCATAACTTCACTGCAGGCGAGCAGATGCGCCGAAGCAGGTTGGGGGTGTAAAAACCAGAATATTTGATGAGTTTTCTTGAGCAATTTCCTGATCGGACCGCCCTGTTGGAGTCGTATCCACCGGATCATCCCATCGTCCCTCTAAAGGTAAATAACCATATTCATACTCCCTATTCCTTCAGTGCATTTGAAAGTATTGATGAGGCGGTGCGCATGGCAGATTCAGAGGAGGTGAAGATCTTGGGAATCAATGATTTTTACATCACAGAGGGCCATGGGGAATTTATTGAGAAGTGTAGGGAATATCACCTCTTTCCCCTGTTGAATGTTGAACTGATCGGGATCAGCAGGGAAGACCAGGAAGCTGGAATCAGGGTGAATGATCCAGGCAATCCGGGCCGGACCTATATCACTGGAAAAGGACTTGCCTATCCTTCCATACTACCAGTGAATCAACAGGAGAAACTGGACCAGGTAGTGATGGAGAGTAACAACCAGGTTGCCAGGATGACCGATCTGGTAAACAGGTGGCTGGAATTTCAACAAGTGCATATCTCCCTGTCGGTGAATGAGATCATGGAGGAACATGCCAAAGATTCCTTGAGAGAAAGACATGTGGCCAAAGCGCTTCGAATAAAAATTGAGCAGAAGTCCCATGACGATGATGAATTCTACAGACTACTGGAACAGGTATTTGGCGGCAAATCTTCGGAAAGGAAGCGGGATGATGCAGCGGGACTTGAAGATGAGTTGCGTGCCCGTCTACTGAAGTCAGGGGCACCTGCATTTGTTCCGGAAGACGATAAGGCTTTTTTAAATATGGAGGAGATTGTCGGGATCATTGAAGATGCCGGGGGGATCCCCACTTATCCCATGTTACTGGATGGTGCCGGGGGAGCATTCACCGAATTTGAACGTGACAGGGCGCAGTTGCTGGAAAGTTTGAAAGACCGTGGGTTTTATTCCATAGAGTTGATTCCCCTTCGAAACAGGATTGAGGTTGTTAAGGAGTATGCAGAATACTTTTACGAGAACGGATTTGTGGTATCCTTTGGAACAGAACACAATTCGCCTGCGAGCCTGCCCCTTACCGTAAGTTGTAAGTACAATGAGCCCCTGGATGATAAGCTAATGCAGATATCCTTTAATGGCGCAGCTTACCTGGCTGCACACCAGTACCTAACTGTGAAAGAGGGGCCAGGGTACAAGCTGGAGGAAAGGGATAAGATGGAGCGCCTGGGCCAGGCCGTTTTGAACCACTATTTTTCACTCTGGGAATAAAAATTGAATACCATGGATCAGAAAAAAGAGGCCGTTCTGGCGCTGGTACCTGCCATTAGGATGATCATGTCTGAACACGAATTGAAAAGTGGCAGTTTCGTAAGGCTGGATCAACTCAAGGAAAGCGATCCCGATAAGATCACCGTTCGCCTGGGCCGCACCATTTCCGTGTTCAGGGGAGAACCTGAAAAGGTACTTAAACAGATAGAATCGTCCAAAGCGGATATTGGAGAGTATATTTTTATTGAAGATCTGGGACTACTGGGGCTCTCCTCCAACAAATCCAAGGTGGAGCAGAAGCTGGCCACGGTT
>DAOWFP010000012.1 GCA_030637895.1 Bacteroidota bacterium | reverse complement strand
CTTCCGGCAAAACCAGATCAATAGGAAATTACGCACCAATCATTTTCCTGACCTCTGATGTGGAAACCACCGGATTGGCGCCGCTTTTTGACGCAACAATGGCGCCAACAGCACAGGCAAAATCAATGGCCTCCTGTGGATGATTACCATTCAGAAGCTGAGAAATGATGGAAGCCAGGAAGGAATCACCGGCTCCAACGGTATCTGCCACTATAATTTTATATCCTTTGTTGTAGTAAAACTCATTGTTGTAAAAGAGCACTCCACCGTCCTTCCCCAGTGTTACACAGATCTGACTCGTATCTGTTTGTTCGGCCATAAATCTGATGCAGGCCTCAAGCTCCCTGTCTATAAACTCCAGGTGCGAACAGATTTCATACAATTCATCATCGTTAAATTTGACAAAATCGGCCGCTTTCATTAAGCCTATGATCCTATCCGGTGTATAATGCGGTGGCCTCAGGTTCACATCGAACACTTTATACCTGGCTTTTTCCAGCAGACCAAACAAAGTTTCCCTTGAAGTGTCGCTTCTGGCCACAAGACTTCCAAAAATAAATGCATCGGATGCTTCCACTGCTTCAGCATCCCGCTCCACTGGTAAGATATTGTCCCAGGCACAGGGCATTTTTATTTCGTACGATGCAGAGCCACTTTCATCAAGAGCTACAAGCACCTCGCTGGTGGAAGAGCTTTCACTCACCTGGATATGATCCAGGCTACCCCCATGACCTATGATTTCCTCAGCAATATCTTCACCAATGCGATCCTTACCAATGCTGGAGATCATTTTTGCTTTGTTTCCCCATGACTGGGCCCTCAGAGCCACATTTAGCGGAGCGCCTCCCAGCTTTCTGCCGGTAGGTAGCACGTCCCATAAAACCTCGCCAAAACAAATGATCCTTTTCATACTTATTCCATTTAAAGTAGACCATAAAAAGATAGCGATTATTTTTGGACCAGTTTTTGAACTGAATCATATACAATGAAATATCTGCATGATGAAAACTACATATATCTCCCTGATTCTGTTAATGCTTATTTCAACTTCGCTGTGGGCACAGAAGGTGTTCAGGGTAGACTATGAGAGTCAGGCCGACTTGAAAGTTTTTGTGGTGGAATATGAATCTCAGTGCGATCTGAAAGTCTTTTTTGTGGAGTATGAATCGCAAGCCAATGAAGATGGTTTGTGGTTCTTTGTGAAATATGAGAGTCAGGCCGAGAAAAAGATCTACTTCGTGAAGTATGAGAGCCAGGCCGACCTGAAGATCTTCAAAGTGAATTACGAGTCGCAGGCTGGCTGGAATAAAACGGAGAAGCAACATCTCCTGTTGTGAGAGCGCAAGAAACGGGCGGAGATTGAGCAGAAAATCGGCTTTGATCGGATGGGAAGCAGCCCATCGATAACTGCTGTTAAAATAATTTGCAATCACAGTTTAAATGCATAGTTTTAGGACTACTACTAACCTAAAACTTTTTCCAAGATGAGTGGCTTCTTCGGGGCAATTGCCAAACAGGATTGCGTGTACGATGTATATTACGGAACAGATTATCACTCCCATTTGGGTACCAAGAGGGCAGGGATGGTATTCTACAATGAAAAGGAGGGATTCAGAAGATCAATACACAGCCTGGAGGATGGATATTTCAGATCCAAGTTCGAACCCGATCTGGCAAAATTCAGCGGAAACAGTGGTATCGGAATTATCAGCGACACCGACCCCCAACCCATTATGTTCAATTCACATATGGGACGATTCGCTATCGCCACGGTATGCCGCATGGTCAATATTGATGAGCTTGAACAGCACTTCCTGGACAAGAATGGGCACTTCGCCGAGAACTTCCAGGGCAATGTAAATCCTACCGAAGTGGTGGCCAATCTTGTCTGCGAGGAAAATGATTTTTTAGCGGGCATAGAAAACGTCTTCGAGAGAGTCAAGGGATCCTGTACTCTGATGATACTGACTCCCGATAAAATTATTGCGGCCCGTGACAAACTGGGCCGGACCACGGCCATTATTGGGAAAAAGGATGGAGCCTATGCCGTGGCCTCTGAGACCTGTGCTTTCCCCAATAACGGTTATGACATTGAGTACTACCTCGGACCGGGCGAAATTGTTGAGATTACCTCCGAAGGTTACCGGACCCTGAAGCCAGCAGGCGAAAAAATGCAGGTTTGTTCCTTCCTCTGGGTATACTATGGTTATCCACCCTCCTATTATGAAGGGATCAATGTGGATGAGGTGAGGTATCGTTGTGGCGCCGCCCTGGCAAAAAGAGATACGGTTAAGCCCGATTTTGTCTGCGGGGTTCCTGATTCGGGTGTGGGCCATGCCATCGGTTATGGCAATCACAATGGCATTCCCTATAAAAGGGCATACTCCAAATATACTCCCACCTGGCCAAGGAGTTTTATGCCACAACACCAGGATATGCGCGATTTAGTAGCCAAAATGAAGCTGATCCCCAACAAAGCGATGATTGAGGGTAAATGCATGGTCTTTCTCGACGACTCCATTGTGAGGGGAACTCAACTGAAAGACAATACGAAAGATCTTCGACAGGCCGGCGCCAAAGAGGTTCATATGCGTATTGCATGTCCGCCGCTTACCTTTCCATGCAACTTCCTGAACTTCTCCCAATCGCGATCCACCATGGAACTAGCCACCCGGAAAGCGATCAAACAGCTTGAGGGTGATGAGATTCATCTGGAGGAGTATGCCGATCCCACAACCGAGAAGTACAAGAACATGGTGGAGCAGATCGCCAAAAATCTGGGAATCGATTCCCTCATGTACCAGGATCTGGGCGACCTGATTGAGGCCATAGGGCTTCCAAAAGAGAAGCTGTGTACGCACTGCTGGGACGGGAGCAGCTACTATTAGATCCTGCCTGTTTCGTCTGGATTGATTATCTTGCAGGGAACCATCAAATCATCAACCATGGTCCCCACACGCAATTTTGATCTGTTGGAACGCTTTACCACAAAGTTCTCCGGTAACAATGCCCTTTCCGAAAAAATTGAAGGCAAATGGAAGTTCTATACTTCAGAGAAGTACAGTCAATTATCCAATCAGTTTGCCTTCGGTTTATTGGAGATGGGATTCAAGAAGGGTGACAAAATCATGACCGTTACCAATAACCGTCCCCAATGGAACTTTGTGGACATGGGAATGTCCATGCTGGGGGTGGTGCATGTGCCGGTCTACACCTCAATGAATGCTGAAGAGTACAACTATATCATGAAGCACTCCGACGCCAGAATGGTGATCGTCTCCGATCAAAAACTGTATGAGATGATCGAGCCCGAATCAAAAAAGATCAAAGCAGTGGAACACTTCTATACTTTCGATACTATCGAAGGAGCAAACCACTGGAGTGAGGTACTTGAAATGGGAAAGAGGGCTTCTTCAGAGACCCGGGAAAAGCTGGAAGCCATTAAAAATGAGATTCTTCCCAACGAAGTGGTCTCCATTATCTATACTTCAGGAACCACAGGCCGTTCAAAAGGGGTAATGCTCACCCATCAAAACCTGGTAAGCAACTTCCTGGCTGCCTCAGGTGTATTTAAACTCAATGAGAACGACCGTTATCTGGCCATTATCCCGGTTTGTCATGTGGGGGGAAGACTGGGTAACTACCAGACCCAGTATGCGGGTGCCTGCATTTATTACGCAGAAAGCATGGGAACCATTGCTGCCAATCTTAAAGAGATTCAGGCCACTGGATTTGATGCTGTCCCCAGAATCCTGGAGAAGATATACGACAACGTGATAGCCAAAGGGAGAAGCCTGACTGGCATGAAGAAGAAGATTTTCTTCTGGGCAGTGAAGCTGGGATTGCAATATGAACCCCATGGGAAGAAGGGCTGGCTCTATTACCGGAAGTTGAAGATTGCAGACAAGATGATCTTCACCAAATGGAGGGAGGCACTGGGTGGACACGCTAAACTGGTGGGATGCGGAGGAGCCGCGCTGCAACCACGGCTGGAGCGTATCTTCTGGGCCAGCGGACTAAAAATCATCAATATGTACGGTCTCACCGAAACCTCCCCCATCATCACCATCAACAGAACCGAAAAGGGAAACTGTAAACTGGGCTCCGTGGGAACTGTAATCGATGGTGTGGAACTGAAAATCGCCGACGATGGAGAGATCCTCTGCAAAGGTGAGTGTGTAATGCCGGGTTATTACAAGGATGAAGCGCAGACCAGAAGTGTATTTGATGAAGAGGGGTGGTTCCATACCGGCGATGTGGGTCACCTGGAGGACGGAAAATTCCTGATGGTAACCGACCGGAAGAAGGAGATATTTAAACTTTCCAGCGGAAAATTTGTGGCTCCGCAACCCATTGAGAACAGAATCAAGGAGTCCTCCTTCATCGACCAGGTGATGGTAGTGGGTGAACATCAGAAATTTGCCAGCGCCCTGCTGGTTCCCGACTTCACTTACCTGAAGGAGTGGTGTGTTAACAACGATGTCAAAAACGGAAAAAAGCGGGAGGAGCTCATTAAGGTACCCGAGGTGGTCAAGGTAATGAATGAAGAGATTGCAAGGATCAACCAGGGCCTGATGGACTGGGAGAGAATTAAAAGATTCCGCATGGTCCACGAAGATTGGTCTCCCGCTACCGGCGAACTCTCTGCCAGCCTGAAGCTCAAACGCAAGGTAGTGGCAGATCGGTACAGCAAGCTGTTGGAATCCATCTATAATATTTCTACATGACCACTGAGGAGGTAAAAACCCCGAGTGCACAGAAGGCTTTTTTGGAGGTAAGTCGTATCATTTACCGGGACGATGATACCTGGGTCTGTCCCTTCGACAAAGAGATTAATTCGATCTTCGATCCAAAGCTTAATGTCTATTTCGAACATGGTGAGGCAAGCCGATGGTTACTTTACGATGACCGGCAGCTTTTGATCGGCCGCGTGGCTGCCTTTATTGACCACAACAATTGCAATAAGCACGATCAAAGCACCGGGGGCATGGGTTTCTTCGAGTGCATCCACAATCAGGAGGCCGCCAACCTGCTTTTTAATACCGCCAGGGAATGGCTGAAGGCAAAGGGTATGGAGGCCATGGACGGACCGGTTAACTTTGGCGAGACCGATAAGTACTGGGGCTTGCTGGTAGATGGATTTACTCATCCCTCCTACGAGATTGCATACAATCACCCTTATTACCAGGAGCTCTTCGAAACCTACGGATTTCAAACCTACTTTAAGCAGGAAGGTTTTCACCTGGATGTGACCGAACCCTTGCCCCCCCGTTTTGAGCGTATCGCTCAGCGGGTAGCTTCAAATCCTGAATACGAATTCAAACACTTCACCTGGAAAGAGGCCGATCTCTTCGCCCAGGATTTTGTGACAGTTTTCAATGAGGCCTGGGCCTCCTTTAAGGAGAATTTTGAGCCCCTGGAGGTCTCCTACATCAAGAAGACCATAAAAAAGGCAAAAGCCATCATCGACGAAGAGTTCATATGGCTCGCCTACAGCAAAGGAAAGCCCATCGCCATCTACCTGATGTACCCCGATGTGAACCTGATCCTGAAACACCTCAACGGCAGACTCAATCTTCCGGCCATGCTAAAGTTCCTCTACCTCAAGAGAAAGAAGACCATGACCCGGGCACGGGGAGTTCTGATGGGCGTAATCCCAGCCTACCAGAGCCGGGGGATTGAGGCGGGAATCATCCTCAACCTGGTCAGGGTATTTGAGCGAAAACCACACTATACGGAGATTGAATTTTCCTGGGTGGGGGATTTCAATCCCAAGATGCGAAAGATCTTTATGGGCGTTGGTTGCAAATCGGTGAAACACTATATTACTTATCGGTACTTATTTGACCGGGACGCTGAATTTAAGAGATATCCCATCCCAGACAATGAGGAGAAATAAATCAATCATTACATATGCATTACGATGTTATTATCATAGGAGCAGGACTGGGAGGGCTCACTGCAGGGGCCAAGCTGGCCAAAGAGGGTAAAAGTGTGCTCTTGCTGGAACAGCACGACCGGCCGGGTGGCTGTGCTACTACCTTTAAACGAAGGGATTTTACCATGGAGGTGGGACTTCATGAAATGGATGGTTTACATCCCAGGGATATCAAGCGCCGGATTTTTGATGATATCGGACTGGGCGAACGAGTTAAGTTTCTTCCGGTCCCTGAATTTTACCGCTTTATCAATGAACGCTACGATCTGGTGATTCCCCACGATCCTGAAGAAGCCAAAACCATATTGAAAAAAGCCTTTCCGGGAGAGGAAAAAGGCATTGAAGATTACTTCTACCATGTATTGAATGTCCGCAGGGTCATGGTCGCCCATAAGGGTAAACCCGATCGCAGCGTGGGGGTTTTCCTGGATGAGATTATTGGCGATGAGGACCTGAAGCTGGTATTGCTGGGAAACCTTGGGTACTATCACGACGATCCCTACTCCCTATCCTGGCTCTACTACCTGAATGCCCAGGGCTCTTACTATGGAGGTACTGCCAGCTTCATCCAGGGCGGATCGCAATGCTTATCTGATGCCCTGAGTAATCTGATTAAAGAACAGGGTGGAAAGGTGCGGCTCAATCAACTGGTTACTTCCATCGATTATCAGGGCGACAAAGTATCAGGAGTCTCTTTTAAGGAGATGAAAGGAAAAAACAAAGGGCAGATCGAACAGGCCACCTCGACCCAAATCATTATGAATGGCTCCATACCCGGCTTAAGCGGACTTCTTTCAAAAAAGGATGCCGCACTTCTGGACCAATCCATTAAGGATGTGGCCATTGGGGCTTCCCTGTTGACTGTTTATTATGGCTTTAATAAACCCCTGCAGGAGATCGGAAATAAGAACTATTCCACTTTCATTTATGATGGATCTGTCAGTTCCCAGAAGGATATTCTGGGGAATAATCATAGCGACTTCAGCAAACGCAGCTTTACTTTTGTGGACTATGGCCAGGTGGACTCCCGTCTGGCTCCGCAAGGCAAAAGTGTGGGTGCGGTCTGTGCCATAGACTACCCCTCCGATTGGGAAAGACTGGAACGAAGTGAATATATGCGCATGAAGGCAGATGTGGCAGACATTATTACAGGCCGCCTGGAGAAGATCCTGCCCGGATTTCGCGAAGCAGTGGAATATGTAGAGGTGGCAACCTCTTTGAGCGTGGAACGCTTTACCCTGAATCCCAAAGGGGCTGTCTATGGTTTTGCTCAGCATCCCGGTCGCTCACTGGAGTACCTTTCTTCTTTGCCAGAGAATATCTTCATTGCCTCCGCATGGGGGAAAATCGGTGGAGGTTTTTCCGGCGCCATGGTCAATGGCTATATGACTGCCATGGACCTGCTTCGGAGATCGTAGTTGTTAATCGATCAGCTAATTTCTTTCAGCGCCTGTCCCATCCGGTCAAGGTAGTTGTCGATTTGTGCCTCGGACTCAAATCCAACAATCATCATATCCACACTACCCAGTCCCAGTACAAATTTCAGGGACTGGTCCATCTTTTCACTTTCATTCCGGAGATCCCCGTTACCAACCAATTTCATACCGATTACGCCCCTTCCCGAACTGTGCATCTGGTGAATCACCTCCACCACCTCGGCCGGATCGGGCTTATCCATGGCAATGCCGAATGGATTTATGCGGGCATGCAACACATCCACCCAGGGATCGTTTACCCCGGCAATCATTGCCTCCAGTGAGTGTACAGAAATACCATGGGCCCTGATCACCCCTTTTGCCTTCAGATCTTCAAGTATATCCATCTGCTTCCGCTCATGATCTGTCCACTGAGCATCGACCATGCAGTGCAGCTGGACCACATCGATATAATCGGTATTCAGCTCCTTACGAAAACGATCTACCACGATATTGGCATCGGGACGCTCCGGCTCCGGAATGCCCCCCTCCCTAGTCCAGATCTTGGAGGTAAGCACAAGCTCCTCCCGGTTCATACCTTTCAATGCTTCGGCCACCAGACCATGCGTACCATAGGTGTCGGCACAATCAAACATCCTGATGCCTCTATCATAAGCGTGACGAAGGGTCGCTATGCTCTTGGCTTTGTCCTGTCGGGTCAGGTATGAGCTTCTGCTTCCACCACTGATACCAGTACCCACACCAAGCAGCGTGGGTTTTATCCCCGTTTTCCCCAGTGCAACCCGTTGCAGGGGATCAATGGAGCTAAACCTCCCGGTAGCACCATACAATGGATTGTTAAACATCAGGTGAGCAGTTCCCAGCGAAAGGGCACCCAGAAATTGGCGACGGTTCAGATCAAATGTTCCCATGATTTGATGATTTTCCACAAGGTACTGTAAAATAGCGAAATATATAAGTCGGAAGAATGAAGAATACCAGATCCAAAATTATCTATTTAGAATAATTCTTCGTAGCTTCTCCCGGACAAAAGAAAAATAGCTCATGGATGAACTGAATAAAGACGAGAAGAGTCGTAAAGAGCTTCTGAAACATATGATCCTTCAGTTGCACGAAGGGGTGGCTCCTGATGCGGTACGGGGCAGGCTTGTATCTTTATTAAAAAGTATCCCCTATAACGAGGTCGTACAGGTTGAACAGGAGCTGATCAACGAAGGCTTACCCGAAGAGGAGGTGCTGAAATTTTGCGATATACATACCCAGGTCCTTGAGGGACAAATTGATCAGACCGGTGCACGGGAGATTCCTGACGGTCATCCGGTGGACACCTTTAAGAAGGAGAACAGCGAGTTACATAAGCTAGTGCAGACCATGGAGCGTTATTATGAAAAGGTGCACCAGCCTGAGGATCTTGAACTGACAACCTATATCCTTCAACTAAAAGCATTTTTTAACAACCTGATGGACGTGGAAAAACACTATCTGCGCAAAGAAAATCTTCTATTTCCTTATCTGGAAAAATATAACATTACAGGTCCTCCCAAGGTCATGTGGGGGAAACATGACGAAACCCGGGAGTTGCTAAAAGTAGCCCGTGAAGGGCTGGATATCAAGGGAGGAATGGAATTTGATGAACTTGAAACACTGGTGGAGCTGGTATTGAAACCGGCATCCGGAGCTGTTTCTGATATGATTATGAAAGAGGAAGAGATCCTCTTCCCCATGTGCATGGACAAGCTCGCCGATGAAGAGTGGTACCAGATCTCCCAGGAGAGTCCGGAAATCGGTTACTGCCTGTACGATCCGGAAATCGAATGGAAACCTGAAGGAGTGGAGCCATCACCAGTGGCCCGAACGGTAGAAGGGAGTGTTCAACTACCTACCGGCAGATTGTCAATCCCTGAGCTCATAGGAATATTTGGCACCATGCCAGTGGAACTCACTTTTGTGGACAGCCAGGATAAGGTAAGATTCTTTTCGCACGGTAAAAAGCCCATTTTTAAACGCAACCGAGCGATCATTGGAAGGGATGTCCGCTTGTGTCATCCTCCCAAAAGCGTGCATGTGGTGGAGCAGGTCATCAGTGATTTCAAATCCGGGAAAGAGGAGCGTGCCGTTTTCTGGCTTGAGATGAAAGGGGTTTTTGTCTATATCGAGTACTATGCACTCAGGGATGAATTCAACAAATACCTCGGTACACTTGAAGTCGTTCAGAACATCACTGAACTGAAAACAATCAAAGGAGAACAGCGATTATTAAGTTATACAGAGAAATAATGTCTGAGAATCAAAAACTGATCATCACACCAAAGACCCGGGTGGGAGAGTTACTGGACAGCTATCCTGATCTTGAGCCAGTATTGATGCAACTATCTCCCGCATTCAAAAAGCTAAAAAATCCGGTGCTTCGAAAAACCGTTGGAAAAGTCGCCACCCTCCAACAGGCTGCGGCTCTGGGGAATGCCTCAGTGACTGAGCTTATTAATACGCTCAGATCGGAAGTGGGGCAGCAGCTTTTTGAAGGTGAGGTCTCCGGTGATGACATCAATTATGAGAAGCCTGCTTGGTTTGATCCTGCTAAGGTATCGGTCTCCTTTGATGCCTCACCGCTGATCGACTCCGGTCAGAATCCCATGCAGGAGGTGCTGGGTCAACTGGAACTTACCAATGCGGGTGAGATCTTTTTGCTCACCACACCCTTTGTTCCCGCACCAATCATCGAACTAATCAGTAAAAGAGGATATGTCCACTACTGCATTGCTTCCAATGAGGGTCCGTGCTCTACCTATTTCATCATTCCAGTGTCCTGAAATACTCCAGGATTTTCTATATGAACTGACCTCGGGGAGAAGTTGAGTAATTTCTCCTGGATTTATTGCACATATCCAGGGCCATGTGTGCGGCTCCGATTGCCGTGGTGATTTGCGGGGCTCCGGGCACAATAAAGTCCCTCATAAACTCCTCCTCCAATGCATCGACCAATCCATTATTATAAGCAGTACCACCATCAAAAAGCACATCGTCCTGCACCTTGACCCTTCCTGCCAGGCGCGCAATCCTCTTTGCTATAGAGACATGTATCCCGTAAACAATCTCCTCCTTTTTATGTCCCTCGGCAAGCAGGGAGATGATTTCAGATTCTGCGAATACGGCACATGTACTGTTCACTGTAAGGGTCCTGTCCTGTGAAAGCTTGTGCAGTCCGCTCATCTGGTCAATATCAACCTCCAGGTTCCTGGAAGCCATTTCAAGAAACCGGCCTGTACCTGCAGCACATTTATCATTCATGATAAAATTCTGAACCAGGCCCTGCTGATTGATCTGTATAATTTTCGAATCCTGTCCGCCGATATTGATGATGGTTCTAATGGAATGCTCTTTGCTGACTGCAGTGGCACCTACAGCATTTGCCGTTATTTCGCTGACCGTTTCGTCGGCCGATTTATACAACCTCCTTCCATAACCCGTTGAAACGACATACTTGATCCTGGACAGATCTATATGGCTTTCCCGGATCAGTGCATGATAGGCATTCAGGGCATTTTCATTGAACTTGCTGCCTGTGGGGACCACCGTCTGGGCACACAGTTCCGTTTCCTCGTTTATGATGGCAATCTTGATGGCTGTTGAACCAATATCAATTCCTGTAAAATATTGCATATGTCGAGTTTAAGAGTATAATTGTTTTGTTTATTTTCTTGCACTTAAGGATTCAATAAACGCTTCGATCCGGGTGGACAACTGTCCCCTGTCGTCCGGACTGTAATCTGTTTCAATATAGAGCATGGGTATATTCTCTTGCTCCATTAAGGAACCGATCCGACTGGACTCCAGCTCGTAGAGCTGACATCCGGAGAATGTCTGATACACCAATCCATCCACTCTGAAATCCTTGATGTATGAGAGTAATTTGCGGTCCCTGTCCTGGTTCGGTGTAAAGCAGGGACAGGTGCAGGCTTTCAAATACCGGTCCGCCAGAGCCGGGATCATATCGTACATATTCCATTCATCAACAGCTACTGTATCATAGAGTAAGCGGTTTGATGAACAAAACTCATCTGCTACAATGTGCCCCCCCATCGCTTCGATCATTACTGGTAATTTAAAATTGGGGAAAATGGAGGGTGATCCGGTGAGCAATATGCGTGGGGCATTGTTGTCTGAAATTCCTGGATCTCTGTGTAAGCCTTGGGCCAGTTCATGATTTAAGCTATCCACATGCTGTGTCCAGGAATCAATGTCATCATAGAAAAAGGTGTTCGCTACCAGGATGGCATCTGTGCCGCGCATAGATGGGTGCTCCTTCCTGATCTGGTGCAACTGCCGAAAGGCCTGCTGTGCTTTGGCCACCTTCAATATGGCCGCCTTTAATCTGCTCCGGGTAATGCGCTTACCAGTAATCCCTTCCAGATCCCTGCTGAATTTTTTCACACTACTGTACCAGTACATCTGGGCCTCCTCAGAATCTTTTGTTGGTGGTAGCTCCAGGGTATAATAGGGAATATCCATGCCAGAGGGTATCTCCGATAGCTTTTTCTTTTGATCGCAGGTGGTCGGATTGATAATGGCAACCGGCTTTGAAGGAACAGGGATGGAGTCTGTATAGATCGTCCCGAAAGTTGCACTGACAAGGGAGCATGATTTTGCAGGAAGAAATTCAGCGCCGGCCTGACTCATCGAATGAGATCCCGAACAGGTACGAACTGGAACAGCACCTGCAGCATATATAAGTTCTATGGGCACCTGTACACAAGATGTGGCAATGTATTTCTTCTTGTCCTGCTTCGACAGCTCTCCCCTGCTATAGCTTCGCGCAAGCCCGTAAAAATAATCCATGCCGGGTATTGTTCCGGCCGATTCCTTTTGCAGCTCATTTAGCACGCTATCTGATTCGATGACCAACCGCTTTTTTGAAGCAGTGGAAAGCCGGTCATACCTTTTATTTGGTTTTTGAATCATCATTCTTTGTTATATCCTCGTTATTGCTTTGATTTGATGGGTTTTGCATCTCATGGTCCAGATGCAGGTTTCGCTTAAAAAACCCTTCTTCCGTGGAGCTAAATACCGGAATAGTCAGAAATGAGGCCTTCAGGCAATCATTCTCCGGACATGCTTCCACGCATTTCAAGCATAGCATACAGTCATCCTTCACCATGTATGTATGTTCAAGATCTTCAGCAATGGCTTTAATTCCCACATCACACACCCTGTAGCAGTTTCCGCACCTGGTACAGTTTTCACCCTTTTTATTCAGCCTCAGGAAGGCAATACTGGAGAACAGGAAGTGAAGCGCACTCATGGGGCAGAAAAAGCAGAAGAAGCGTTTTTTAAAAAAAGAACCTATAAAGAATAGCGCCAGAACCAGTATGCCCAGGGTGGACATGATCATGGTCGTTGGATTGGTGAAATCAACTAGCAACTGCGATGTGTCACCTATAAACAAGGGGGTAATAACTCTTCCGGGACAAATCTGGCAGAAGGGAGCACTCAGATCGTGTGAGAAAAGAGGTAGCCCAAGCAGAGAATTACTCATTCCCAGCGGGATAAGAACCAGCAGAATCAGGAGAACGAACTTGATTATCTTCAGTCGTTTAAAACTCAGCTCATCATACCTGGAGAACTTTACTCCTAAGAAATTTCTCAATTTGGTGATCCAATCCTGTATGGTTCCAAGCGGACATACATATCCACACCAGGCTTTATTGATCACCAGGAAGAGTAAAACAAAGGTGATAAACCCCGTCAGGAATGCCTTCCCCCTGAAACCGAACAGGTCTGACCATGTGTTATGAAGCTGGTGCTGGGCTGAGATCAAGTAGCAGGTACCAGGGCACTCCTGGTTGTAGGGACAGGCAAATGTCGGTATACTTGTCCCGATGTGGATGGATAAATATCCCCCATAGATCAGTAGAAGAAAGGCCAGTATCTGAAATATCAAGCGGAATCGAGATATGTTCGCATTGTTTATGTACCGTTGTAAGTTGTTCACAATTGTGATATTTAGTGATTTTACCTAAGCCTTAGTCCATTTCAATTCCTTGTATATCCTGGTTCTTCGCCTCCTGTAAAAAGCCACGCCTCCTCCAATCAGAAGAGAAAAGAGGAGGAAAAGACCCAGTGCCCAGCTCAGGGAAGAATACATGATCTTTGAAGGGTAATAGCCATCGGAAAGAGTGGCTGTATAATGCGTGTACCTATAGGCTTGACCCTTGTATTCACCTCCCTGCTCTTCGGTGTATTCAGCCACCGCCAGGTAATGGTAGATTTTCCTGTTATCAACCTCCTTCCAGGGTGTAAAGTAGTCCTGTATCAGCTGGACTTCAGCCTCACCCTCCAGGTTGCTTCTGATGGTTTTTTGCCAGCCATGGTGGGTAGTGAATGTGACCAGGGCATCTTTCAGGGGTTCAGAAAACCTACTTAGCTCAAAGGTCAGTTTGTCTCCTGAGGAGACGAAGAAGTGAAGATTTTCAAGCCTGATTCTGCTCCGGGTGATCTCCAGGGGAATCACTTCAGGATAAATATGGGGCCGGATCTTTTCATCCACAGCCTTATGTCCGTTTCTACAGGCATGATTCAGTAGCTCCGCCTTGGCAATCTGAACAAACAAGGTATCATTTCGGACATTTTTTTGAATCATATAGAGATTGTAGTAGCCTTCAACCGGATTGCGGAAGCCGGGCTCCTTAAAGGTTTTTGTGCTGTCCACCCCGCATGTCTGAAGCTCTCCATGGGGTGAGTAACAATAGAATTCAGCATCAGGAATTTCTGAATTCAACACATAGTCTGCATTCAAAACATTATTTCCTTTTCGAACCCATTGTACAATCTGTACCTGTCCGCGACCGGCACTTATGGATGACAATTTGTGCATACCGCTGGCCCTGATCTCCCTTTGCCTTTCATCCGGCGGAAGATTGGACAACCACAACGCCTCCTGGCCCCGGGCTGTCAGCCCGGGGAGAAATAACAGGATGCTAAGAGCTAAATACAAGTTTCTTTTCATATGCAGTTCCTTAAAAATTAATACCCATGCTTAGTGTAAAGTTCCTTGGCAGTCCGGGATAATATGATTTGCTCCACGAACTTGTCCTGGTCCGGTAGTCATAAACAGAAGATGCATAGGCCCATGTGGCATAGTTCCTGTCAAGAATATTGTTGACCCGGAAACCCACATAACATTTCCAGAATTTATACAGCAATTTGGCATTGAACAGCGAATGCCCTTCGTACACATTCACCTCTTCATTGTCCATATAGTAATCATCCATAAAAACATAATCCACCGAGGCGATCAGTCCGAAATTGAACCTGTACTGAATACTGGCATTGAGCTGATTGGAGGGAGTTTTCCTTAGAGTATTTCCCTTGTATTCAGGGTCTGTAATAAACTCTGTGTGCAAGAAGGAGTAACTCAGGTGTCCGCTCAGGCTTTTTGTGGCATTGTACTTGACAGACGCCTCAAGCCCGGAATGACGTGTATCCCCCATATTCTCATAGGTGGGAGGATCACCATCAGCCACAATCTGATCCTTGAAATCCATTCTGAAAAGTGAAAACTGATAGTCTATCACAGCATTTATGTTTCCTCTGGTACCCACTTCATAATTGATTAAGTATTCGGGTTCCAGATCCGGATTGGGATGTCCGCTGTATGAACTCCCGATATAGAGCTGGGAAATCTGAGGCGGATTAAAGCCTTTGGAGATATTTCCAAACAGGGTCAGGTTATCTGTCGGATGGAAGACCAAACCGAATTTCGGACTGGTAGAGGTAACCGAGCCATTGTCCGAAGTGTTCTCTTCTCCCGTATTAAAATTGTCGTCCCAGCTGTATTGCACAAGGTCAAAGCGGACTCCCAGTGTTAATGCGAGTTTCGGCACAATGAAAAACTCATCCTGTATATAGATTCCTCCCAGCATATATGCACTTCTGCCATCGTCGACCAAGTCGCCGATCTCACCCGTATCCTCATCCCGGACATACAATTCCTCTGTCCCGCTCTCCTGGTCAGCACTTGCTCCCACCGAAATAGTATTCAGTCTGGAGAGTAAAGAGAAGCTCGATTTCCACCTGATCTCACCCCCTAATGTACCTACATTATCTATCCCAAATTGGGAATCCCGGTAATGCCCTTCGTAGTGACGCTTCCTGTAATAAAAGCTGCTGAAAAGGTCTGAATGCTGACCGATCTTCTGTCTGTAATTCAGATTCAGCCTAAGTATATCTTTGTCTGAACCTGTAAATTTACTGGTTGCTATGGTAGATCTCTCGTAGTACTGAGTGCTGTCCAGCGGACCGGCATATTCTGTATAGGCTGTTATATAATCAGCCGTAAAACCCAGTTTCCCATGGTTTTTGAATTCATTGCTCAATTTAATCCCCACTGATTTTGAATCATATACCTGCCTGTCCTGGTAGCCTCCGGAATAGATATAGTTCGACTTAACGAGGTATTTGAAGTTTTCGTTCCCACCATTCACGTTGCCAGACAATTTTCTCATGTCGTAGCTCCCGTAATAAGCATTGAATCCCCCATGAATCCCGGACTGAGGTACCTTTTCTATGATATTGATCACTCCGGTAATTCCATTGGGTCCATAGAGCGAGGAAACCGGCCCTTTGATGACTTCAATGCGCTTTGCATTCTCCATATCGACCCCTTCAAAATCGACCCTGCCTGACGTTTCGTTCAGCGGGACACCATCTACCAAAACCAATATTCCGCGTGTTACATGTGTGTGTATGCCTATTCCCCTGAAACTGACCACATTCGATCCCCCGTTAAAACGATTCTCTGTAAATACACCTGGAATGGTAGCCAGGGACTCCTCAATATTCCTGCCCTCAATTTGCTCCAGTTCTTTGGAGCCAATCACATAGACCGGCGAACCTATGTCTTTGATGGTCTTGGAGATCTTGGTTGCTGAAACGGTGATCTCATTCAGCTTATACTGCTCAGGCCTGAGCTGAATGGTGAGTGGCTGAGATTGTGCTGCATCAACCTTATAATCGTTTATGCGCTCAGTCATAAAACCGAGCATGCTGAATTCAAGGGTGTAGTTCCCATCAGGGATATCATTGATTTCAAAACTTCCATTCTCATCAGATATGCTCCCTACGCTCAATTCCACCAATTTTACCTGGACAAATTCAATACCCTGTCCTGTATTGGCATCACTAATGGTTCCGTGTATACTCCCGTTTGTCTGAGCTGCCACTTCACCGAATGACACACTCATTATAAAAATGATTAATACAATGTATGTAGATAGTCTGGCCATGACAAAGAGTTTATTCATGATTCTTCTTCGCATAAATTAGATAAGATCTACGTGCCTGCTATACGCACGGTAGACAGAGACAAGGTTTCGGATACCATCCGAAATCAGTATTGGCTATAAACAATGTGGACTTGTGAAGTAAACCTGGAATTAAGCAGATTCGGGCGGGTGGAAATGACTCTTATGTATGAGAAATCTATAGTTGGAAAGGTAAATACATTCCTTACAGTTGATCGTTTTTGACTGCGGAGGAATGAAGCTGCTTAGGATCAGGTAGAATGTTTCATTTTCAAAGGTCCGGCCAGGATTTTCCCTTTGTTTCTCCTCATCCTGTGAGGAGTTCTTTTCAATCTCTTTATTCAGGTGACACTGGCCCTGGCAGGTATTCACCTCTTTATCCCGTTCAATGCACAGGGTATTTATGATATACTCACGGTTAAGTTCATAATCAATATATGGAAACAGAGGTTTCAACCATATCGAAAGATATGCCATCAAAAGAAGTAATGATGCAAGTCTAACTCTCAATTTTCTGCTCTTTGTTTCAACTTCGTTTTATATCTTTTACTCCAGTGTCCTGAAATACTCCAGGATCTTTCTGGCCTCATCTTCAGTAAGGCTCTGATTGGCCATAGGTGCCAGGTATCTTTTGTACAGCTCTATTGCCACGGGATCCTCCTTTACCATTTTATCGGGATCCAGGATCATATTCATGATCCAGGTGGGATTCCGCCTGTCCAATATTCCACGAGGAGCCGGTCCCACATACTTTTTAGTCGGTTTATGACAGGAAGAGCATTTTAATTTAAACAGGGTTTCTCCCTCGGTCACCCAGGCCTGGTTAAGGGCTCCGAGTGTGACACCCGATACCGGACCAACCCCGTCGGTCCGTTCAAAGTCACTTGCAATCCTTGCTTCAAATTCCTCGTAGGGTTCGGAAAGAGCAGGATTGGCACCCGCCAGGGTCCTGGCCCCCAGCTCCTGGCCCTGAAGTTTCACCTTCACATACTCGATTATTTTCCAGCGATCCTTTTCAGAAAGGGTAGCGCCATAGGATCCCATCAGCCCGTATCCCACTGTAACAACATGAAATAGCTCTCCCCTTGAAGCTTTCACCAAACGTTCGTCAGTAAGATCTCCTACTTTTACTGTGGCCGGAAATTTCTTGCTTGTTATCAGGAAGCCATCTCCCTTACCCGATTCACCATGACAGTTAGAACAGAATGCAGTGTATAATTTCTTCCCTTCAAATACATGCTTCATGATCATCGGGTCCCGGCTAAGCAGCGTCTGACCGGCAAGCAGCCGGTTCTCCGGAAAAACGGAATACCTGAAAGCCACCTGGTTCCTGGGCATTGTACCATACACAGGCACCTGATTGGTAAGGCTGTCTCTGAATACCGGGTTCTCGGAGTAGGCATCGTAGGCCTGGGAGTAGACCATATCCGGCATGAAATCATACCCGGGCATATCCCGGTGTCGATCGCACGACATCACCACCATACAGGACAGGAGTACCACCGCTGCTCTTCTATTCTCTACCTTTCTCATAATATTCATTTTTCAAATAGGACGCTTATGTATCAGGATTCAAAATGTAAACTTTCTTCCAGGAACGGATCCTTTTTCACCAGTAGGGGTTTTGAGGCAAGTGCGCGTAAAACCACAAATAGGAATAAGCCAGCATAAAAAAGTGTCATCGCAATTTCAAGTAACCCTATGCCCGCATGTTCACCCGCAGCTCCGGGCATAATCATTTGATAATAATCGATCCAGTGTCCTATGAGGACCACTCCGGCAACTCCTGCCAGCCAATTCAATTTTCTCTTTAAGTCTAATTTCATCAGACCAAAAAACGGAATGATAAAGTTCAATCCCAGATTCAGAAAAAACAGCAATTCGAAGTCCTCCCGCCGCTGGACAAAATAGATGGTCTCTTCAGGAATATGACCGTACCAGATAAGCAGGTATTGAGAGAACCACAGATAGGTCCAGAATATGCTGAAGGCAAACAGCAATTTGCCCAGGTCATGTATGTGATCCACCCGGATAACAGCCAGGTAGCCTGCTCTTTTCAAGAACCAGATCAGAACTATCATAAAGGCGAGTGAACTTACAAACATCCCGATAAAAACATACCAGCCGAAAATGGTGCTGTACCAGTGCGCATCGATGGACATGATCCAGTCCCAACTGCTGGTGGAGACCGTAATGCCAAAAAACACCAGGAATAAGCCGGCAAAAATCTTTCTTCGATTATGAAATTTGATATCTCCGGAATCCATCAGTGCATCCGTCTGTTTCTTCATTCCCCATGTCAGTACGATCCATCCAGCAAAATAGAGCACCATTCTGATAAAAAAGAAGGGCAGGTTTAACCATGCAGATTTTGCTTCCAGCACGGGATCGTGCAGGTCTGAATGTGACCAGTGGTAAAGGTCTTTCATACCAAAGAATAAGAGTGCCATCAGCAGAAATGCCACAGGTAAAAATGAGGTGAGTGCCTCCGGAATACGTTGCAGTGCAGTATGCCAACCAGACAAGGCAATTCTGTGGACCGCCAGGAAAAATGCTCCGCCAAGGGCAATACCAATGAACAGCTGGTTGTTAAGTAGCACATTCGCCCATATTCTTGATGAATCAGGTTTGAATATAAAAATGGAAGCAACTGTAAGCAGTAAACCGGCAGTAGCGGCAATGGCTAAAATGTTGCGTACCCTCTTTGTGAATGTATATTGTTCGTCCATATCTGGTGGTTTTCTTATTACACAATTTCGACATTGCTTATACCCGCTAACAAAGACTGCAGGCTACTCCGCGTGGATTCCTCATTTTCGGCAGCATCAACCAGGATAACAAACCTGTCATCCGTAATGCGATCATGAATGGGTTCGAATTTCTTCCTTGGTATAAACCTGGATCTGATGAAAAGTGCACTTACCACACCCACCGCTGTAAACAGCACCGTCAACTCAAATGTGACAGGAATAAATGAGGGTACTGACAGGTATGGCTTTCCTCCAAATACCAGCGGATAATCCACTGTAAAGATCCAGGCCTGGAATAGAAATCCAAACAAACCACCGATGGCGCCACATATAAATCCAGCTACCGGGATCCGGGTTCGCTTCATCTTCAAGGCCTTATCGAGACCATGTACCGGAAAGGGTGTTAATACATCCTGGATACTCTGATCACTCTCCTGGATTTTATGAACGGCCTGTAACATGGGCACTTCATCGTCAAATACAACAGTTATGTATTTCTTATTTTTCATTTTTCTCGACTTTTGGAGGGTTTTTTTCACCTGAACTTTTTAAAACAGATTTAACCTCGGCTATGGCAATTACAGGGAACACACGGATAAACAGGAAGAAAGCAGTAAAGAACAATCCCAGGGTTCCAAGGAAGAGGCCAACTTCAACTATCGTGGGTTTATACATGGCCCAGCTTGATGTCAGATAATCCCTGTGCAGGGAGGTAACCACAATAACGAAGCGCTCGAACCACATGCCTATATTGATGACAATAGACAAACAGAAGGTAAATACCAGGTTGGTCCTGAGTTTTTTGATCCACAACAACTGTGGAGAGATGACATTTGCCGTCATCATGATCCAGTAAGCCCACCAGTATGGTCCGGTAGCCCTGTTTAACAGTACAAAATGCTCATATTCAACTCCAGAATACCAGGATATAAAAAGCTCTGTGAGGTAGGCCAGTCCAACAATGGAACCTGTGGCGATGATAATCTTATTCATGGACTCCACATGACCTACCGTGATATAGTCTTCCAGGTGCAATGCTTTGCGTGTAATGATCATCAGGGTAAGGACCATGGCAAAACCGGAAAATATGGCCCCGGCCACAAAATAGGGCGGGAAGATGGTGGTATGCCAACCGGGAACAATAGAGCTGGCAAAGTCCATACTCACAATACTATGAACAGATAATACCAGTGGGGCTGCCAGTGCTGCCAGGATCAGGGTGACGACCTCATGCCTGTGCCAGTGACGCGCAGAACCTTTCCATCCAAAACTTAATACATTGTATATGGTCTTTTTGAATCTTGATTTAATCTTATCCCGTACGGTTCCAATATCCGGAATAAGACCTACATACCAGAATATCAGTGAAACTGTAAAGTAAGTGGAGATGGCAAATACATCCCACACAAGCGGTGAGTTGAAGTTCACCCAGAGCCCCCTGAAATTCGGATAAGGAAAAATAAAGAACCCAAGCAGCGGCCTTCCCATATGAATGATAGGAAACAACATTGCACAGATCACAGCAAAAATGGTCATGGCTTCCGCCGAACGATTTATACTTGTTCTCCATTTCTGTCTGAACAACAACAAGATGGCTGAGATGAATGTTCCTGCATGGCCGATCCCGATCCACCAAACAAAGTTGGTGATTCCCCAACCCCATCCAATGGTCCGGTTGAGACCCCATGTTCCGATTCCGTGCCAGATGGTCCAGACGATCATGACGGCACCAAACAACAGGGCTGAGCCGGATAAAGATATTCCCAGGTACCAGACCTTCCCGGGCCGGTTTATCATAGGCCTGAGGATATCTTCTGTGACATCCTTGTAGGTCTTATTTCCTTTAATTAAAGGGACTCTGATTGGCGATTGCAGCATATTTCAGGTTTTTTAAAGACTATGTATTTCGGATCTTGGTCAGATAATGAACGGAAGGTTTGGTGTATATCTCCTCCAGCAGATTATAGCGCCTTCCACTGGCCATCAGTTT
>DAOWFP010000193.1 GCA_030637895.1 Bacteroidota bacterium | reverse complement strand
TATCGTGGCTTTTTTCTTTTAGGACACCCCTCCTACGGGATCACGACGAATGAAATGAGGAGTAATCCTGCTACCCCGACAAAACTAAAATGGCCATCAAATCATGGATTTGGTGGCCATTGTTATTTCTTGATCCTTATTGTACCCAAACTCTTCAAACCAGAAATCCCAATGCGCATGTATCTTGTCCCGGAGTGCCTGGGGAAGTGGGCGATAGGTGTTGCGCTTATATTGTTTCACAGATTCCATGTAAGCATCCATGGCTGGCCGGGCATCCTCAAATCCTTTAAGCCCCAAGTCCCTATAAATGGTTTCAATGGTCTCCAGGGGAGCTGTATCCAGTGCTTCAAATCCAATTTCGACCAGCTTGCCTTTGGGGATCTGGTTTCTCTCTGCAAGGTATTTTCGAAGGATCTTTTCATTGTCCTCCAGGATCAGCTTTTCAATCTCGGCCTGACCGCAGTGTTGGAGAAACTGACTGCTGACCATACGGTTGTAAAGTTTTTTGGTGGATCTGAAAACTGTATACGGATCGCGGTGGATGAATATGAACTTTGCGTTGGGAAAGAGTTCCAGAAGTTCTTTGACCCGGCCGGTATTATGAGGATTTTTCAGAAGCAGGTTTCTTTTTTTGCCATAGAAGGCGATATTCTTCAGAAGGTACAGATAATCACGTTTCCATTCTGATTTTTCCTGCTCAGTGATGCCTTCAAAGAGGTGATACTTGTTGAAGTACATTCTGTTTTGTGGGAAAAAGAAAGAGTGAATGCTGCTATGGGTGGTCGTTGTACTAAAAGCTTGTTCCTCTTCGGCCGGGTCGTCCAGGGTCACTTTTACATTGTCCTGGGGGCGTCTGCCAGGAACAAATATACTTAGAAACTTATTCAATCGATCCAGACTTAAGAGAGAAAAATTTAATGTAAAGGCCTGGTGATTGTTCAGGTAGCCAAAACTGGCATCACGGGCCATCAGGTAGTGCAGATGTGTGGTACCCGTGCGCCACAAACCCAGTATAAAAAGGGGGGGATGATCCTCAAATGAGATCTTCTGGACCTTTTTTGAAAAAATGATTCGCTGAAGCCAGAATCCGGCTGAAAAGAGTTTGCTGTAGAAACTTATTCTTCGGGCTCGGAGACGGTACACCTTATCAATTTGGTTTTCCCGTCTAAGTTCTTTCCAGACCCTGGGAAGTACCGTGTAAAGCTGATGCTCTTTAACTTTGAATCTCCTTTTTCTGGCCATTGCCCAAAACTATACATTCTGGGCAATTCAGACAACATGCAGCTTAGCACCTTCCCCTGGCACAGGGACTGTTGGTGATAAAGAATCCGAAGAATCCTCCAATGAGCAGGCTTTTCACAATTTCTTTGCCTGGAATACTTTCCATAAGCCGGCCCTCGGTGAAATAGAAGAAAAGGAATCCAATGGCAGCACCCACGAGGATGGCAGTGATGGTAGTCTTGAACCGTGGAGAATTCACTGTACGTGTTATCCACGTTCCCTGGGGCTTTATGTCAAGTTGTTTAAATTGCATACATGTAGATATGTAGATAAAAGGATGTGTAAAAGTAATCTTTTTTTTCTCCATGGCCATTTAATCTGGACTTTCTTGTAACTTTACCTTGATTCCGGGGTGCCTTAATAATACGGGCTGAGATCAAACCCTTTTTACCTGATCTGGATAATGCCAGCGTAGGGAACAGAAAATTCCTATTGATGCCCCCTTTTTCGGATTGTTATTTGTTATCAAAATTCAGTTCTATGAAGAGGATTTTGCTGTTATCAACTTTACTGTCGGCATCGCTTATTGTCATGGCTCAGAAAGCGAATGTTACAGGCGCTATTAAAGATGGAGAGGGGAAGACTCTGGTGGGTGCCAATGTGGTGGTGAACAATAGCCAGCTGGGCGTAACTACCGATCGTAATGGAATGTTTGAATTAGCCCTGGATGAGGGTAAGTCCTATGAGATTATAGTTTCCTATGTGGGTTATGAGACCCATGTTTTTGAGGCGACTCCACCATTTAAGGAGCACTATGATATCGAACTATTGACCTCCATGTTTATTGCCGATGAAGTGGTGGTCAGGGCCACAAGGGCGGGTAATAAAACACCTATGGCCTATGAGAATATGGAGAAGGAGGAGATCGCTGCCCAGAACATGGGGCAGGACATGGGCTACCTCCTGAGTTTAACTCCCTCCCTGGTCCAGTCCTCCGAATCCGGTACAGGAATAGGGTATACGAATTTTCGCATCCGGGGCGCCGATCCCAGCAGAATCAATATTACGGTCGATGGCATACCTCTGAATGATGCAGAATCACAACAGGTATTCTGGGTGAATATGCCCTCATTTTCAAGCTCCTTAAATAGCATCCAGGTACAGCGGGGAGTGGGGACCTCCACCAACGGAGCTGCGGCTTTCGGGGCCACAGTGAATATGCAGACAGAAACTCCTTCAAGGGAGGCCTATGCAGATATCAGCAGTACTTTTGGTTCGTATAATACCTGGATCAATACTGTAAAGGCGGGCACAGGAATGATTAAGGATAGACTTAGTTTTGATTTTCGCTATTCCAATTTGAAATCAGATGGATATGTGGATTATGCCTCTTCCGACAATCAATCCATGCAGTTTACCGGGACCTATTTTACCAAGAAGGGCAGAATTAAGGCCAATGTTATCCTGGGTGAGCAGCATTCGGGCATCAGCTGGTGGGGAGTGGACGAGGTCACACTCGATACCAACCGGACCTACAATCCGGCCGGACAATATGTAAGTCCTTCAGGTGAAAACCTCTATTACGAAAATCAGACAGATAATTACTGGCAGAATCATTATCACCTGATTTACTCCACCAATCTTTCTGAAAAGCTCCTATTGAATGCCGCTCTGTTTTACGTGGATGGCAGGGGATACTATGAGCAGTTTAAGCAGGATGAAGCCCTGGAAGATTATTATCTGCAACCTATCGTGGTGGAAAGCGATACCATCACCCATACGGATCTGGTGAGGCAGAAGTGGTTGGATAATGATTTTTATGGAGGAGTTTTCTCTTTAATCTACTCCATGGACCGTTTGAAGTTGACAGGTGGTGGTGGTATAAACAAGTATGTGGGTGATCACTTTGGGGAGATCATCTGGATGCGTTATGCAGGCGATACGGAGAAGGATCATGAGTGGTACCGGAACAGTTCCGAAAAATGGGATGCCAATTTGTATGTGAAATCTAACTACCAGGTTTCCCATCGATTGAACCTTTTTGCAGATTTACAGTACCGCTATGTGAACTACCAGATGCAGGGCATTGACGACGACGGTTATATGCGTGAACTGGACCAGGAGCACACCTTCAATTTTTTTAATCCTAAGCTGGGAGCTCAGTTTGAGATCAATGCCACCCAATATGCCTATGCTTCTTTTTCCATCGGGAACAGGGAGCCTACCAGGCAGAATTTTAAAGATGCTACAGGCGATCCCGAATCAACTCCCAGTGCGGAGAGGCTCAGGGACCTGGAGCTTGGTTATTCCTTCTCCTCACACAAACTGGCCGCTGCAGTTAATCTCTACTATATGGGATATAACAATCAGCTGGTGCCAACAGGAGAGTTGAGTCAGGATGGTTACCCTGTCATGACCAATGTGGAAAAAAGTTACAGGACCGGGATTGAATTGAGTTTTGGAATACAGCCTTTTACTTTCCTTGAGTGGAACGTTAACCTTACTCTGAGCAGTAACAAAATAAAAGATTATGTGGAGTCGTACGTCGATTTAGACTCGAATACATGGGAAGGCACGGAGTCTTCAAGAGACCTGGGAGATGTGGATATTGCCTACTCACCATCAGTGATCTCTTCCAGTGACCTTGTTTTTCACCTGGCAAAGTCAATGGACCTTCATTTTATAAGTCAGTATGTGAGCGAACAGTATTTTGTCAATACAATGAATGAGAATATGAAACTGGATGCCTGGTTTGTGAACAGTTTAAGATTTGATTATTCATTCGCTGTAAAAAAGCTTGGTGTTATTGGCTTACAGTTCCAGGTCAATAATCTCTTTTCTACTCTGTATGAAAATAATGCCTACGGGGGGACCTGGTGGGAGGATGGGCAGGAGTATTACTGGTCTGCTTACTTCCCCCAGGCAACCATTAATTACCTGGCCAAGATTAGTTTGAGATTCTAAGAGCTTAAGAAGCAGAAAGATGTGGATTGAGATATTCGGCGTTGTAACAGGCATTCTATATGTGATTCTGGAGGTGAAGCAGAACAGGTTTCTCTGGCCCCTGGGGATTATCACATCAGCTGCTTATATCTATATTTTTTTTACCGGTAAGTTCTATGCCGATATGGGCCTGCAGGTGTACTATGTCCTGATCAGTATTTATGGCTGGTATTACTGGAGCAGGGGTGGAGAAAAGTCAGGGAAAGGGGAGCTTCCGGTTGTTAGAATCAACAGGCAACAGCTAATCCTGCTTTTTCTAACATTTGCCTTCTCCTGGGCGCTTATCTATTTTGTACTTGATCGCTATACCGATTCCTCGGTTCCGCTGGGTGATTCCTTTACCACAGCCCTGGCCATTGTAGCCACCTGGATGTTAACCCGAAAAATCATTGAACAGTGGTTTTTATGGATTATTGCCAATGTTGTAAGCATAGCTCTCTATATTTACAAGGGATTATATCCCACAGTCATTCTTTATGCAGTCTATGCGGGAATGGCGGTTTATGGATATCTGGAATGGAAGAGATCGATGAATAAAAGGATTGATGAAGAATCGGGGAAATAGAATTGTCATACTGGCCAACGGACTTTTCCCTTCGAGTCGGCAGGCCCTGGAGCTGTTAGAGGCAGCAGAGCTGTTGATATGCTGCGATGGAGCAGCCGATAAACTGGTCAGCTTTGGAATGTCACCCCATGTTATTATCGGGGACATGGATTCCGTTTCCGATGATGTCAAAGAGCTTTACGCATCCATAATGATTCCTTCGGATGATCAGGAGAGTAATGATTTGTCCAAGGCAGTCCACTATTGCATTGAGAAGGGGTATCCCTCAGTTTCCATTCTTGGTGCCACCGGATTACGGGAGGATCATACCCTGGGAAATATTTCCCTGATGATGGAGTATTACCCCCGCATTGAGGTACAGATCATCTCAGATTATGGAATATTTTTCCTGGTTCAGAGTGGTGAGCAGGTTCAGTCTTTTGTTGGAGAGAAAATTTCGTTCTTCTCCATTGATAACAGGGTATGTGTTTCATCAACTGGTCTCTTATATCCATTGAATGATCTGCGCTTGTCCAACTGGTACAGGGCAACCCTGAATGAAGCGACGGCAGATGGCTTCATGCTACAATTTGAATCGGATCTGCCCCTGATAGTATATAAAGCGTGGTGAACAGGATGAACAAAAAAAGCGTGGAAAAGATCCTGGCAATCATCTCGCTTGCACTGATTATCATTGCCGGAGTACTGGGTGTCCGGCGAGAGGCAAAGCAGGTGATGGATCTTCTTGCTGGTGTTGTTCCTGAGGGATACCGTGCAGAATCCATTGGGGGGGAGCGTTATGCATTGTTTGCAGCCGATCAGCAGATTCCTGGTTTTTACCTTATTCATGAGACTGCTCCCGGGTATGGAGGAGATATGCTGGTATCTGTGCTGGTGGATACATTTGGGATGATCCAGGATCTGAAAGTGGCCAGACACAGAGAAACTCCCTCCTTCCTGGATAAGACTGAGAAAAAAGGATTAAGCAGGTCGCTCATTGGTAAATCATATAACGATCCTTTTGTAGAAGGAGAGGATGTAGATGTGGTGAGCGGAGCCACCTACACTTCCCAGGCCATTATCAGGAGTGCCCAGGTGGGCTCCAACAAGCTTGCCCGGGATCAACTGCACCTGGATGTATCAGCGCTGAAAGCCCCAGGTTTGAAGGTCGGTGTGCCTGAAGTTTCATTGATCTTACTGTATGTGCTGGCGCTTATTGGGATGTATAAGCTTACAAAGTATAAGCGTACGATTCGCTGGATCACCATGCTGGGCGGTCTCATTATTCTTGGATTCTGGTTTTCCATGCCTCTGACTCTTTCAAAACTAAATTCCTTTTTACTTGGCTATTTTCCTGATTGGCATACGCAGGTATACTGGTACCTGATTGTGGGTGGTTTTCTGCTATCTATTCTACTAAGCAGAAAGAATATCTACTGTACCTGGATCTGTCCCCTGGGAGGATTGCAGGAGTGTCTTGGTGCGATGGGAGGAGCAAAACCACGGTTTTCAAGACGGTTTAACAGGACCATGAAGTGGGTACAGCGTGGAGTGGCCTTACTGGCCATTCTCCTGGCTCTCTATTTTCGTAACCCGGTGAAACTAAACTACGAAATCTTTGGAGTGGCACTTAGCTTTACAGGAGCAAGCTATTTGTTTGTGATGACCGGATTGTTTATCATGGCCTCCGTTTTTATTCACAGGCCATGGTGTACATATTTGTGTCCCATCGTCCCTGTGGAAGAGATGCTGCGGCTTCTAAGTCCTGAAAAGAAGGTTTGAAGATCTATTCTTTGATTCCCAGCTTTTGTTCAATTACCAGTTCACCCAGTTCATGTTGATCAAACTGGTTGTTATCCAGATGGGGTTTCAAACCTGCCTGGTGAACATAGATGGCAGCTTTCTGGGTCTTCATGGAGTTAAGGAAGATATTCTCGGTGAGCTTCAAATTTTTTGCCGGGGAGTTAATGGAAAAGCCATAGCCTCCTCCATCTGTTCCATTGTTCTCAATGGTGTTCCTTAAAAATGTATTCCTGTGTGGAGCATTGGCTTCTCTTTCTCCGCGAAGATTTACGCCGTCACTAAGGTTCTCAGAGATGTGATTGTCCTCAAACAATACATTGGTATCCTTATGCCCTGTGCATATGCCAAAGCGTCCATTATGGTGAAATTGGTTCCCTCTTACCTTACTTTCATAGACCCGCCAGCAGATAAACAAACCATCGCGATCGTTGTGATGCACATCGTTGTTTTCAATGATCGAGAAAGGCGATCCTGTTCCCGGATGTAGCCCGGTATTGCCACTGCCTGAAATTTCGCTGTTCTTTACCGTAATATGTTCCGTGATTTGCCAGCTGATACCCTCGCCGTTAAAATCTTTTACGCGGACCTTGTCAATGGTAATCCAGCTGGATTTGAAGATCAAAATACCCGCACTATTGCAGCCATCGGCAAAGAAGTTATCACTCCGCTTCCCATCGATTACCAAATTTGAGATGGAGCAGTTTTCCGCTTCAATTACCTCAATAACAGAAGAGGCATTGGAAAGCAAACCATTCAGATCGGACCGGTAATCGCGGATCAGTCCCCGGTCAATATAAATCACATCATCTTCAATATCGGTGATGTATGCGGTAGAAACATTCCAGCACCCGTTATTTTCATCATCACTTACCTGAACCTTCATTCCAATCTCAAAGCCATCTGAATTTTCAACCGTCAGTTTCAGCTCCCCATAATCGGCATCAACAACATACCTGGTTTGAACGCCCTTGTCTTTTTTTAGGACAGTCTCCTCACCGGACCCAACAAGATCCACATTGCTTGTCATGCGAACAGGAGCGGAGATTATAAAGTCTCCTGGATTCAGAATTACGGTTCCTCCGCATTCTTCGAGGGCATCGATGGCCATCTGGATGGAAAGGTTATTGTACCCTGCAACATCGGCTTTGTCTCCGCCAACGCTTATTTCACGTTCAGAAATTCTGGCTGTGACCAGTGCATCTGCTTTTTCTGTTTCCTGGGAAAAAAGATAAAACGGGATGCTCAGGAAAAAAAGTAAAATTGCTTTTTTCATTTTTCTGGATTTTGAATGTGAACTTATATTCCTATTCTGTACTGCTAAACTCCCCGCTTAACCTGGTTTGCAGTCTGGTAATATCTTGCAGGTGTTTTTTCAGAATCATTTTTTCGATCCGGTCAAGCTGGCGGGAGTCAATTGTATTTCCGGGGGCCTCGTTTCGGGAAATGCTTGCAGCCTGACTTCTGATACGAAGATGGGTGATAAAATCAAAGGCTTGCGTAAGCTCTTCAAGGAGAGATGGATTGAAGATTCCCTTCTCCTGGAGCTCTGCTGCCCGCTCCATGCTTCCTGTGGCGCTCAGGTTTTCGCGGATGGCATGAAGCCGGATATAGGAAGTGACAGGCAGCAGGACCTTTTTCATATCCAAAGAATGATCATCGAGCTTCACCGGAATCTTCATCTGGTTAATGGAACGGGCCATATGGTAAAAGAAAACAGACTTGCCTTTGGAGGCTTTATTTATGTGGGTACGCAGTAGATCAACCAGGATTTTTTCTCCGTAGATGTATCTGAAATCGAAGAAGATTGCTGCATCTAGGATGTCCTTGGGATTGCTGTTTCCGATCCATTCACTGAAATATTTCTTCCAGCCATTCAGTTCCCGGTTCCATTTTGGATTACTGGCCATAATTTCTTCCTGGCAAAAGCGATAACCTACCGCATCCAATTCCATATTGACCTTTTTTGCCAGAACCTGGAAGTAGGCCTGTGCTTCCTGCCTGTAACTTTCCTGCATATTTACCGTGATGATGGCATTGTCCTGGTCGGTGGTCAGGGTCTGTTCGCCCCTGCCCTGGCTTCCCATGGCAATAAAGGCAAATTTGCATGGAGCTGGCCCAAGCTCTTCCATGGCCAGGTCGATAAAGCGTCTGTTGATGGCATCACCAACGGAGCAGATGATCCGGTTTATAATTGCGGTTTGACCCCCGCTTTCAGACAGGGCCTTAACAAGAACCGGCAGACGTCTGTAGATGCGTTTAAGTTGTTCCTCCCCTTCGGCTACTGCAATCTCATTGATCAGAAAACCTGCCATGTTTTCCTGCATTCCACCAATCTCCCGGAATCCCACCGCACCGGTTATTTTCTTTTTCGGCCCCATTAGTGCCATATGGGAGAGCCCCCTTTTCTTCATCTTGAGCAATCCTTCATAAAGCAGCGCATTCTCGGACAGGGTGACCACCGGAGAGCTCATTATTTCAATTACCTTTTTATCTGGATCCAAACCGGTAGCCAGCACCCTTTCTGTGAGATCGTGCTGGTTGATGACACCAACAATTTTCTTCCCATGATTCACGAACAGGATATCGTTTTGTTTCCTGCTCATGATTTTTATGGCTTCCCTTATGGAGGCATCGGCATGAATACTTCTTATCTCACGGGCGATCACTTTCAGGGGCTGGTGCATCATCATCAGAAGGGTTTGCAACTCTCCGGAAAGCAATTCATGGTCCTTTTCAAAATGCATCTGACTGTTAAGTTCTTTGATCACGAAAATATACCCGGTTTGACCAGTAAAATTGATCAGGGAAGCAGAGATCACCACCTCCTTCTGACTGTCGTCTTTACATAGCAACATGCTTTCCCTGGAAATGGATTTCTTGGGATCCTTGAAATCTGCGGCGAGATTTTGCATTTTCAGGCTGAATAGCTCTTCGAAGATCAGAGATCGTACCTCTTCATGTGTGTAGCCACTTAAGGCGCTGAAACAGAAGTTAGAGAAGACAAATTCACCTTCCACCATCATCAGGGTTCCTTCCGTTGCAGCCTCCACCAGGGATTTATACTTCTCCCTGGAGAGTAACAGTGCATCCTCAGCAGTTTTTTTCTTTCGTTCAATTACCAGGCTCTGTCTGATTATGATTGTCAGCAGTATGCAGATGATCAGGGTGATGATCAGGGCCACCCGTATCAACTTGTTTTTCAGTAAGCGGATCTCCAGTCTCACATCTTCAAGATAAATTCCAGTTCCCACGATCCAGTCCCACGACTTAAACTCCCTCACATAGGAGAGCTTGGGTACAATCCGAGTTGAATCGTCTTTCCACTGCCACTTGTAATCGATAAAACCTTCTCCGGACTCCTCCACGGTCCGCACCGACTCCATAAAAAGAAATTTGCCATCGGGATCCTGGTAATTGATCATACTGTTACCCACCAGCTCGGGCCGGTAGGGGTGCATGATCATGATGGGCTGTTTGTCGATGATCCAAAAATAATCCTTCTGTTCGCCACCGTAACGGATCCGGCTCACTCGGTCAACTGCCAGCGCCCTGGCCGAGTCGGGATCGATCTGCTTTTTCAGTGCTTCCTGCTGGTACTCTTCCATGAGGCTGCAAACAGAGTTAGTCAACTCAGTGATCATCTCCTTTTTTCCCTCCATGATATTTTTTTCCGAAGAGGGGAGGATCACCACGAAGATGGCAAGTATAAAGAGAACGATGGCCAGGATAGCAGGCAGAACGATGGAGATAAAAAACCGGTTAAGGCTGTCCTGGGGCATATTAGTAAAGCTAGAGATACCCAAAGCTAATGAATTTGGCGAATTGTTAAAAGTGTTAAATACAATGTGGTTTTTTATTATATTCGTCGCCATGAAAACGAAAATACTACTACTCTTTATCCTAGTGGAGCTTACAGCCCTGCAACTATCCGGACAGGAATTCCTTAGTGCCTATGGTAAAGCGATTGTAAACGAAAGCGGAGATACGATTCTGCTTCGTGGAATGGGACTGGGTGGCTGGATGCTGCAGGAGGGTTATATGATGCATACCTCCAGTTTTGCCAATGCACAATACCAGTTGCAGGCGAAGATCGAAGAACTGATTGGTGCAGCAGATACGGAACTCTTCTATGATACATGGCGGGCCAATCATGTTACTAAAGTTGATATTGATTCGCTGAAGGCCTGGGGATTTAATTCGGTACGGCTGCCCATGCATTATAACCTGTATACCCGGCCTGTGGAAGAGGAACCTATATATGGCAAGCATACCTGGATTGATACAGGATTTGACCTGACCGACAGCCTCATATCCTGGTGCAAACAGAACCAGATGTATGTGATTCTGGACCTGCATGCCGCACCTGGTGGACAGGGCTATGATCAGGGTATTTCCGATTATGATCCCACCAAGCTATCCCTTTGGGAGAGTGAGGCAAATCGCGATAAAACAGTTGCACTATGGAAGAAGCTGGCTGAAAGATATGCTGATGAACCCACGGTAGCCGGATACGACCTTATCAACGAAACCAACTGGAACATGACAGGAAATACCCCCTTACGGGACCTGTTCTATGAAATCACGGATAGCATTCGTACGGTTGATAACAAGCACATCATCTTTGTTGAAGGCAACTGGTTTGCCAACGATTTTACCGGGCTTACTCCTCCATGGGATAATAATCTTGTTTATAGTCCTCATAAATACTGGTCCACCAACGATTATAATTCTATTCAATGGGCTCTTAGTCTTCGCGAGCAATTTCATGTTCCCATCTTCTTTGGAGAATCGGGAGAGAACTCCAATGTCTGGTTCAGAGATGCTGTAAGATTATTTGAGGAGTATAAGATCGGATGGGCCTGGTGGCCCATGAAAAAGATTGAGTCCATTGCAGGTCCGCTTTCAGTTCCCAAATCTCCAGAGTACCAGGCACTGCTTGATTACTGGGAGGGCAATGGATCACAACCCACTGCGGCAGCTGCCAAAAGTGCATTGATGAATATGGCTCTGGGCCATAGAATAGAGAATTGTGTTTATCACAAAGATGTGATTGATGCACTATTCCGACAGGTCTACTCAGACGAAGCAGTCCCCTATACCATTCAGAATATTCCCGGGGTGGTCTATCCTTCCGATTTTGACATGGGTGTTTTAAATTCAGCCTACTATGATAATGAAGTGGCTAATTACCAGGTATCCACAG
>DAOWFP010000145.1 GCA_030637895.1 Bacteroidota bacterium | reverse complement strand
TATTTGTCATTGGTTTTCACTAATTTGACGCGGATTTTCAAGTTTGAAAGTAACAAATGAATCGTCAGCAGACAAATGGATACTTATATGCACTGGGAGCATCGTTTGCCCTTGCAGCATCTTTTGTATTCAGTAAATCAGTATTGAACCAGCTGAGCATGTTGCACTTTGGTCTGCTCTGGTTCTCCATGGGAGTTGTCTGGAATGGTACCTGGTTCCTGCTTAGGCGTGATTACAAAAGTGTGAAAGGTGATGCCGGACGAAAAACCGTTGTTGCGGTTGTGATTGCTATTCTGGAGGGAGCAGCCACGGGGCTTTTTTATCTGGCCATTAAGGCCATGGAAAATCCAGCGGTTGTCTCTTTTATTGGAAATATAGGTCCTGTTTTCGTTACCCTGATGGGCATTCTGCTTCTGAAAGAACGGTTTCGTACTTCACAGTTGATAGGTATCGTCATCACCATTATGGGTGTATTTGTGATTAACTTCAGGGAGGGAGGGTTTGCTGGCTTTGTTGATCCGGGATCACTCTATGTGATTGCTGCGGCTTTTCTTTTTTCACTGGCCACTATAGTGGGACGGCGAATGCATAAGCTCCTGGTACCGGGGTATATGTCATTGATTCGCTCTTTTTTCCTTGCTGTGGTAATGGCCCTCCTGTTTTTTAAATCAAGTGAGTTATCTCCACTCTCTCTGAGTATCTGGAAGGACCTAGCGCTAGGATCTCTGCTGGAGACACTCATCGTTATTGTGTTTGCCTATCAGGCTCTAAAGTTGATTGAGGCAACAAAGACTTCTTTGATTATCAGCACCAAAGGCGTGTGGACGCTTGTGCTGGCCTGGGTCTTCCTGGGCGTGTTTCCCACAGGGGTACAGCTTGTGGGTGGACTGCTCACTCTTGTGGGGGTTTGGTTGATTACCTGGACCCGGAGGTCTGCTCATCAAGAATAAAGGCATAGCTAGTCAATCGGGAGGCTTTACGCTTATAATTTTTCGATTCATCGTGAAGCCCCTTTTTTTCATACAGTCTCGACAATCCCATATATCCCATGGCTATATAAATATCGGCAACAGGGCCGAAAGATTCTGCCAGCTCAATGGTTTCCATATAAGCGGATCTGGTCCGGTTCTCGTCTTCTGACTCTTTTTCAGCCAGAAACGCGGATGCGAAGGTTCGTATCAACTCAGAATAGGTATCTTCCTGCTCTGATGTTTCCTGCAATAAATTTCTCACCTGCTCATACCTGTGCTGGTGAAGCAGGATATTGATCAGGTGGCCCTGGTACAAGATATTTCCCGGATAATCCTTTACAAGTCTTTCTGCATAGATTGCAGCCGAATTGAGGTCCTCTTCATAATTAAGCTGGATCAGGGACATAAACAGTAGAGCTTCCACTTTCAGGAAGACTGCATTATTGATGGCGTGATTGAGCTGTTCCAATCCCAGTTCCCGATCCCCTTCATGCATGAATGCAATCAGAGGTTTATAACCGGGGTGTGCTTCCGGGTAGGCCTCGATATAGTAATTATACAGTCCTGTGGAGAAATAGAATTCAACAAAGAAGTCCTGCAGTTCGAATCCCTTCTTTGTATAGCGGTACATGTTTCTAAGATCGGGTATTACCTTCCCCGATTTTCCATTATCGGCCCAGTACATGGCTTGGAATGCTCTTCCAAAAAGATCGAAAAAGACTCCTTCTGTATAGGTCGAAGAGTCTTCTCTTAGCTCCTTAGACAACTCAATGGTCCGATCCATCAGGTTGATAAATTGTGTGGAAGCATCATTGGATGGAGCAAGCGGGAAGTTTTCCCAGTAAACGATCAATGCTTCCAGAAAAAGCGGGGCAGGATGACCGGGTGTGGAAGATGATAGTTCCATCTGGATGCTCCTGGCTTCGCCAAAGGAAAAACCATAGGTGTGCTGCAGGCAATGCTCCACTTTCTCCAGTAAATCTGGCCTGTCAAGATAGCTTACCTGTGCGTCTGCCTGTATCCAACAGAGCAATCCGGTGACAGTAATAAGCAGTTGTTTAAGCATCCGACAAATATAACAATTTATAGGGCCGGCTATTTGTTGCCGGATAAGCTCTTTTTTTTGCACTTTTGTTTTTTATTCTGACTATTTATGATTCAGATCGGGGATAAGATCATTAGCAGGGACCTGTTTGAGAACCATTTTATATGCCACCTGGAGAAGTGTGAGGGGAATTGTTGTGTTTTTGGCGATTCAGGAGCTCCCCTTGAGGATGAGGAAGCCGAATCACTGGCCAGGGAAAGGGAGAAGATCCTTCCTTACATGAGGGCTGAAGGAAAAAGAGCCGTCAGGGAGCATGGAGCATGGGTGATCGATAACGATGGAGATAAGGTAACACCACTGGTGGGCAGGGAGGAGTGTGCCTTTGTGGTTTATGAAGATACCACCGCCCGTTGCGCCATTGAACAGGCCTATGATGAAGGAGCCATTTCATTCAGGAAGCCGGTCTCATGCCATCTCTATCCCATCAGGGTTGTGAAACTAAAGCAGGGCATCGCACTTAACTATCACCAGTGGAGCATCTGTGAACCCGCCCGTATCCTTGGAAGGAAAGAGGGGGTCCCCGTATTTAGATTTCTGAAAGATCCCATTACCAGGGTATTTGGCGAGGAATTTTATAAGGAACTTGAAATTGTTTACACAGAGCTGATAGAAAAGAAGATAAACACTATATGACAATTAATATATAATAGACATTATGAAAGCAATTAAAGACTATGTGGAGACCCACAAGGACCGTTTCCTTGAGGAGCTATTCGAATTAATCAGAATTCCTTCCATCAGTTCCCTGGCAGAAGCAAAAGATGATATGGCAAAAGCAGCGGAACATATAAAAAATGCCTTGCTGAAAGCAGGCGCCGATCATGCCGAAGTAAAGGAGACCACTGGATGGCCGGTGGTATATGGACATAAAATGTTAAATGAGTCGCTACCAACCGTTCTGGTTTATGGTCATTATGATGTTCAGCCTGTGGAACCCCTGGACCTTTGGGATTCCCCTCCTTTTGAGCCAGAGGTACGCGATGGTAAGATTTATGCCAGGGGCGCAGACGATGACAAGGGCCAGCTCTTTATGCATGTAAAGGCTTTTGAATTGATGAATGCAGCCGGGACACTTAGCTGTAATGTGAAGTTTATGATTGAAGGCGAGGAGGAGATAGGTTCGCCCAGCCTGAAACAGTTTTGCAAGGAGAACAAGGAACTGCTTAAGGCCGATATTATTCTGATCTCCGATACCACGATGATTGCTCAGGATATCCCCTCTATTACAGTGGGCCTGCGCGGACTAAGCTACCTGGAGGTGGAACTTACCGGTCCGAACCGCGACCTGCATTCAGGCCTTTACGGAGGTGCGGTTGGAAATCCGGCTAACCTGCTGGCTAAAATGATCGCTTCCCTGACCGATGAGAACAATCATATTACCATTCCCGGATTTTATGATGATGTACAGGAAGTTTCGGAAAGCGAGCGTGCCGAGATGGCCAAGGCTCCCTTTAATCTGGAGGAGTATAAAAAAGCACTGGATATTAATGAGGTGGTTGGTGAAGCAGGATACTCCAGTAATGAACGAACGGGAATCAGGCCCAGCCTGGATGTAAACGGTATCTGGTCCGGATATACCGGAGAGGGTGCCAAAACCGTATTGCCATCCAAGGCCAATGCCAAGATATCCATGCGACTGGTTCCCAACCAGGATTCAAAGAAAATCGATGAACTTTTTATCAAACATCTCGAAAGCATTGCTCCTGAGGGGACCAGGGTAAAGGTGAAGAGTCTGCACGGGGGACAGGGCTATGTGACGCCCATTGACTTCCCGGCCTACAGGGCAGCATCCAGGGCCATTGAGGAGAGTTTTGATAAAACACCCATCCCGGTTCGAAGTGGTGGTAGCATCCCCATTGTTTCCGATTTTGAGGAAGTGCTGGGAATCAAATCCATTTTAATGGGTTTTGGGCTGGATTCAGACGCCATTCATTCGCCCAATGAAAACTATCCTCTCTTCAATTTCTACAAAGGGATCGAAACCATACCATTATTCTATAAATATTTTGTGGAGGAGATGGCATAGAGCCTGACCAAGATGAAACTATTTTGAAGCCGCCGGGATTTTCCCGGCGGTTTTTTTCATACATTTTCGATAAGTAGCATGAAATATATAGGCATATTAAATAATAAACTATATAAAAATAGAATTAGAGTATAAAAAAATGGGGGTGAGGATAAAAAAAGTATATATTTGCACCGTCAACCCTAATTTATAATATAAACTTAATACAATCTATTATGGCGGTTATCAGATTTAAAGCACTGGAGCAGGTTTTTGACAGGAAACCTATCCAAGTTACCCTTCCATCTGACAAAACATCTGATTATTATGCAATCAATGTGTTTGACAGGGCTAAGATGCAAAAATACCTTTCCAGGGATTCATATAATCATGTGATGGATGCTATGGAAAAGGGCACCTCCATTGACAGGAAAAAAGCTGATTCTGTGGCTGCAGGTATGAAGGCATGGGCCACTGAACGAGGCGCTACCCATTATACACACTGGTTCCAGCCCCTTACCGGCGGAACAGCAGAAAAGCATGATGCATTTATTCACCCTACCAGCCATGGTGGAGTGGTTGAAACCTTTTCGGGCGAGGCGCTGGCCCAACAGGAGCCCGATGCATCATCCTTTCCCAGTGGTGGAATCAGGAATACCTTTGAGGCCCGTGGCTATACTGCATGGGATCCCACCTCACCCGCTTTTATTATTGACAATACCCTGAGTATCCCAACGGTATTTATCTCTTATACCGGAGAGGCACTTGATCATAAGGCTCCATTGCTGAAAGCATTGAATGTGGTTGACAAAGCAGCTACAGAGGTTTGCCAGCTTTTCGATAAGAATGTAACAAGGGTCAACGCCAACCTGGGCTGGGAGCAGGAGTACTTTCTGATTGATGAGGCACTTTATTATGCCCGTCCCGATTTAGCATTGACCGGACGAACCTTGATGGGACATGCCTCTGCAAAGGATCAGCAGCTGGATGATCATTACTTTGGATCTATACCTGAGCGAGTGATGTCCTTTATGCATGATCTTGAAGCTGAGGCCTATAAGTTAGGGATTCCGGTAAAGACCCGTCACAACGAGGTTGCTCCCAACCAGTATGAGCTGGCTCCTGTCTTCGAGGAGTGTAACCTGGCTGTGGACCATAATGTGCTGATTATGGACCTGATGACAAAGGTCTCCAGGCACCATGGTTTCAGGGTGCTGTTTCATGAGAAGCCCTTTAAGGGGATTAACGGTACCGGAAAACACAACAACTGGTCGCTGTCGACCGATACAGGAGTTATACTTCATTCTCCGGGAAAGAATCCCAAATCGAATCTCCAGTTTCTGACCTTTGTGGTGAATACAGTGAAAACTGTATTTGATCACCAGGATCTCCTGAGGGCCAGTATTGCATCGGCATCCAATGCCCACCGTCTTGGTGCCAATGAGGCCCCACCTGCTATTCTCTCCTGCTTCCTGGGTACAGAAGTTTCTGCCATGCTCGACCAACTGGAAGAGCAGGTGACCAGTAAGAAGATGACCCCGGATGAAAAGACCGCACTGAAGCTGGACATCGGGAAAATTCCTGAGATTTTGCTGGACAATACAGACCGGAACCGGACCTCCCCATTTGCCTTTACCGGAAACCGTTTTGAGTTCAGGGCTGTGGGAGGAACCTGTAATCCCGCTACTCCAATGACTATTTTAAACGCTGCTATTGCAAAACAACTGATAGAGTTTAAAACAGAGGTGGATGCGCTTATTGAAAAGGGTGTAAAGAAGGATGAGGCAATCTTCCAGGTACTCAGGGAGTATATCATTGCTTCCAAAGCGATCCGCTTTGAGGGTGATAACTACAGCGATGGCTGGGTGAAGGAAGCTGCCAAACGGGGACTCACCAATGTAACAGATGTGCCTGAGGCACTTTCGGCATATCTGAGCGATAAGTCCAAAAAGCTCTTCTTTGACCTGGGGATTTTCTCTGAGGCAGAACTGGAAGGTCGTGTGGAGGTCATGTATGAACAGTACACCATGAAGATCCAGATCGAGGCCAGAGTGCTGGGCGATCTGGCTATCAACCACATTGTACCTACCGCGGTTAAGTACCAGAACAGGCTCATGGAAAATGTACTGGGACTCAAAGAGATCTACGGTGAAGAATTTAAATCCCTTGCCGGAAACAGGATTGAACTGATCAGGGAGATTTCCGACCATGTTACTGCCATCAAGAATGGTGTAAATGAAATGGTTGAGGCCAGGAAAGTGGCCAATAAAATGGACGATGAGAAGGAAAAATCCAAGGCCTACTCCAAGACCATTGCACCATTCCTGGATAAGATCCGCTATCATATTGATAAGCTTGAACTGATTGTGGATGATGAGATTTGGCCCTTGCCCAAATACAGGGAGCTGTTGTTCTCAAGTTAATCCTAAGGATCAAGCCATATTCTTGAAGGCCCTCCGTAATTTACGGGGGGCTTTTTACGTTTTATTATCATAGAAAAAAAAGGTAATTTTATCAAATTGTAAAATGGCAATCGATAATGGATAGATTCATCAGAATATTTTCACTGGTCATAATGGCCGCTCTCCTTGCTAGCAATCCTGCGGAGGGTCAGAAAAAGCAAAAAGACTCCAGGGCCCAGGCCGCATTTGATGCCGGAGAGTATTTTGAGGCCATTGACCTGTACAAAAATGCAGTGAGTAAGGTAAATGATAATACACAGAAAACTGCAATTCTTTTTAAAATCGGGGAATGTTACAGAATTCTTGGTGATGCACGCTCTGCTGAACTGTGGTATAAAAAGGCTGTACGGGAGGATTTCCAGGACCCCATTATCTTTCTCAGGTACGGGCAAATGATGCTCATCAATGAGAAATACACAGAAGCCGAGGAGCAGTTTAATAAATATATGGAACTGGTACCTGACGATCCCCGGGGAAGAGTTGGTATTGAATCTTGCGAAGCAGCAGTCAACTGGAAAGATAATCCCAGCGGATATCTTGTGGAGAGCATGCGCTATTTTAATTCCAGGCAGCGCGATTTTAGTCCGGGGTATATAAATGACACCTATACAGAGCTATACTTTACATCTACTAGGGAAGATGCCTCGGGCAATGACACCCATGGAGCAACCGGACAGAATTTTGCCGATCTCTTTACTTCGACCCTCGACAGAAAAGGAAAATGGAGTGTGCCGGTTCCGGTGGAGAGCCTGAATTCTGAGTTTGAGGATGGAACCCCAAATATGTCTTCCGATTTTACTACGATCTATTTTACCAGGTGTATTAAAGGAAAGAATCAACAGCTGGGTTGCCAGATCCTCAGTGCCACTGCCGGTGGAAGGGACTGGTCAGAGCCGAAGGTGGAACTGGAAGAATTGGGCGACAGTGTGACCAGTGCACATCCGGCCATTTCGCCCGATGGCAATACGCTCTATTTTGTTTCTGATATGCCCGGCGGATTAGGTGAGAACGATATTTGGTTGGTAACCCGGGGCCAGGGTGGAAGTTGGGGTAAACCAGCAAACCTGGGAGAACAGATTAATACCCCCGGAAATGAGCTCTATCCATTTGTACACAACGATGGTTCACTCTATTTCTCATCGGACAGCAGGGTGGGTCTCGGGGGTCTTGATATCTACCGGGCCACCAAGGATGAGACGGGCAGCTGGAGCCTGGAGAACATGAAACCTCCCATCAACTCACCTGAGGATGATTTTGGGATTGTGTTTGAAGTTGATGTGGAGCGAGGCTTCTTTAGCTCATCCAGGAAAGGCCGGGGCAATGATGATATTTTTTCCTTTGTCCTGCCACCGCTTGAGTTTTCTGTAACCGGGGTGGTTAGGGATGAACGCAATGATCAGATTTTGCCAGGTTCAACGGTTAAATCTGTGGGTAGTGACGGGATCACCGTGGAAACAAACACGGGAAATGAAGGAACCTTCAAATTTATGCTCAAACCTGGTACTGACTATGTATTTATTGCCAGTCAGCCAGGCTATCTGAATGGAAAAGAGAGAGAATCCACACGCGGAATGGACCAGAGTAAAGAGTTCGAAGTGACCATCTATCTGGCTTCTATTACACAGGTCATTGAACTACCCAATATCTTTTATGATTTTGCGAAATGGGATTTGAGGCCCGAGTCAATGGTTTCACTGGACAACCTGGTGGAGACACTGGATGATAATCCCAATGTGACCATTGAGCTGATGTCACATACCGACTCCAGGGGAACACCTGCTGATAACCTGGAACTTTCTCAGAAAAGGGCTCAATCGGTTGTGGATTACTTGATTTCAAAGGGGATTCAACCCGACCGCTTAAAGGCAAGGGGCTACGGGGAGTCGCAACCCAAAGTGGTGGATGAAAAGGTGCTTTCCCAGTACGATTTTCTGGAGCTTGATGAAGTCCTGACCGAAGGGTTCATTAACCAGCTGGAGAGTGCGGAGCTTCAGGAAAAAGCACACCAGGTAAACAGGCGAACCGAATTCAGGGTACTCTCAACAGACTATATACCACAAAACTAATCTAGATGAGTCACTCTTCCCGGTACCTTCAGCGTGGAGTCTCCTCCGGCAAGGAAGATGTGCACCAGGCCATCAAAAATGTGGATAAGGGCCTCTTCCCTGGTGCTTTTTGTAAGGTTATTCCTGATATGTTAACCGGCGATCCAGATCATTGTCTGGTGATGCATGCCGAT
>DAOWFP010000028.1 GCA_030637895.1 Bacteroidota bacterium | reverse complement strand
GATTAAGGCTCTCAGGCTTCAACACCTCGCCTTTTTTTCTTTTCTTTGTACCGCAAAAAAATAACAATATAAATGGCCAAAGTATTAACGAGCAGGGAAGAGGATTATGCACAGTGGTATAACGATCTCGTAATAAAGTCAGGACTCGCTGAAAATTCGGCAGTAAGGGGCTGTATGGTGATCAAACCATACGGTTATGCCATCTGGGAAAAGATGAGGGGGGAACTGGACCGGATGTTTAAAGCAACCGGACATGAGAATGCATATTTTCCTCTTTTTATTCCCAAATCATTTTTCAGCAGGGAGGCCAACCACGTGGAGGGTTTTGCAAAAGAGTGCGCGGTGGTTACCCATTACCGATTAAAAACCGATGAAGAGACTGGTGAAATCATAGTGGACCCCGATGCTAAGCTGGAAGAGGAACTTATCGTAAGACCCACCTCCGAAACCATTATTTGGAACACCTATAAAAACTGGGTTCAGTCCTACCGCGACCTGCCCATCCTGATCAACCAGTGGGCCAATGTGGTCCGGTGGGAGATGCGGACCCGGCTCTTCCTGCGTACGACAGAGTTTCTTTGGCAGGAGGGCCATACTGCCCATGCTACCAGGAAGGAAGCAGAAGAGGAAGCTACCCAGATGGTGAACATCTATACAGAATTCTCTGAAAAATTCCTGGGCATCCCCGTTCTGGTGGGGAGCAAGACCGAGTCGGAAAAATTTGCCGGAGCGGTGGAGACCCTCACCATTGAAGCCTTGATGCAGGACGGTAAAGCTCTGCAGGCTGGGACCTCTCACTTTCTGGGACAGAACTTCGCCAAGGCCTTTGATGTTCAGTTTACCAACAGGGAGGGAAAACTGGACCATGTTTGGGCCACTTCCTGGGGGATGACCACAAGGATGATTGGGGCCCTGATCATGGCTCACTCCGATAACAACGGACTGGTACTTCCGCCTAAGGTGGCTCCCATCCAGGTTGTGATTGTACCCATCTACAGGGGAAATGATGAGCTCCCTCCCATTGCGGAAGTTGCAAATAAAATGAAGGAGGAGCTTACAGCATTTGGAATTGAGGTGAAATTTGATGACCGGGATACCCAGAAACCGGGTTGGAAGTTTGCCGAATATGAGTTAAAAGGGGTTCCGGTACGAATTGCCATAGGTCCCCGCGATATTGAAAACGGAACTGTGGAGCTTGCCCGGAGGGATACACTGGAGAAAAAGGTGATGCCACAGGAGGGAATTGCCGCTTACATTAAGGCGCTGCTGGATGAGATCCAGGAGAATATCTACAACAAAGCACTGAAATTCAGAAATGCCAGCACCCACCGTGTCGACACCTGGGATGAGCTGGTGGATGTGCTTGAAAACAAGGGCGGGTTTGCACTGGCACACTGGGATGGAACCCAGGAGTCTGAAGATCGAATCAAGGAGACGAAAGCTAGCATCCGCTGCCTGCTCACTGATGCCGAAGAAGAGGAAGGAAAGTGTGTGGTAAGTGGCAAACCTTCAAAACAAAGGGTTGTGATTGCAAAGGCTTACTAAGAGTCAAATAACATAAAACAGTTCCCATGAAATTACGTGCTTTTTTTCCGATCCTGTTGGCCGGGATTATCCTGTTCCTCCAGGGATGTAACGATAAAAAAGGAGTGTATGAACTTTTTTCCGGGACTCTTCCCCGTATGGAGATTCCGGGTGAAGATGGAAGCAGGTTCATTGCTCCTCAATCCCTGTTTTTCACCATGAAGGGCAATGCTATTGAACTGGAGGGGGAAGTCTACCCCATCGAAATAAGTTCTGAGGATGAGGAGCAGATCACCTTCACGGCACAAATTCCCATTCATAGTGACCTCCGGGTGAGCCAACTCACTTATTTGAAATCTGAAGAGAAACTAGTACTGAATTTTTCCGGAATCGATAAAGGACTTACCCTGGAAAAATTTTCCGACCTGATGAAGCGCAAAGCCAATGAGTTTGCCGAGGTGGAGCTGACATCGGATCTTTCACATCTTTCTGAAAGTCAGAAAGAGATGATCGGATTGCTCTTCCAGGTGGCCGATATTATGGAAGATATTTACTGGGCCCAGGTATTCCCCGACAGGGATGCTGCACTGGCCTCCCTGATGGACGATAATGTCTCCCGCTTCTTCAGAATCAACTATGGGCCCTGGGAGCGTCTCAACGGAAACCTCCCCTACCTCACAGGCTTCGGACCAAAACCTGCTGGTTCAGGCTATTACCCTTCCGATATGACCTTAGATGAGTTTGAAGAGCTGGATGATCCGGAAAAAAGCAATCTCTATACGCTCATCACAAGGGAGCAGGATGGTTCATTAAAGGTGGTCCCCTACCATGTAGCTTTTGCTGAACACGTACAAAAGGCAGCTGTGCTGTTGAAACAGGCTTCGGAACTAGCCGAAGATGAGGGGTTTAAGAAATATCTAACACTCAGAGCAGAAGCACTTCTGACCGACGACTACTACGCATCTGATTTGGCATGGATGGATATGAAGGAGAATGATATCGATTTTGTGGTGGGACCCATTGAGAATTACGAGGATGCACTCTTTAATTACAAGGCGGCTCACGAATCCTTTATCCTGATCAAGGACAAATCCTGGAGTGAGAAGCTGTCATATATTAACTCTGTTTTGCCTGAGATGCAAAAGAGCCTTCCGGTTGCCAATGAATACAAGCAGGAGGTACCGGGAAGTAATTCTGATCTGGGCGCCTATGATGTTATCTACTATGCAGGTGACTGTAATGCCGGCAGCAAGACCATTGCCATCAACCTGCCCAATGATGAGCGTGTGCAGGCCAGCAAAGGCTCCAGAAAACTGCAGCTTAAAAATGCCATCCGCTACAAGTTCGAGGAGATCCTCCTGCCCATCAGCAATGTGCTGATCGCAGAGGAGCAACGCGAACATGTCACCTTCGAAGCATTTTTTGAAAATGTCATGTACCATGAGGTGGCACACGGACTGGGCCTTAACCAGACCATCGATGGCTTAGGAACTGTACGGTCTGCCCTGAAGGAGCAGAACAGTGCACTGGAGGAAGGAAAAGCTGATATACTCGCCCTCTTTCTGATCACGAAAATGTATGAAGAGGGAATGCTGGGCGAACGCGACCTGATGGATACCTATGTCACCTTTATGGCGAGCATTTTCCGCAGCATCCGGTTTGGTGTGGCCAGTTCTCATGGAAAGGCCAACATGATCCGCTTCTACTATTTCCAGGAACTGGGAGCCTTTTCACGGGACCTGAATGGAAGCTACAGCATAAATTTTGAAGAGATGCAGCGGGCCATGCTTGAATTATCGAATCTGATTCTTACCACCCAGGGCGACGGTGATTATGCTCTGGCCAAAAAGCTCGTTGATGATAAGGGATTTATCCGGGAAGAGCTGCAATCGGACCTGGAGAGACTCAAGGTGCTGAACATCCCTGTTGATATTGTGTTCAAGCAGGGTCCGGAGGTGGTCGGATTGTAAATAAAAAGTAATGGGGCCAGTGAACCACATTTCCTTTCCATTGTTTATTTAGGGTATTAATCCCTTAATCATTTAACAATGGCAGTATTAGTAGGAAAAAAAGCGCCTTCATTCAGTGCCTCAGCAGTGGTAAATGGCGGCGAATTTGTAGATGGATTTTCTTTGGACCAATTTGTTGGCCAGAAATACGTGGTATTCTATTTCTACCCCGCAGATTTCACCTTCGTGTGCCCCACAGAAATCATTGCTTTCCAGGAAAAGATTGAAGAATTTCAAAAGAGAAATGTGGCCGTGGTCGGCTGCTCTGTTGATTCCAAGCACTCGCACTGGAAATGGCTTCAGACAGAACTCAAAGACGGAGGCATCAAGGGTGTCAAATATCCCCTGGTGGCAGACCCGGCCCTGAACATTGCAGAGAATTATGATGTACTTGCAGGCAGCTATGAGTACACCGAGGAAGGCGAAGCCAGTTTCGTAGGAACCCCTGAAGCCTACCGTGGACTTTTTCTGATAGATAAAGAAGGTGTGGTTCGCCACCAGATTGTCAATGACATGCCCCTTGGGCGAAGCATCGAAGAGGTACTCAGACTTGTTGATGCCTTGCAGTACAGTGAGGAGCATGGAGAAGTCTGTCCGGCCAACTGGCACAAAGGCGACCGGGCACTAAAGGAGAATGCAGACTCAATTGCCTCCTATCTAGGTGATAAAAAATAAAGGAATATATAACTGAAAGTCCATTCGACTTGATAAAAGGGAGGCCTGGAGGCCTCCTTTTTTTGTATCTTGTTTGGATGTTGAACCGCTTTATTGATTACCTGAACGAGCAGAAGTTATGCAAGGAGGATGATCGCATCCTGCTTGCCGTGAGCGGGGGAATTGATTCGGTAGTGATGGCACACCACTTCAAAGAAGCAGGATATGATTGTGCAATCGCTCATTGCAATTTCCAGCTGCGGGGAGAAGATTCTGATCTGGATGAGGCCTTTGTCCGAGAGCTGTCCGCTTTCCTGGAAATGCCGTTCTTTACGAAGCATTTCCATGTAGATGAGGTGGCCCGGAGCAAAGGGATCTCAGTACAGATGGCAGCACGTGAGCTGCGTTATGAGTGGTTCGGAGAGCTTCTCGTAGATGAATCGCTGGATCTTGTAGCTACCGCTCATAACAAGAATGACTCTGTAGAGACTTTCTTCCTGAATCTGTCGCGCGGCTCCGGAATCAGGGGATTAAAAGGAATCTCTCCAAGCAGGGGGAAGATCATAAGGCCCCTTCTTTTTGCTACCAGGCCCCAGATCGAATCTTTTCAAAAAAGTCATAAGATTAAATTCAGGGAAGATCGCAGTAACCAGGAGACCAAATACCAGAGAAACAAGATCAGGCACGATGTGCTGCCTGTAATGGAACAGATCAACCCCGGCTTTATGGAGGTGATGGCGGGGAATATGGAGCGTCTTGGGGAGGTAAGTGAGATCTACGAGCAATCAATTCAAAGGATTCGGACGGACCTGTTTGAAGAAAAACAGGGGAAGATCACCATCCAAACGGAAAAACTCAGTTTGCTGAGCCCTTTGCATACCTGGCTTTATGAGCTCTTTTCACCTTTTGGATTTACTCGACTGCAGTGCGAAGGGATCGAGAAGATCATGAATGCAGGACCCGGTCGCCAGTCCATCTCCACTACCCACCGACTCTTTAAGGATCGCGACAGGATGATCCTGGTACCGGCCGGAACTAAGACTTTTGAACGTTTTTACCTGGACGATCCGGAAAAACATTCTTCCCTGCCCTTTCCCATGGATATGGAGGTCCTGGAAAGAGTGGAGCTCGAAACGATTCCCGACGATCCCAATACAGCCTGTCTTGATCTGGATGAGATCCAGTTTCCACTTCTAATCCGGCACTGGATGCACGGCGATTACTTCTTTCCGCTGGGCATGGAACAGAGTAAAAAGCTCAGTGATTTTTTCGTGGATGAAAAGGTTTCGGTGCCTGAAAAGGATCGCACCTGGATCATGGCCTCGGGGAAGAAAATTGTCTGGATCATGGGCTACCGGATCGATCATCGTTTCCGGATCACCGCAAAGTCCAGCAGGGTACTCAGACTACGTTTCCAGCCCGATATTAGCCCTTAAACCCTGGAAAAACGAGCTCAGCTTCTCCTTATCCCGTTCTTTGATCATCTCAATCAGTATCTGCATCTGTTCACTGATACGTTCCACCTGCTCAAGACTGTTGGGACTCAACAGGATTTCAGAAAGCAGGAAGTCATCCTCCGAAAGCAAGCCTTTAGCAATGCTAAAATGCTTCTTGAATGTTGTTCCTGGAGCTTCCTGCTCCTTCATACAGGCAGCAAATACCATGGTTGAAGAAAAAGGGATGGAAAGTGAATAGGCGATGGTTTCATCATGCTCCAGGAAGGAGTACTCATGAATCTTTATCTTCAGGCTTCCGTAAAACTCTCTGAAAAAAGCCTTCCCCTCCTCGTCAGATTCTGAGATAATGATGGCATTCTCATTGCTCAGGTTCTTTACATTACCGAAGGTTGGACCAAACATGGGGTGGGTGGATACAAAACGCCGGCCCAGTTTCTGGTAATAGTCAGCCAATCCGCTCTTAACAGAAGTAATATCAGCAATGATACATTCCTTGGGCAGGTAAGAGAGGATCTCATTAAACAAGGACAGGGTCCTGTCAAGACTCACCGCATTTATCAGAAGGTCGGGCGTAAAATCCATGATCTCCTCATAGTAGAGGAACTTTCTCGAATTAAAGAAGTACTTCAGTTTACTTCGATCCACATCAAATACACCTACTTCATGATCGAGGCAGAGCGACTCCACCAACCATGAGCCCATGTTGCCGGCTCCTATTATTGCAATACGCATTCTATTCGTTTCAGATTTGTATTTAAAAAATTCGTTTCACCTTTTGAGCCTGCAGCATGAGATCAGCCATCACGATGGCTGCTGCCGCCTCTACTACCACTGGAACCCGAAGAGCTATGCAGGTATCGTGCCGTCCTTCAATTGTGAGATCCTCCATCTGGTCCGAACGCAAATTAATGGTACGCTGGGTCTGGTGGGTACTGGAAGTTGGTTTTACAGCCACCCTGAAGCAGATCTCGTTTCCATTGGAAATGCCACCATTGATTCCCCCTGCATGATTGGTCTCGGTGCTTCCATCACTTGAAACAATATTGTCATTATGCTCACTTCCGGTCATCTTTGCAGCACGGAACCCAGCACCAAACTCAATGCCTTTAATGGCAGGTATGGAGAAGATCATATGGCTTAATACCGCCTCAAGAGAATCAAAAAAAGGCTCTCCCAGACCTGCAGGAACCGATGCAATGGTGCATTCAATGATCCCCCCGATAGAGTCTTTGTTTTCAATGGCCCGGTCCAGTGCGGCTTCAATATCGCTGCTGCCTCCCACTTCCAGAATGGAGCTTGACAATGTTGTGGGCGCAATCATCTTTTTAGCAATCACACCCGCTGCCACCAGTCCCAGGGTCAATCGTCCCGAAAAATGTCCACCGCCACGAAAATCCTGGTATCCACCAAACTTTTGATGAGCGGTAAAATCGGCATGTCCTGGCCGGGGTGTATCCTTCAGCTGACTGTAGTCCCCCGAGCGGGTATTGGTATTCTCAAATAAAATCATCAAGGGTGCTCCGGTGCAGCGATCATTAAACAGGCCACTCATAATACGCGGAGTGTCTGGTTCCTGTCTGGGAGTAGTCCCTTTTGCCCCGCTTTTCCTCCTGGAAAAATCGGCTTCGAAATCTGATTGTTTCAAGGGTAGACCAGAGGGACAACCATCGATCACAATGCCCACAGAGGTCCCGTGTGATTCACCAAAAATATTAAGCTTGAATAATTTACCGAATGCGTTCATCTTCGTCAATCACTTTATAAAGTTCATTCAACTGTTTTACGCTTAACTGTCCGGGAGCAGTCTCTCCACCCTCCGCGGTAGATGCAAAGGTAAATTCTGCACCCAGGTAGGGTCCAATCACCCTGGTAATCCTGCCCATCGGACCCATGCCCAGAATCACCTTCTTTCCAGGAAAATCATAGAGACTAAGCAGGTTCCGGATATCCTCCGAAGCATTTACCTGAGTAGCGATTTTAGCAATCTCCCCGCCCTTTTCGTAGCAGGCAATCATAAGTGATTCCAGATCCTCCCGGTCGGCGGTCCTCTTGAAATCATGGTAGGAGATAATGACTCTGCATCCTGACTGCCTGGCAGTGCTTAACAGTAGCTCCATATCCCCTGCAGCTGTCTCAATCTCAATATCCACATAGTCTGCTCCAAGTTTCATCCCTGCTTGCAGGAGCTCCACACGTTCACCTTCACTAATGACGCCGGGGCGGCAGGTAACAATGGTTTGAATGTTCCCGGGAATTAAGGGAAAAAGTTTTGAAGGACTTTCCCCGATCAGATCTAAGCGCAACTCCAGCAAGCCGGCTCCCGAATCAAGGGCCTCGGACAATCCCGACATATTTGCGACGCTAACACAAATCATGGATCATCGATTTTAGTTCAGTCAGGGGAAAAGGTCTGATGCTGGTGTTCCCTAATCCCTTCAGCAGGACAAAGTGAACATCTTCACCACGCTTCTTTTTGTCTTTGCGCAGGTTCTGATAGATCTCTTCAGGATCCAGTTTCATTTGGGCTGGTAGACCTGCAGAAAGAAGCATTTGCTCCACACGATCCACCTCGGGAGCGGACAGAAGCCCCTGCAGGTGGGAAAGCCTTGCTGCAAGTAACATTCCCATGCCCACGGCTTCGCCATGTAGGATGGCTTTATGACGCTCAATAGCATGCCCGATGGTATGTCCGAAGTTCAGCATCTTACGAAGGTCAGCTTCCTTTTCATCCTGCTGAACCACATCAGCTTTAATGGTTGCCGAAGTGGATACCACATGCTCAAGTACGCCAAGATTCTGCTTCAGCAACTGGTCCATATGCTCTTCCAGGTACTCCATAAAGCTGAAATCCCGGATAAAACCGTATTTAATCACTTCAGCAATTCCGGAGACATACTCCCTCTTATCCAGGGTACTCAGCAAAGAAAGATCACACCAGACAAAAGAGGGTTGCCTGATGGTTCCAAGCATATTCTTATAGCCTTCCAGGTTCACACCGTTCTTCCCCCCGATACTGGCATCCACCTGGCCCAGCAAAGTGGTGCTGATAAAACCAAATGGCGTCCCCCTCAGAAAGGTAGAGGCCACAAAACCAGCAATATCCGTAGCAAGTCCGCCTCCCACCCCTACCATTAGAGTGGAGCGGTCCGCCTCAAGAGTCACCAGTTCCCTATACAGAGCTTCTACAGTTTGAAGGGTCTTATGAGACTCCCCCGAAGGTATGATGACTGTTCTGAAGGGTTCAAATAGGTCGTGGTGCTGAACAAGGACATTTTCATCTATGAGCAAGATCGGTTCCAGCTCCAATTGCTGAAGACGTGAGGAGAGGAGCTCTCCAACAACAATCTCGGTTGTTCCCGTGGATGTGGACAGTTGTAGCTGGTGCATCAGTTCTACTCTTGATTCATCACTTTGGTCTGGTGATTGATAGACTCCTGGTGAATGGAACGGAACAATTTAATAATAAACTCCTCACTAAGCCCCTTTCTGTTCCCAAGATTTAACCTGGTTTTCAACATATCATCCCAGCGCTTGGTCTGAAGTATGGTAATGTTATTATCCTTTTTATAGCCGCCAATCTTCTCGGAAACTCCCATTCGTTCCTCCAACAGATTGATTATCCGGTCGTCCAGTTTATCAATTTGATCGCGCAACTCGGCCAGGGTCAGCATCAGTTCTTCATTGATTTCCGGATCCCTGAACACCAGGCGATCGATAATCTGTTTCAATCCGTCGGGTGTCACCTGCTGTTTGGCATCGCTTAGTGCTTTGTCGGGATTGCAATGAGTCTCGATAATCAATCCGTCAAAGTTCAGGTCCATCGCTTTCTGTGAGATGTCATAAAGGAACTCCCTGTTCCCGCAAATATGGCTGGGATCCGTTATTATGGGCATCTTTGGAATTCTTCTTCGCAATTCAATGGGAACCTGCCACTGGGGCACATTTCGGTAAATGGTCTTATCATAACTTGAAAAACCCCGGTGTATGGCCGCCATTTGTTTGATGCCAGCATTGTTTATCCTTTCAATGGCACCAATCCAGAGATCCACATCAGGATTTACCGGGTTTTTAATCATCACCGGAATATTCACGCCACGCAGACTATCGGCAATATCCTGAACCGCAAAGGGGTTGGCAGAGGTTCGGGCACCAATCCAGATGATATCCACACCATACTTTAAGGCTTCATACACATGTTTTACATTGGCCACCTCTGTGGCAACCAGCATTCCGGTCTCCTTTTGAACGGTCTGCATCCATTTGAGCCCTTCAGAACCTACACCTTCAAAAGCGTTGGGCCTGGTACGGGGCTTCCAGATTCCCGCCCTAAAAATCTTAATTCCCATTTTGGCCAGAGGAATGGCTGTATTTAACAACTGCTCCTCGCTCTCTGCACTGCATGGACCGGCAATGATAACCGGTTTGCTAAACAGTTCTCCATCCAGGTTAATGGGATCCAACGCTACATCAACTACCATAATTTTCGTTTATTCAATTACTGTTTCTCCTTTTCTATACTCGCCCAGGATACCAATGGACGGGGTAAATGGTCCAATGGCCTCAAGCGATCGCTTATACATACTATAATCATTGATTTCCACATCCACAAAGAACATGTATTCCCAATCCTTTCCAACGATTGGCATAGACTGAATTTTAGCCAGGTTGATTTCGTAGTAGGAAAGAATGGAGAGGATTTTTGAGAGTGAACCAAACTTATGTGCAACCGTAAAGAATATGGACGCCTTGTTAACCTTTTCCGGAGGAGTCACAATCCCATTCTCTGAAAGGATGAGGAAGCGGGTATAGTTCATCTTATTGGTCTCAATGCTTTCGGAGATAATCTCAAGCCCATACTTTTCAGCAGCCATCCTGCTGGATATGGCTCCAAGATCCCTGACTCCTTTATCAGCAACTTCCTGTGCGCTAAGCGCGGTATCCATGCTCTCTATGAGGCGGATATGGGCATGCTTATCAAAGAAGGCCTGGCACTGCAGAATGGCCATGGGATGGGAATAAACCTCCTGCAGTTCCGATAACTTCACCCCCGGCATGGCCACCAGGTTCTGTTTGATTCTCAGGTAGATTTCCCCTGTAATGTGCATGCTGCTATTTATAATCAGGTTGTAGTTGGGGATGATACTACCCGCCAGAGAATTTTCAATGGCCATGATCCCAAAATCGCACTGCCGGTCCTTGAGCGTGGTCACCATATCCCTGAATGTATTCCTGGGGAGAATCTCAATCTCATCATTTTTAAAATAATGATGTGCTGCAATTTCATGGAATGCACCATATCCTCCCTGTATTGCTATCTTCTTCATAGGTCTAAAACAAAAAACCCGACTTTATAGCCGGGTATCGCATGCATGTAAGAATCCCGACCAGCTATCTGCAGGTAAAAAAGTAAAAATAATATGCGGAATTTCTAAATGCCATCTGTGTTATAATCGGATGTAAACGTAAACATTTATTAGCAAAATAGCAAACGACCTAACAAATTGTAAGGAGTATGGAGCAATAGTAATCTTTTATTAATATTGCTCTTATGAAAAAAGCGGAACGATTTGAAAAGGTGATCAACTATTTTTCGGAGGCTATGCCCGTGGCAGAGACCGAACTGGATTATACGGACCCCTTTGAGCTTATTGTGGCAGTGATTCTCTCTGCACAATGCACCGATAAAAGGGTTAATATGATCACTCCTCCCTTCTTCCAGGTCTTTCCTGATGTTGAAGTCCTGGCGACAGCTGAGCAGGAACAGGTGTTTGAACTGATTAAAAGCTGCTCCTACCCCAACAACAAGGCAAAACACCTGCTAGGAATGGCACGCATGCTGGTTCAGAACTTCCAGGGCGTAGTCCCCGATACGCTGGAAGAGCTGCAGCTTTTACCAGGAGTGGGTCGAAAAACAGCCAATGTGATTCTCTCTGTGGTTTTCCGGAAACCAGCCATGGCTGTTGACACACATGTCTTCCGGGTAGCGGCCCGTATCGGACTAAGCACCGGGGCCAAGACCCCCTATGAGACTGAAATGCAATTGGTCAGATACATTCCCGAGGAGAAGATTCCGCTGGCTCATCACTGGCTGATTCTACATGGCCGCTATATATGCACAGCACGAAAGCCCGCCTGTACGGAGTGTGGAGTCCGCGATTTTTGTCGCTATGTTAATAAGAAATCGAAACTCTAAGCGTACATTTTACGTACATTTGAACAAGCTTAATGTACCGGTTTTTAAATAAGTATATATTTCAAAGAAAAATACTATTTTTACTTTATACGAATGCTTCTAACTAGGAAAACAACCCTGCAAATAAAACCACTAAGCTATGAACCGTAAGCTATTATTATCGGGTAGAATCTTCCTTCTTCTCTTCCTCATGCTCGGATTGATCCTGACCGGATGTAACCGTGGAACGAAGACTGAAGGTGAAGGCTCCGGGGATTTTGAGGCCTCAGGTACTCTTGACACTGGATCTCAGGAACAGTTGAATACAGCTAAGAGGATATTCTATTCTCTCCCCTCCCCTCTGGAGACTGCCATGTTAATAAAAAATGCCGGGGCAAGGTATAATGAGGAATTGATGAATCCAGTTTCCAACACTTCCAAGTACATCACATCCAAAAGCAAAGCCCTGAATCTGGGAATCTACTCCACCGATTTGAGTTACGCCAGTCTTTTCGACCAGAGCCAGGCCACACTTGATTATATAGGAGCTGCCAAAGAGATGGCAGACGGGCTTAATATTCTGGATGCCATTGACGAAGAAACTGTAAACCAACTGGAAGAGCAAATCAATAACCGGGATGCCATCATTGACATTATCTCTGAAACCCTTATGAACTCAAGCTCCTTCCTCAAGGAGAATGATCTGGAAGGAACCGCATCTGTGGTCCTTGTTGGAGGTTGGGTTGAAGGTTTGTACATCGCCACAAGCCTGGTGAATGAAAATGAACTGGATGACAACAAACTGGTGGAACGGATTGTGGATCAGAAGCTAAGTCTTGATATAATGATCGCCCTTCTTGAATCTTCACCTGAAGATCAGGATGCCCAGGCAGTACTTGAAGATGTGAAGGCACTCAAGATCATCTTCGATAAGATTACCATTGACCAGGGTGAGGTCACCGCTGTAGAAGATCCTGAAACCAACGTGACTACACTTAAATCTGAATCTTCCATGAAGATTACCAACCGGGTTTTCACTGAGCTGAAAACTAAAGTTATTGAAATAAGAAGTAGCTATATATCTTAATACAATATACCATGACTAAGAAAGGCATACTCTTTATATTTCTGCTTGCTTGCATGATCACCTTGCCTATGGCAATGAATGCACAATGCAAACAGTTCGCCAAAAACACCTGTAAAGCAGGTCTGGATCCTTATCAGCATGACGGGAATTACCATGCTGCCCTGCTGATCGAGGGTGAAGAAGCTGAGCTCTACAAGACTTTCTATTCCGACAGAGAATACAGGATTGGCGTATGCGGTGCAAATAACCTGGAAAAAGTAGAGTTCAAGGTTGTTGACACAAGGAATGGCAAGGTGTTGTATGACAATAGCCTGAATGATTATGACTGGAAATGGGATTTTAATCTGGAATCGAGTCAGCAACTAAAAATCATGGTCAAGGTGCCCGTACCCGAAGCCAATGTGGATGAACCTGAGGAGGGTTGTGTTGCCATTATGTTCGGATCCAGGGATGATTAAATCCAGCGAGATATAATTTTAAAACATATTTTACCTGAATAAAGGGTTGGCCGCAGATACGGTCAACCTTTTTTTTTATATTTACCGATTGTTAATCCATTAACACTATGATTTTATACTAATCCCTAAGCCCTAACCTTTGATCACTGATCAAAAGAAACCCATTCCCAACTAATGAACCCTAAACAGAACCACTACCACATCAGCCTTTCCAGGTGTGTACCTATAAAAGTATATACTCCACCCGAGGATATAAAAGACCAAATACAAACATCTTTTTAGTCAGTCCTTGGTAATGATTTTAGCAATTATTATTTGTCAATGTTTGTTAGTGCTTTCTTTGTCATAACAATGAAGTAATAAAGATATTACGCGATTATCAATCCCTAAAAATTTAAAAAACTATGGATCACGGACCAGCAGTAGAACTCGGTGTAGATCATGCAGCGAAAAGAAAAACAAGGCTTGGCATATGGATGTTCATTTTTTATACGATTGTCTATGGAGTGTTTGTAGCCATTGGTGTAGTTAATTATGAAGCAATGAGTATTATAGTTTTTGCAGATCTCAACCTTGCTGTAACATACGGCTTCGGATTAATTGTCCTTGCCATAATTATGGTGCTGATTTACAATTGGAGATGTACAAAGATTGAAAACGAAATGAATAAGGAGGGAGAGGTATGATTTACGGAGTTTCATATTTAGCAATTGCCCTGTTCGTCTTTTTTGTACTGGTTGTTCTGGGTTTGTCATTTTACTTT
>DAOWFP010000034.1 GCA_030637895.1 Bacteroidota bacterium | reverse complement strand
GCAACGATCCGGTCCAGATAAGCCAGGCCCTGGAAGCAGCACTTGAGGAGAAAGAGCGTCCCAGCCTGATCATTGGGAAAACCATTATGGGTAAAGGTGCCCTGGATGAGAATGGTACTAATTTCGAAGGACAAACTTCCATGCATGGGATGCCGCTTTCGGCAGCCGGAGCCTCTTTTGAGAAGACCCTCGTAAACCTGGGAGGTAGGCCTGAGAATCCCTTTGTGATTTTTGAGGAGGTCAGAGAGGCCTATCAGGTGCTGCTGGAAGAGAAGAGGAAAGCAGCGGCCATACGTAAAGCTGAGCAGGCAGCCTGGGAAAAGGCAAATCCGAAGCTTGCTGCAAAATACAAGAGTTTCCTGGAGGGAACACTACCGGATATCGATTTTTCCGCCATTGAGCAGAAAGCCGGGGCACCAACTCGCGGAGCATCGGGAGCTGTTCTGGCCAGCCTGGCCGGGAAAGTAGAGAACCTGATCGTAGCTTCGGCCGATCTCTCCAATAGTGATAAGACAGATTCTTATTTGAAAACCACTAAGGCCTTTACCAGGGGCGATTTCAGCGGTTCTTTTCTCCAGGCTGGTGTAAGTGAACTGACCATGGCCTCCATTGCCAATGGCATGGCCCTGCATGGAGGCGTAATCCCGGTGATCGGTACCTTCTTCGTGTTCAGCGATTATATGAAGCCCGCTGCCAGAATGGCTGCACTGATGCAGCTGCCAGTGAAATATGTATGGACTCACGATGCCTTCCGGGTAGGTGAGGATGGTCCTACCCACCAGCCGGTGGAGCAGGAGGCGCAGATCAGGTTGTTGGAACACTTGAGAAATCACCAGGGCAAACGCTCCATGCTGGTGCTTCGTCCCGCCGATGCGCAGGAGACCACTGTTGCATGGAAAATGGCGCTGGAGAATGATTGTTCTCCCACAGCATTGATTCTTTCCAGGCAGGGGATAAGCGATGTACCATCCCTTCCCGGGTCGGACAGGTTCACCGATGCCCTGGAGGCACAGAAAGGGGCCTATGTGGCCCGTGATTGCAAGGGCGCTCCCGATGTAATACTGGTAGCATCCGGATCCGAGGTGGCCACTTTGTTGGATGGAAGCCCGCTTCTGGAAGAGAAGAAAGGATTGAAGGTAAGGGTTGTATCGGTAATTTCGGAAGGATTGTTCCGGGATCAGCCCGAAGGCTACCAGGCGGAGGTGATCCCTTCAGGGATTCCTGTATTTGGTCTGACCGCCGGATTGCCAGTGACCCTTCAGGGCCTGGTAGGGGAACATGGAAAGGTATTTGGCCTGGAGAGTTTCGGCCATTCGGCACCTTACAAGGTTCTGGATGAAAAACTGGGATTCACCGGCGAGAATGTCTACAAGCAGGTATGCGCATTGCTGAGCCTGGATATTAAAGTTTTATGAAGCACGTTATAAGAGGAAAAGAGGATATGAGTAGGAATAGCTTGAGTGGGTTTATATTGGTGCTACTGATTTTAGCTGGAGTGGGTACAGTTTATGGACAGAAGATCCCTCCCCTGAAGCCAAAATTAATTGTGGCAATCACGGTATCGGGGATGCAGTACGATTACCTGTCGGTTTACTGGGATAAATTCTCCGATGGGGGATTCCGGAAGATGGCCACCTCGGGGGCAAACTGCAAGAATGCCCGCTATAACTACCTGCTCACTGATCCCTCGGTGGGTTTCGCCTCCATTGCAACAGGTACCAGACCCAGCGAACACGGCATTGTATCTGACTACTGGTACAGGCGCATCACCAACGAGATAGTCAATAGCATAGAGGACCAGGATCAGTCCACCGTGGGAGGTTCCTACGGATCTGGCACCTACTCTCCCTGGGCCCTGCATAGCCGTACACTTTCCGATGAGATGAGGGTGAAGAGCCGTTTTAAGTCACGTTCCATAGGTGTATCCATGGACCCCAACGCAGCGGTGCTGATGGCCGGACATACTGCCTCGGCAGCCTATTGGCTCGATCCAGCGAGGGCTTCCTGGATTACCAGCTCTTACTACATGGATTCGCTGCCTGGCTGGGTAAATGAATTTAATGAAAAGAACTATCGTGACCTCTACCTGGATCGTACCTGGGAAACCCTGCGTCCCATTGCCGAATACAGCGAGAGCATGCTGGACAACAATCCTTATGAAACGGGATTATACGGACAGATAACTTTTCCCTACGATCTGGCAAGGCTCAGTTCGGATGGGAAGGGTGGAAAGGACTATAGTTTGCTGATGACCACCCCATGGGGAAATACCTATACCAAGGACATGGCCATAGCCACCATTGTGAACGAAGAGCTTGGTCGGCACGATGTGACCGATATGATCCATATTGGATTTAGTACCACCAAGTACCTGGCCAACCATTACTCCACCTGGTCAGTGGAGACCCAGGATACCTATCTTCGACTGGATGAAGACATTGCCCACCTGCTTGGTTTTTTGGACGAGCAGTTTGGAATGGAGAATGTTCTGGTCTACCTGACAGCAGAAAATGCCCTTGCGGTGGATCCCAATTATCTGGCCGAGAGTCGCATTCCCTCGGGATTCTTTAACTACCGGACCAGTGTTTCACTACTGAAATCATACCTGAATGCCATTTATGGCAGGGGCGAATGGGTCACTTTTTATTACGCCCAGCAGATCTATCTGAATCACCAGCTCATTGAAGACTCCAACCTGAGCCTGGAGGAGGTCCAGGACCGGGTAGCCCGCTTCATGGTACAGATGAACGGGGTAAGCAATGCACTTCAGGCCTATGTACTTCAGCAGAATTACTTCACCGATGGGGTTTTGCACCGAATACAGAATTCTTATTACCAGAAACGTTCAGGCGATGTGATCCTCTACCTGACACCGGGCTGGGTGGAGCATAGCAATGTGGGAGGAGGTGTATATGCAGAATTCAGATATACCAATCATGTACCTCTGATCTTCTATGGATGGAAGATCAACCGGGTGAGCATTCCCTACAGGGTGTCACCAGTGGATATTGCTCCATCCATTGCTTCCTTCCTGGAGATTTCCATGCCGGACAATGCTACAGGGGTGGTCATCTCCGACCTGATCAAATAGCATCAAACATCTACACCATTAAGGGAGTTCCGGGTGTCGAAGAAGGTTTTGATAAGGCCCGGGTTCTTTTCTACAGCATTGCCCACCACCAGCATATCTGCTCCTGCATTGAACAGTTCCAGTGCAGTTTCAGCTGAACGGATGCCTCCGCCCACCATCAGGGGGAGGGATATTTTTTTTCTGATGGCACAGATCATGTCAGGCTCCACCGAATGAGAAGCGCCGCTGCCTGCCTCCAGGTAGAGAGACTTTAGACCCAGCATTTCCCCGGCCATGGCGGTGGCCACAGCGATATCCGGTTTATCTCCCGGGATGGGGCTCGTGTTGCTCATGTACTCCACGGAGGTCGCCTTCCCGTTTCCGATCAGCATATATCCGGTGGGGATCACCTCTATTCCGGAACGACTCAGGTGGGGAGCAGCCAGCACATGATTTCCAATCAGGAACTCGGGATTTCGTCCGGAGATCAGAGAGAGAAACAGGATCCCGTCTGCCCGGTCTGAAAGTTGATAGATATTGCCTGGAAAAATAAAGACCGGTAGCCTGGTGCCCAGCTTCAGGGCGGTGATGGTGATTTCAATGGGTTTGAAAAGAATGCTACCACCCACCAGCAGAAGGTCGGGCGGATAAAGATTGATATATCCAATCAGCTCCTCCAGGCTCTTGTCATCGTAGCCATCCGGGTCCACCAGGAGTGCAATGCGTTTTTTGCTTCTGTCCTTAAGCTGTTCGTAGAAGGTGTTCATTTCTTGACGCACCATACCAGCGCGTAATTATCGTGTTGCAGATACTCCATTTCAAAACTCTCCTCACCGTTTCCGTTGATTACATTCCCTTCCATATGTCCGTGCTCCTCGTCCGGATGAAAGGGAGCAATGGTAATGCCGTCCCTGAAATTGATATCCTGCTTGTCGCAAATCTTATAGAGGGCCTCTTTGGCGCACCAGTGCAGGTAGAGGTGAAACTTTGAAAGCTCAGGATCGCTGATGATATTCTCCCGTTCGTTGATAAACTTATTGGCCACCTTGCTGATCTTTCCTGACATAAACTCCAGGTCGATCCCCACGCGTTTATCTTTGCTGATCATTACGGCAGTGAGGTTGTTGGAGTGGGAGATAGAGATATTATGAGTATTGCCCCTTACGAAAGGCTTGTTCTCCGCATTGTAAAGAATGCGGGTATCCTTACCCAGCATGGTTTTCACCAGAGCCCGGACGCTGAGCCATTCAACCTTTCTGCTGATGTTTTTGAAGCTGTCGAGTTTTGTTTTCTCCACCGCAACCAGGTTGACCATGCCGTAGAGGGTATCAAAATCCTCTGTAATCTCCCACACACCTAAATGGCATTCCGGTAATATTTCTGTTTTCAAAAATACTCCCACTATATCTCAATTAGATCCCCTGTGAGGGGTGACTAAGATAAACAAAATTGATTAATACTTCCACTGGGTGGTTTCGATCATATGAATGATATCCTCCCTCAGAAAATCAATAACCGGGTTCAAGGAATCGCGATTTGGCTGAGTGTTAAAATATAGCGAGCCTCTCAGGAAGTGATCAGTGCTGTCGGTAATGAAGAACTGGACCGCCGAAGCCACATCCCCTTTAAGATCGTATACCATCCCGAACCTCTTTTGCTCTCTGTGAATAAAGGGTGTCTCCTCGATCCCATGCGCTTTTACGGTATGTTTGTAGACCAGCTCCCGGCAATCGGTAATCAGGGCATTGAGTTGATCGTCCACAGCCTTGTAACTAAGGTGAATCTTCCCGTTGAGTTGCGGAACGGATACATTGATCCATCCATCCTCGCTTCTGGGGCCGCTGTCAATCTCCACCACGGCATAGGCGGGGATCTCGAACTGGTAAAACTCCTGATCGCTGTAAATAACATATGCTTTTTCAGGATAGGAAATTTTCAGGTAACCTGTTGGCTTCGGGGTGTAGGAGTCCTTGCAAGAGGAGCTCAGGAGGAGCAAAGCCACGGTAAGCAGGGCGAGCCAAAGTCCGCTATTTCTATATTTCGCACTCATTCTTTCTGTTCCGGTTTTTTGAGAAATACCTTCACTTCTTTGATCCTGCGTTTGTTCATGGCCAGTACAGTAAATTCGATCCCCTTGCATAACATTACATCATTCATCCGTGGGAATCCGCCTTTTAACTCCAGGAGCAGTCCGGCAACCGTCTCTGCATCTCCTTTCACCTCATCGAAGAGCTCATCATCCACTTCGGTCACTTTGTAAAAATCGTTCAGCAGTGTTTTCCCATCAAAAGCATAGGTCCGATCATCAATGATCCTGTAAAACTCTTCAGCCTCGTCCGACTCATCGGTAATTTCACCCACCACCTCTTCCAGGATATCCTCCATGGTGACAATTCCTTCCGTGCCGCCGTATTCATCTACCGCTATGGCCAGGTGGATCTTCTTCTCCTGGAACTCTTTTAGCAGGTCATTAATCTTTTTGGTTTCGGGCACAAAGAAGGGTTCCCGGATCAGCTTCTGCCAGTTGAACTTGTTTTTTTGGTTGATATGGGGCAGGAGGTCCTTCACATAGAGGATCCCTTTCAGGTGATCAAAGGTTTCTTCATAGACAGGTATCCGGGAGAAGCCAGAGTTGATAATCACCCTGGTCAGAGTGGCCAGATCAGTCTCGATGTCCACAGCAACCACATCTGTACGCGGTTTCATTATCTCACTTACCTCCAGGTTGCTGAAGCGCACGATCCCTTCCAGCATCTCCTTTTCATCCTCCACCACATCGGTGGCCAGGTCCAGTGCCTCCGACAGGTCGTCCATGGAGATGTTCTTCACCTTCTTTGCCAGTCTCCGGTTGACCAGTCCGGTCGACCTGATCAGGATAAAGATCAGGGGTTGAAACAGTTTGTCAAGAATCACCAGGGGAACGGCCATCCGTCTGGCAAACTTCGGTGCAAAGCGATTGGCATAGACCTTGGGCATGATCTCCCCAAAGAGCAGGAGGAGAAAGGTGATCACAATAACCGTGATCAGAAATCCAAGCAGGGGAGCATGGTTAAAGTCAAAAATGTCATTGGTAACATAGGAGGCAATGATAACAATGCCAACATTTATAAAATTATTGGTAATCAGGATGTTGGCAAGAAGCCTTTCTGGTTTGTCCAGCAGCTTAAGTACCATAATCTCCCTGCGGTTGGGGTGCTCCTTCAGCTCACTGAGGTGGCCTGGGCCCAGACTAAAATAGGCCACTTCCGAACCGGAGATCATGGCCGAAAAGAACAGCAGAATGGTCACCACCACCATGCCAATAATCGCCCCTGAAGTAAGAGGCATCAGCATACTCTGTTGTAAAATGATTAAAAACGCCGGTTCCAAACCTGGAGTTAAAGGTTAAACAATGATCAGAACGGGAGATCGTCCGGTCCGTTGTCTCCGCCATCAAAAGGATCTTTCGCAGGGGCCTCGCCCTCAGCGGGACTCGGCTTCTGAACGGGACTCTGGTTTTGTACGGGACTCTGGTTTTGTACGGGATTCTGGTTTTGCACAGGTGCCTGCTTCTGTACTGGCTGACTCTGCTGGGCTTGTCCGCCCTCTCCATCGTCGGGACGTCTTCCCAGCAATTGCATCTGGTCGCCTACGATCTCTGTAATGTATTTCTTGTTCCCGTCGGCATCATCGTAGGAGCGGGTTTTAATCCGTCCTTCAATGTATATCTGTGTACCTTTCTTCACGTACTTTTCTGCCACCTGGGCCAGTCCCCTCCACAACACTATGTTGTGCCATTCAGTGTTGGAGACACGCTCCCCAGACTTGTTTTTATAGGTCTCACTGGTGGCCATGGGGAATTTCGTAATGGCGGTTGATTCATCGAGGTACCTCGTTTCGGGGTCTTTGCCCACATTTCCAACAAGGATTACTTTGTTTACAGACATATATAATATTTGATTGGAGTTTCAAAGATACTAAATTTTGACTGATTCAAGGTACCTGTGAATAAGTCTCGGCATGGCATAATGGTCCAGTTGATCTAATGGTACCTGCTGCCATTTTTCTGGCAGGGGGGAGGGCAGATGGTCGGTCTCCACCAACAGGAACCTGGCGTGGATGGTCTGGTGGCTTAACTGGTGCCGAATCGGTTCTGAGAGTAAGCCGATACTCGTTTGTTTTGGGCTATAAGCATTTTTATTTTCCTGCAGAATCAGGGGCAGATTCTTCTTCACAATCTCCTCATCCCCGAGGGGACCTTTAGATTCTATCATGGGTAACTCATAGAGGCCTGCCCAGATATCTTTTTCTCCTCGTTGGATCAGGATCGTCTCCCCACCTGAGTTAATCATATAATAATAAAACCATCGATCCACCGGTTTTTTATTTTTGATCTTCACTGGAATCCGGTCCACAAGGTCGTGATTGTAGGCTTCGCAGTGCTCCCGCAAGGGGCAGTCGCCGCAGCGGGGAGAAAGGGGCACGCAGAGCAGGGCACCAAATTCGATCATGGCCTGATTGTGCCTGCCTGGATCGGAAGGATCGAGCAGCTCATTGGCCAGAGCAAGTACCTGCTTCTCTCCGGAAGGAGTATTGATGGCATCCTCGATCCCAAAGAGACGGGCAATGACCCTTGAGACATTTCCATCTACAGCCGCGCAGGCTTCCCCGTAGCACCAGGAGGCAATGGCTGCCGCAGTATATTTCCCCACCCCTTTCAGCTTAAGCAGTCCCTCGTAATTATCGGGCATTTCTCCACCCAGGTGTTCAAGCACATACCTGGCCGAAGCATGCATATTGCGTGCACGGCTGTAATAACCGAGTCCCTGCCACAGTCTGAGCACCTCGTCCTCACTGGCTGAAGCCAGGGAGCTTACATCAGGAAAAGAATTGAGGAAGTTCAGGAGGTAAGGAAGCCCCTGATCCATACGTGTTTGTTGCAGAATCACCTCGGCCACCCAGGTGTGGTATGGATCGCGGGTTTGCCTCATGGGGAGGTCCCTGAGGTTTTTTTCATACCACCCATGAATAATTAACTTCGTTGAGCTAAAGGTTTCGCCAAATTTCATTATCTTCGTCGCCTCCTTATTTATAATGTTCTTATATTTAGGGTACTAAATTAAAAATTAATCAAAATCAATTTCATATTCACGCAAAAGTATTTATATTTGCACACCTCTAGTAAGGAACTATTGTAAATCATTGATAATTAAAGGTTTTTTAAAATGACTAAAGCGGATATCGTAAACGAGATTTCTAAGAGCACGGGAATAGAAAAGGTAACTGTCCAGAAAACTGTAGAAGCTTTCATGGAGACAGTAAAGGACTCACTTAGCAACAACAAAAATGTCTATCTGAGAGGATTTGGAAGTTTCATCGTGAAGAAGAGGGCCAAGAAAACTGCCCGTAACATTTCTAAGAATACTACCATCATTATTCCTGAGCATTCTATTCCAGCTTTCAAGCCAGCTAAAACTTTTGTTAGCAAGGTGAAGACCAACGTGAAGTAAAATTTTAGTAAGATGCCAAGCGGAAAGAAAAGAAAAAGACATAAGATGGCTACCCACAAACGCAAGAGGCGTTTGAGGAAGAACAGACACAAGAAGAGGAAATAGTTTTCTCAACCTCTTTAATGAACTAAACCTAAAGCACCTGAAGTGGGCTTTAGGTTTATTTCTGTTTAATAAATAGCTTAATCTTCGAAAATGCGGATATTGTGAGCAGTGAACTGGTAATCAACTCGACCAAAGAGAGGGTTTCAATTGCACTACTTGAAGATGGTAAGCTCGTTGAATTAAATGAATCATCGCTTAAGCAGCGTTTTTCGGTAGGAGATATCTACCTGGCCAGGGTAAAAAAGATTATGCCCGGTT
>DAOWFP010000076.1 GCA_030637895.1 Bacteroidota bacterium | reverse complement strand
GGAGTCGGTGGCCAACAGTGATGAGGCCTCCAGGTTTGCGGATGAAAGGTTCCGTGTGGGTACCGGTACCGCGCTGGAGATGCAGGAGGCACGCAACCTGCTTTATGAGTCCACCTCTGAAATGATATCTTCCAAGTTCGTACTTATATTTTATTCCAGCATACTGGATTTCTATATGGGCAGGGATATTCTATTTTAGGTCATTTGGGTAGAAGTCTTATTTTTGTGACAACTACTAATCCTGTCCCAATGAAAAGACTTCTTTTTTTGATCTTATTTTCCACCTCTCTTACCCTGTATGCCCAGGTGGTTAACTTTCCCAAAACACTTCCTCAAAGGGCATGGAGCGTGGGTCTGAGCCCTGCCTACCACATTGACAGGGATGTGGTCGTGTTTGATGCAGGCGGAGCTTCTGTTGCATTGAACGGAGGGTATGGGATTCTCTATTCACTGGATGTGAATGCCCGTTATATGTATTTTTTCAACGGTGCCGACTATATTGGGATTGATGCTCAGTACCTGATTTATGAAACCCGTAAGAGCTATGTTTCCGCCATCGCCGGACTGCATTATTGGGACGTGTTCGGCTTCGATCTCTCAGGATTTTATACTTATTCACCCCGTTACGAATTTAGCTTCTCCGTCGGTCTGGATATGGATCTGAGTTTTGCAGAGGATATAAATCCCAGGTTCTGGATTCCTTTAAATGTAGGGTATATACTGAACGAGATGATGTTCCTTTATGCCGAATACAATCTCCCTGTTTCGGACCTGAGCTGGGGTATTGTGGCACTTGGGATCAATGTAATACTACGTTGATTTACTCAGTCCCGGCTTCATAAACCAGCTCTCCCCCGGAATAGGTGGATTGCACTTTTATTCCGAATAGTGCTTCATCCGGTGCACTCATCAGGTCGGTGGAGGTGATTACCAGGTCGGCCAGCTTGCCCACTTCGATACTTCCCTTCAGATCCTCTTCCTTACCCGACCGGGCTGCCCAGATGGTCATGGCCTTCAGTGCCTGTTCCCTGCTGATAGCATTTTCGGGCTGAAATCCTCCCTCAGGAAAACCTGCATGGTCCTTGCGAACCACAGCGGCATAAAAACCGAAGAGGGGATTGATCTGTTCCACCGGGAAATCACTTCCATTGGGCAACCAGCCGTTTTGTTCCAGCAGTTGCCTGAAAGCATAGGCACCCTTCATGCGTTCACTTCCCACACGGTCTTCCGCCCAGTACATATCTGAAGTGGCATGGGTGGTCTGAACAGAGGGGATAATGTCATAATCACCGAAATAGTGAAAGTCATCGGGGTGAATGATCTGAGCATGCTCGATGCGCCAGCGGCGATCGTTTTCCCCACCCAGGATATCCGCATATATCTTGAGGGTTTCACGATTGGCCGCATCTCCAATACAATGGGTGGCCACTGCAAAATTGTTTTGATACGCCCTCCTGCAAAGCTTTTCAAGCATTTCAAGCGGGGTGACAAAGAGACCCAGGTTACCGGGATCGTCCGAATAGGGCTCGATCATTCGGGCACCTCTTGATCCCAGGGCTCCGTCGGTAAATAGTTTGACGGTATTTATTGAGAGGTGGGCGCTCTGGTAAGGGCCTTTTTCCACAAAGTGGGTGAAGTTCGCTTCAGACGGACTTAACCAGGTATTCATTCGAATCTTCAGTGAACCTGCCCGGTGCAGCGAATCGATCAGCTCAACTACCTGTTTGGATATTCCCGCATCCTGCACCGAGGTGAGTCCCACGCTAAAACAATTCTTTTCGGCCTGCTGGAGTGCATTGATCATATCTGCTTCTGTTGCAGGAGGAACTTTTCTTGCCACCAGGCCAATGGCATTGTCCACCAGGATCCCGTTGGGTTCCCCCTTGCTAAGCATGACTCTACCACCACCCACTTTCGAATCGGCTGTAACACCGGCCATCTCCAGTGCCAGGGAATTGGCCCAGGCAGCATGTCCGTCTATTCGTCTCAGCAGAATGGGTGTCTTGGGGAAGTGCTTATCCAGCATTGTTTTATCGGGAAATTCCTTCACTTCCCAGTCATTCTGGTCCCAGCCTCTTCCTGTGATCCAGGCTCCCGGGTTCTTCTCACGGAAGGCCTTTAATACTTCAATAATCTCATCCACAGATTCTGTTCCTGCCACATCCACAGCATTCAGGTTCATTCCGTAACCGAAAAAGTGGCAGTGTGCATCGATCCAGCCCGGGTATACAAATGCTCCTTCCAGGTTGCGTAACTCATCTGCAACATATCCTTTTGCAATCTCCCGGGAACTGCCAACCGCAATAATCCGGTGGTCCTTTATGGCGATGGCTTCGGCTGTACCGAACTCCTTGTCCACTGTATAGACTTTCCCATTGGTTAATATCAGATCGGCGTGTTTCTTCTGAGCATTGCAAGAAAGCATGATCAAAAGTATGGCTGCTGAAAGGCTTAAACTTGTGCGCATGGTCATAGGTTTGCAACAAAAATAGCATTCTCATATTATTTTCCCCATTTTTGCGTTAAGAACAAAACAGTTAAATGGGTATTCGCAGCTTTCTATTGTTGGTCCTGATTCCGGCGGCTTTCTTTTTTTCATGTCAGCCGGAGCGAAATTTCGTTGAGGACAGCGATGCACGGCTGGAATTCACACTGGATACCCTCTTTTTTGACACGGTCTTTACCACCATCGGTACAACAACCGAAGCATTCAAGGTGAAAAATCCCCACAAGCAGTTTATCATGATCGATGAGATCAGTCTTGCCGGTGGAGCATTTTCGGTATTCAGGATCAATGTGGACGGAGCATCGGGAATGCGTTTTTCCGATCTTGAACTTGCTCCCCACGACAGCATGTATATTTTTGTGGAGGCTACGCTTGATCCCAATAGTTCTGATGAGATCCTGCGTATCCAGGATTCCATTGTCTTCGAGGCCAATGGAAATATCCAGGATGTGGACCTGGTGGCCTGGGGACAGGATGTGCATATGATAGAAGGAGGGATCATTGACCAAAATACCACCTGGCCGGCTGATAAACCCTACCTGATAATCGATTTTCTCTATGTGGACTCTCTGGCCTCGCTGACCATTGATCCGGGTGTGCAGGTTTACCTGCATAAGGATGCAATCATTTATATTGCCGGATCTTTACAGGTGAATGGCAGCCAGGAGGAGCCTGTGTGGTTTGGGGGGGATAGGCTGGAAGAGTTTTATGACCATATACCTGGTCAGTGGGATCGGATCTACCTTTCGGGGAGCAGTCACAGCAACCGGATCACGCATACAGAGATTCATAACGGCACCATTGGAGTGCAGATCACCGCTTCGCCTGAGTCGGGATTGATGCCCGACCTGGAGATAAGTTCTACCATTATCAACCGCATGAGCTTCAGTGGGATCTATGCATTGAATGCTGCTGTTAGCGGGAGCAACCTGGTTGTGGGTGACTGCGGAAGCAGTAGTGTAGCTTTGATTCACAGTGGCAATTACATGTTCACCCACTGCACCTTTGCCAACTACTGGCCAAACGGTTTCTCCAACAGAACATTGCCTGCTTTATTGCTCATGGACTATTTTGTTACCAATGATGAGGATGGCATACCCTTGCTTTATGTAGATGGTGTATTTGAAAATGCAGCATTCCTTAACTCCATCATTTACGGTTCGCATGCCATGGAGCTTTTGATTGACAGCTATAACAATCTGCAACTCAGCTACCAGTTCGACTACTGTCTGACACGCATTCATGAGGATAGCCTCTCTTACCTGGATGATCCGCTCTTCACAAATATCATCAACAATGAAGATCCCCTGTTCGATTCCATTCCAGTGGTCTATGAGCTGGACAGCCTGTCACCTGCCATCGATGCAGGACTACCTGCCCATGCTACAGAGTTTCCCCTGGACCTGAACGGAAACAGCAGGCTGGATGATGCAGCTCCAGATATGGGAGCCTATGAATGGATTGGCGGGGCTGGCTGATCCAGGGCCCTAAGGTATATCAAATCCATATGAAGCTGTCTGATGCAGGACTCCTGTTTCTGCTTTTATTTTACTGCGCCATGGAACTACCGGCCCAAACAATGGCCCGGGGATCTTGCTGCCTGGTCTGGTACAATGTTGAAAACCTGTTTTATCCCGACAATGATTCTACTGCAGGCGATGATGAGTTTACACCCCAGGGACTACGTCACTGGACCTGGTCCAGGTACCGGGATAAACTCACTGCACTGGCCAAGGTTATCATTGCAATAGGACGTGGAGATGCACCCGAACTGGTAGGCCTGTGCGAGGTGGAGAATGCCCTGGTCCTGGAGGAATTGTGCGCTCATCCAATTCTGGCCCCTTACCATTACAGCTACCTCCACAGGGAGAGCCATGACCACCGGGGAATGGATGTGGCCTGCCTGATCCGCCTGGGGAGCTTCGAGTCTGTTAGATGGGAGACCCTTCCATTTACTCTTCCTGTTTCTGAGACCAGGGATTTTATGCATATTAGTCTGGCCTGGGGAGCTGATACTCTGGATCTCTTCCTGGTACATCTGCTCTCCAAATATGGTGGTGCAGGTGCAACGGCTTTCCTGAGGAGTTGCCAGACCGAACAACTGGTGCAGTTTATGGATTCTGTATATGCGGCGAGGCAGCGGGGGTTGATCATGACTGCCGGGGATTTCAATGAGACCTATGAAGGCTATGCCATGGAGGCTTTAAGAGATGCCAGGTTTGGAGGTGATTCCCTCTCAGTACTGCTTCCTGAGAATGGGAGCGGAACCTATAAATACAAGGGCAGATGGAGCCCCATTGACCAGGTCCTTGTACTGCAATCAATGGCACATGGCTCCATTCGTGTCAGCACCTTACAACTACCTGCCTTATTGACTGAAGATTTGCAGTTTGGGGGAAGAAAACCCTTACGAACTTATGAGGGATTTCAATACAGTGGAGGGATCAGCGATCACCTGCCCCTGGTGATAGATCTCACTCCTTCTCTCTTTTCAGTTCCTGGTGAACAGTGAGTCCCAATGCCTTACCCTCCTCCAGCATCCGCTGGCGGGCAGCTACAAAATTGTTGGGGATCTCACCATCCAGGATGGCCTCTTTTATGGCATTTTTAATCAATCCCACCGGACGTGAAGGCGGGATTCCGAATACTTTCTGAATATCATCGCCTGAGATGGGTGGCTGGAAATTTCGGATGGAATCCCTTTCCTCCAGTTCATGGATCTTTTCCCTTACCACCTGGAAGTTCCTCAGGTGCCGTTTGACGGTCCGGGGATTCTTGGAGGTAATATCTGCTTCGCATAGTGTCATCAGGTCCTCCAGATCCTCTCCTGCATCATAGATCAGCCGCCTTACAGCCGCATCAGTAACTATATCCTGCGATAGCACTATTGGGCGAAGGTGGAGCTGCACAAGCTTCTGCACATATCTCATCTTCTCATTAAGTGGAAGTTTCATCCTTCTGAAAATCCCCGGGATCATTTTGGCCCCGATAAACTCATGTGCATGGAAAGTCCAGCCCGTATCAGGTTCAAACTTCCTGGTCCGGGGTTTGGCGATATCGTGGAGCAATGCGGCCCACCTGAGCCACAGGTCGTCTGTCTTCAGAGCGATGTTATCAAGTACCTCCAGGGTGTGAAGAAAATTATCTTTATGAAGCATAGTGTTCACCTCTTCCACACCTTTCATCTGGTGAAGTTCAGGAAAAATAATCTCAAGTAAGCCGGTTTGATCCAACAGCAGAAAGCCTTTACCCGGCTGTTTTGCCTCAATAATCTTATTGAGTTCATCGCTTATCCGTTCCTGCGATACGATCCCGATTCGCTGGCGGTGTTCATGGATGGCATCCAGTGTACCTGCTTCGATGGTGAATCCGAGCCTGGTGGCAAAACGGATACCCCGCAGCATTCTCAGGGGATCGTCCGAGAAGGTAGAGCCCGGCTCAAGGGGTGTGGTAATAAGCTTCTCCTCCAGGTGCTTGACCCCTCCAAAGGGATCCAGCAAGTCACCGAAATCATTTGGATTCAGGGAGATGGCCAGTGCATTGATGGTGAAGTCACGCCGGTTCTGATCATCTTCCAGGCTACCATTCTCCACCAGGGGCTTGCGTGAGTCTCGCCTGTAGGATTCCTTCCTGGCACCCACAAACTCAATTTCTGTATCTCCCCATTTTATCATGGCTGTTCCAAAATTTCTAAAGATGCTGAGGGGGACCTCTTCCCCAATGGCTTGCTTAACCTTTTCTGCCATCTCAATTCCACTCCCAACCACCACAATATCAATGTCTTTAGGAGTGTTGCCAGCACCTTCAAGAAGCAGATCCCGAACAAACCCGCCGATCACATAGGAAGGGATCTGTTCTTTTGCTGCGAGCGCTGCAATGATCTGAAAAACTTTATGGTGTAAATGTTTCGAGAGATTCATGATGCTAAAACTGCAACAAAAATACAATCTAATACGTAATAACAGTGCATTATGAATCATGGAGTTTCAAGAATTTTATCTATTTTTCGATCATTAACCATGGAATGAACCTAAGCTGATGGCCGGCCTGAAATTAAGTACCTGTTTTTGGTACCTGGACCCTTTGCTGACCGATGATGTCTTGGCTACCCTGAAAAAGGGTAAATTTGATGTGCATCACAGCCACTGTAAAGAGCGTGAACAGGTAAAGAAGAGATTGCTCGAAGATCCTCCCGATCTGATCATCTCTGATTTTGACCTGCCCGATCATCAGCGTACGATGATCGAGGAGGAGATGGCCCCCTATTTGTCTGAAATTCCACTTATCTACATGGTGGGGGAAAAGAATGCCAGAAAGGCAGCTGACACTCTTAAGACCGGTGTATGGGATTTCGTACAGAAGGAGCAGCTATATAAATTGATTCCCTCAGTCTACTCCTCGCAGAAGTATGCCAATGTTATTAAAAAGAGGAAGGAAGCAGAACAGGCTTTGAAAGAGTCGCGGGACCGGTATATGTCGATCTTCAAATCGGTTCATGACGGCATTCTTCTGTTTGATTTCGAGTCGCGGGAGATTACTGATTTCAATCCACGGGTTCTTGAGATGTTCGGGCTAAGGGAAGCGGATATGAAATCGCTGGATCTGAGTCTCTTCTCTGCAGCCGATGAGGGATACAGTGTCGATCGTGGCAGAGAATATCTGAAAGAAGCAGCTGCAGGAGAAGCGGTTACATTCGAATGGAGAAGTATTAATAAAGCAGGTGAGAGATTCTGGACTCTCAATTCAATTTCTGTTGTGCAATTCGACAACAGACCATATATTTTACTGGTAACCAGGAATATTGACGCGCAGAAGAATCTGGAAAGATCATTGACCGAGTCGCAGGAGCATTTCAGGGCACTGGCCGAAAATTCTCCTGATGTGATTATGCATTTTGACAGGGATCACAGGCACCTCTATGTAAATAGTGCTGTGGAGTCTCCGCCCAATGGCATCCCTATAGAAATGTTTTTAAATAAAAGTCACCGCGAAATGGGAATTTTTCCTGAAGAGCTGGTGGACCTTTGGGAGAAGGCGCTTGATGATGTGTTCAGGACCGGGAAATCTCAAACCATTGTATTTGATATAGAGTTGGCCGGTCAAAAAAATACTATTGAGTGGAGACTCTATCCGGAAACCGGCACCTCTAAAGCAATAAATTCTGTCATTGGAGTTGCCCGGGATATTACTGACACAATGATGTCGGAGGATGCACTCAGGCGTAGTGAGGAGAGACTGAACCTGGCCCTTTCGGGTGCAAACCTGGGCCTATGGGACTGGAACCTGGTCAATGATGAGGTGTACCTTTCTCCTATCTGGTTCTCCATGCTTGGATATGGACCTGACGAACTTCCTCAGGAACTGGAAACATGGATCTCCCTGCAACATCCTGATGACAAGGATATGTCCTACAACACCGTTCAGGAGGTAATAAAAAACCGGGAGGGTAACTTCGATATTGAATTTCGATTGAAGCATAAGAATGGATCCTTTGTGTGGATAAGAAGTCAGGGGAACGTGGTTAGCGTAGATGCGGATGGCAATACCACTCGTCTCACGGGGATTCATGAGGATATAAATGAACGAAAGAAGGGCGAGTTGGTCAGACAGGTGCTCTTTGATATTTCCAATGCGGTAAACAGTACCCACAGCCTGGATGAACTGTACGTAATAATCAGGGAGTCTCTGGGCAGGGTGGTGGATACAACTAACTGTTTTCTGGCCCTCTACAACGAGGAATCTGATACCCTTACGCTTCCCTTTATGGAAGATGAGAAAGATGCATTTACCGAATTTCCGGCCAGAAAGACAATGACCAGTTTTGTGATCAGGACCGGGGAAGCACAGCTGGTAGATATTGAACGGGAGAAGGAGCTGACCCAGCAGGGTGAAATAGAACCAGTGGGCGCACCCTGCGTGAGCTGGCTGGGTGTACCCTTGAAGCATGAGGGTAAAACTATCGGTGTATTTGCAATTCAGTCCTATTCTGAAGAGATTGTCTATACCCAATCAGATGCCGAATTATTGGAATTTGCCAGCGGCCAGATTGCACTGGCAATAGACAGGCGAAGGCACCAGGACCGGCTCAGATCGAACCAGGACCGACAGCGACGTGTTTTTGAATCTTCGCCCGATCCCATGATAGTGGTGGATCCTAATGCATGTATTCTCGATTTTAATAGTGCATTCCTGGAAGCTTTCAACGTGAAGGCTGACATTGTTTACGGACAGAAAATCTTCAGGTTCATAAACAGGGTACACTGGCGGTCGTCCATCAACAATTTTTCAGACACCTGGAAGAAGGGTTATTTGAAAAACCTGGAGTACCAGGTGGTTCGTCCGGACGGAATTACATTTGATGCGGAGGTCTCCACCGGTGCCATTTACGACTCTGGAGGGAAACCCGAATCCATGGTGCTCATCCTTAAAAACATCTCCGAACGGAAGGAGGCAGAGCGTAAGGTATTGGAGGCCAAGTATAAAGCTGAGGAGTCCGATCGATTGAAAACCGCTTTCCTCTCCAATATGTCCCATGAGATCAGAACTCCCATGAATGCCATAGTAGGATTCTCGGATCTGCTGTCAGATGAGCAGTTAAAACCAGATGAACGGCGGGATTTCATTGCTCAGATTAACCAGGGGGCCGATGACCTGATGCGACTGATTGATGACATTATCGACATTGCAAAGATCGAAGCCGGACAGGTCAATGTTCACATTTCAGAGTGCTTTATCAGGGAACTTTTTAAGGAGCTCCATCTGATGTATATTCAGAACATTAAGCGGGCCGGGAAAGAGGGTGTATCCATCAGGCTGGACTGGAAGTGGCCACTCAATGAACTGGCCATCTATACCGATCCGTTTCGCCTGAAGCAGATCCTTATAAACCTGTTGAGCAATGCTGTTAAATTTACTGAGAAGGGGGAGATTATCCTTGGAATTGAAGAGAATCCGGAGGGCGTATATTTTTATGTAAAAGACTCAGGGATAGGGATACGAGAGGAAAAACAGAAGCTGATCTTTGACCGGTTTATGCAGGGCCATGAAACCAAGACCAAAATTTATGGCGGGACCGGACTTGGCCTGGCGATCTCAAAGAACCTGACAGAAATTCTGGGAGGCACCATTGGGGTAGACTCCATATCGGGTGAGGGAGCCACATTCTGGTTCATCCTTCCCAGGAACGAAGTCCCCCTAAAATATGAAGCTGCCCTGAGAGCTCCTTCAAACAATCTGAGATCCTGGGATGATAAGAAGATATTAATCGCAGAGGATGATCACTCCAACTACTATTTCCTGTTTGAATCTTTGAAAGATACTGGTGTTGAAATCCTTTGGTCCAAAGACGGGGAGGAGACCATGGAGATGTTCAGAGAAAACAGTGATTTAAATTTGGTATTGATGGATATCAATATGCCACTGATCAATGGGTATGAATGTACCAAGCTGATCAAAAAAGAGCGTCCCGCTTTGCCCGTGATTGCCCAAACGGCGTATGCCATGTCGGGCGAACGGGAGATCAGCCGTGAGGCAGGGTGCGATGATTACCTCTCAAAGCCCATAAAGGTCAGTGAACTGCTGGATACATTGTCCAGGTATATATAGCAGTAGTTAATGGATATTGGTTAGTGGTTATGCTTATGTCAATGCCTGGTGGCATTGGGACCTATTCTTGATCCAGGATCTCGCCGATTTGAGTTTCGGTATTGTGGAGCTTGTCCCGGCAGATCTTAAGCAGATCTGTAACCCGTTTAACCTTTTCGGCCAGTTCATCCACATCCAGCTTAGCTTCCTCAATCTTTTGGAGGATGGATTCTATCTCGGCAACTGCCTCACTGTAACTAATCTTCGCTTTTGTCATTCTTTTGGGAGGTGTGTTCAACTTTGCTGATAATGCTTCCTTTGTAGAGCCTGGTTTCCAGGAGGCTCCCAGGTTTAATGTTTTTGATTGAGGAGACCGATTTGCCCTCCAGCAGGGTCATAGAGTAGCCCCTAAGCAGAATATTCCGGGGGTCGACCAGCTCGTTTCTTTTTTTTAACTGGGCAAGATATTCCCCTTTCCTTTCCAATAGCATGGCAAGCTCTCTGCGCAGGCGATCTTCGGTTTGACGGACTTGTTCGGATTGCTGGAAAAGTAATGCCTTGCTCAGGTGCATCATATCCCTTCCGTACCTCTCCAGCCTGGAAAGATCGCCCTGTACCCGCATTCTTACCGAAGTGGAGAGCCGGTCCAGCATGGCGGAAAGCTGGAACTCAAAAGCCAGCAACTGATCCACCAGAAATTCTGCCACTGCAGTGGGTGTTTTTAAGCCCTTGTGCGCCACCATATCTGCCACCGATTCATCTCTTTCGTGACCGATGCCGGTGATTACCGGAAGTGGAAACTGGGTTATGAAATAGGACAGGTCGTAATGATTGAAACTTTCCAGATCGGCTTTGGACCCGCCACCTCTGATGAGAACCACACAATCGAAGTCGGAATCCGATTCATAGATCTCCTCCATGGCTGAAGTGATGGAAAGTGGGGCCTCATCTCCCTGCATTACTGCTGGAAACAAGGTGGCATGAAAGTAAAATCCATGCCTGTTATTCTGAATGGTTTCCATAAAGTCGCCATAACCTGCTGCTGTTTGGGAAGAGATTACAGCGATGTGCTGGGGAACGAGAGGGAAGGGCAATTCCCTGTTCATATCAAACACGCCCTCTTTCCGGAGGCGCTGGATCACCTCCTGCTTCTTCCGGGCAAGATCCCCAAGGGTATAGGAAGGATCAATATCGGTGATGTTCAGGCTCAGTCCGTACTGGGCATGAAACTCCACAGAGGCCTTACAAAGAATCTTGATCCCGCTTTTTAAGCGGGTCCCCGTTGAAGCTTCGAAAAAGGGGCGTAACATGCCGTACCGGGAAGCCCAGATGGTAGCCCTGACCTTTGCCAGGAGGGAGTCGTTCTCCTCACTTTTTTCTATGAGTTCCAGGTAGCAGTGTCGATTCTCACGCAGCTCCATGATCTCTGCGACGACCCAGTATTGGTCCGGAAGCCCTTTTTCTAGTGCCCCTTTCACCTGCCCCAGCAGCTCCGATAATGTGCGATTTTCCTCAGGCATTACTGTTTGAGTAAGCGGCTACGATAGATATTCCCTGTTGTACGGATTTCAATGATATAGATTCCACTGACCAGACCTGGAGGCAGTTCCATCTCCCCGGGCAACTGCATCTGCAGGGAGCAGGCAACTCTGCCATTCAGGTCATAAATGCGTACCTGCTGTTCTCCTGATTCAGGAATTCGGATCGTGATATGCTCCCTGGCAGGATTGGGCCAGACCTCCATCCTGCCGGTAAGGAATCGTTCAGTCACACGGGTAAGGGTATAATAGGCGCGGAGCATATTCGGAATTCCAAATCCATAGCTTGCATCAGGATTCATTGAACGGTGGCCACTTTGCCTGATCCTGTGAATCAACTCCCGGGCCGGAAGCTCCGGAAAGGCCTGCCAGAGGGCTGCCACTGAACCGGCCATCACGGGTGAAGAGAAAGAGGTGCCATTTGAACGGATTGTTCCTCCGTTTCTATGTTGCATGCCGCTTGCTTTCCCCATGGCTGTGACATCCGGTTTGATACGGGCATCAAAGGAGGGCCCCATTGAACTGAAGCTTGCAAGCAGGTTGATGCTGTCCACCGCTCCAACGGAGAGGACATCAAGGGCATCGGCCGGTGCAGTAATATAGAACCACTCTTTGTTCCCTTGATTCCCCGCACTGGTGCAAAGAATCATTCCGCGAGAGGCGGTCAGGGAGGCAGCCCTGGAAATATAGGTGCTACGTCCGTCCATATCACGGTAGGAGTAGTCATATATCACGCTATCGAAATCGGAGTATCCAAGCGAAGTATTTATCACATCCACACCCAGGCTGTCGGCATACTCAGCTGCTTCGATCCAGGCAATTTCCTCGATCCGCGTCTCCTGGTCGGAATCCTCTGTCATGCATAGCAAATAGCTGGCATGAGGAGCTGTTCCCACCAGATTGCCATTCCATTCACCTCCTATGATGGAGAGGACAGACATGCCATGGAATGAACTCTGACGATAAATGGAGGTATCATTGACATAATTCCGGGTTTCCAGTATTCGCTCTTCATCGAACAGGTTTATGAAGGAAGGCAGGCTGTCCACATTGTAAAAACCAGCATCCAGCACCCCGATCCACACTCCTCCGGCGGTATATCCCATTTCATGCAACTGATCGGTTCTGACCATTTCAACCTGCTCCCTGGCCACCCCGTAGTCGAAGGCAGGAGCCGATTCAAGGGGTGGTTCAAATCTTGGGTTGCCGTTTTTCTGAGGAAAATAAAGGTCATCCATTACAGGCTCCCAGGGCACCGTATCGGTGAAGGTAAGCTGCAGAACCTGTTGAAAGATGCTGTCGTCCATATGTATCATGGCGATCCCGTTTAACCACCTGGAAACATGCCTGATCTCCACACCCATTGCTTCGATTTCCTGCAGATAGCCAGTACTCAAAGGAAGATCCAGACGGTCAACAGCCAGCCCCTGCATGGCTCTCCGGTTTATGGAACGCTCTGAGAGAAACTGAGCAGGCTGATCTATCTGGTAAGTGGTTCCCTCCTTGTCACTGAAATATACCCAATATACACCTGGGGCAATTTCCTGGGCCCGGACACCCAGAAATGCCATAAGCAGAACTACCAGTAGTTTGAGCTTCTTCATACAGGCTAGAATTGTTGAAGGGATCCGGGTTCAGGAATTACTTCATAATTCTTCAGGGAATCCTGGATCCATAATTCATATTTCTCTATGTCGGCAGGAGCTCCGTTCACATACTCCAGGGAGTAGACTTCCTTTCCGGTTTCATTATAATAACGCCATGCGCCATGCGATTTGTTATCCAGATAGCTTCCCCTGATTTTTATGGTCTTATTGGAGAAATATACCTCATAGGAGCCCTGGAGCAATCCGTTTTTATAGTGAGCAATTAATCTTGGAACACCATTTATATAATACAGCTTCCAGGCCCCCTCCTTTACATTTTGCTTCCACTCCACCTCTTCGGAGATCTCTCCACCCGGGTAGTAGCTACTGCTCAGCCCGTGCTGCTTTCCATCCAGATAGGTCTCCCTGATCCTTACAGATGCGTCAAATTCCGAATAATAGGTCCACACCGAATCCTTGACCTGATCCACATACCATCCTTCTGCTGCAGGTTTACCATTTGTGTAAAAAAGGTATACATAGCTGCGCTTGCTCCCTGTCTCAAATAGCATGCGTGCCCTTTGTCCACCATTTTCATAGTAACGCACCATTTCTCCTACCGGGTGACCTTCCTCAAAATCAGCTTCATAAAGGGTTCTGCCATTGGGATATTCCACTTTCCAGTGACCTGTTTTCCGTCCCTCTCCATCCACCAGATTCTGTCCCTGCATGGACAGGAACCCGGATAACAATAAACAGATAGTTAGTGCTCTATACATAAATTCAAATATACAAAAAAGGCCATCACACAGGTGAAGGCCTTTTTCAAAAGTATTAAATGCTTAATACTATTTTACCTCTTCAAAATCCACATCGGTTACCTCATCATCGTTTCCTTTTCCGGAAGCAGCTTTGCCTTCGCCTTCAGCTCCAGCTTCAGGTCCGGGCTGATCGCCTTCGGCACCTTGCTGCTGTGCATTATACATATCCTGTGAGGCAGCCTGCCAGGCTGTATTCATTGTTTCTGTGGCCTGCTCAATGGCGGCCAGGTCTTCAGATTTGTGTGCCTCCTTCAGGGTAGAGAGTGCCTCCTCGATGGGGGCCTTCTTTTCGTCAGGGATTTTTTCACCAAACTCTTTCAGCTGCTTCTCAGACTGGAATATCAGGCTGTCGGCGGCATTAAGTTTGTCAATACGTTCCTTGGCTGTCTTATCGGCCTCCTCATTCTCCTGGGCCTCCTTCTTCATCTTTTCAATCTCACTGTCGGAGAGTCCGGATGAAGCTTCAATACGAATGCTCTGCTCTTTTCCGGTCCCTTTGTCCTTTGCACTTACGTTCAGGATTCCATTGGCATCAATATCGAATGTGACCTCAACTTGTGGGATTCCACGGGGTGATGGAGGGATTCCATCCAGGTGGAAACGTCCTATGGTCTTGTTATCCTTGGCCATGGCCCTTTCGCCCTGCAGTACATGAATCTCAACAGATGGCTGGTTATCCGCAGCCGTGGTAAAGGTTTGAGTCTTCTTAGTAGGTATGGTGGTATTGGACTCAATGAGCTTGGTGTTGACACTGCCCATGGTTTCAATTCCCAGCGAAAGTGGCGTTACATCCAGTAAGAGCACATCTTTCACTTCTCCCGTAAGAACACCACCCTGAATGGCAGCACCTACAGCTACTACCTCATCGGGATTCACCCCTTTGGAGGGTGCCTTTCCGAAGAAATCCTGAACAACTTTCTGGATCGCCGGGATACGGGTGGAACCACCCACCAGAATCACCTCATTGATATCGCTCTTGCTCAGTCCTGAATCTTTCAGTGCCTTTTTACAAGGTCCTATGACGGCCTGGATCAGGCTGTCGGCCAGACTCTCAAATTTGGCCCTGGTCAGACTTTTCACAAGGTGCTTGGGTACGCCATCCACCGGCATGATATAAGGAAGATTGATCTCGGTCTGGGTAGCACTGGAGAGCTCAATCTTGGCTTTTTCAGCAGCTTCTTTGAGGCGCTGAAGGGACATGGGATCCTTTTTCAGGTCGAGTCCTTCATCCTTCTTAAACTCATCGGCCAACCAATCGATAATAACCTGGTCGAAATCATCACCACCCAGGTGGGTATCACCATTGGTGGATTTAACCTCAAATACGCCATCACCCAGCTCAAGAATGGAGATATCAAATGTACCACCGCCCAGGTCAAATACGGCAATCTTCAGGTCGGAAGTCTTTTTATCAAGTCCGTATGCCAGGGAAGCGGCAGTTGGTTCGTTGATAATCCGCTTCACCTGAAGTCCGGCAATTTCGCCGGCTTCTTTGGTGGCCTGGCGCTGCGAGTCGCTGAAATAAGCCGGTACAGTAATAACGGCTTCATTGACCTCATGCCCCAGGTAATCTTCAGCAGTCTTCTTCATCTTCTGAAGTACCATGGCAGAGATTTCCTGCGGAGAGTATTTGCGATCGTCAATCAGAACGCGTGGTGTGTTATTTTCACCTTTGACCACCTTATAAGGAACCCTTTCGATTTCCTTTTTCATCCTGTCATAGGTTTCACCCATGAAGCGCTTGATGGAGGAGACAGTCTTGGTGGGATTGGTAATGGCCTGCCTTTTGGCGGGGTCACCCACTTTACGTTCTCCGTTTTCAACAAAAGCCACCATGGAAGGGGTGGTTCTTTTTCCTTCACTGTTGGGGATTACAACAGGTTCATTACCTTCCATTACCGATACACAGGAGTTTGTGGTACCTAAATCAATTCCAATTATTTTACTCATAACTATTATTTGTTTATTTCTTTCTGTTTACAATCATGTTTTTTATCATGATACCTAAGGCCTATCGAAGATTATGCCAATCAGGTTTTTCCGGCTTCGGATGTTATATTGGCACAATAATCTCTAAAAAAATGGCTATTGTATGTCAGGTTTACTGACAAATTGACTGCCAAAAGGAAATTTATTGTAAACTTTGTAGGAAATTTTAAAGCATACACCATGTCGCTGCACTCGAATGTTAAACGTGTGACCACCCATGTACTTCTGGCCATGAAGCATAAGGGGGAGAAGATTGCCATGTTGACCGGATACGATTACTCCTTTGCCCGCCTCCTGGATCAGGCAGGTATTGATGTCATTCTTGTGGGAGACTCTGCATCCAATGTAATGGCAGGTTACGAAACCACCCTGCCCATTACCCTCGATAATATGATATATCATGCTGCTTCGGTGGTAAGGGCTACCAGCAGGGCCCTGGTGGTGGTCGATTTGCCCTTTGGCACCTACCAGGGCGACTCAAAAGAGGCACTGGTGTCGGCCATTCGAATCATGAAGGAAACAGGTGCAAGCGCCATAAAGATGGAAGGGGGCGTGGAGATCAAGGAATCCATTGAACGCATCCTCTCTGCTGGTATTCCCGTGATGGGACACCTTGGACTCACTCCACAGGCCATTCATAAGTTTGGAACCTATGTGGTGCGGGCCACAGAAAAGGAAGAAGCCGACAAATTAAAATCGGATGCTATTGTCCTTGCCGAAGCAGGCTGTTTTGCCGTGGTCCTGGAGAAAATTCCGGCCAAGCTTGCCGGAGAGGTAACCAAGTCCATTAAAATTCCTACCATAGGAATCGGGGCTGGTTCGAACGTGAGCGGCCAGGTGCTGGTCCTGCACGATATGCTGGGAATCACCCAGGAATTCTCCCCCCGCTTCCTGAGACGTTACCACAATCTGCAGATGGAAATAAAAGGCGCTGTAAAGAACTACATTGATGATGTTCGGTCCCTGGAGTTTCCTAATAAAAATGAACAGTATTAGCGCCTGTTATCCAGTTAGATAGCTCCATTATATGAGTGTACTGAAACCTCCTGCTACCATTCTGTATGAGGACAATCACCTGATGATTGTCAACAAACGTGTCTCTCATATTGTGCAGGGGGATAAAACCGGTGATGCATCTTTGGACGTATTGCTAAAGGGATTTATAAAGGAGCGAGACAACAAACCGGGAGAAGTATTCATGGGCATTCCACACCGCCTGGACCGTCCTGTTAGCGGAGCTGTGGTTTTCGCAAAAACCAGCAAAGCCCTTAGCAGGATGGCCGGTCTTTTTAAAGAGAAGGAGGTGGAGAAGATCTACCATGCCATTGTTGAAAAGTGCCCGCAGCCCGATTCCGGAACCCTGGAGCACTATATTACACGAAATACCAAACAGAACAAAAGTTATATTCATGACAAGGAGGTGAATGGATCAAAACATGCCCGGCTTCATTACCGGAAACTGGCCTCTTCGGACCGCTATCACCTGCTGGAGATTGTATTGGAGACGGGACGGCACCACCAGATCAGGGCCCAACTTGCAGGGATTGGCAGTGTGATAAAGGGGGACAGGAAATACGGAGCCAGAAGAAGCAATCCAAGTGGGGGAATCAGCCTGCACGCCCGTCGAATCTCATTTATTCATCCGGTGAAGAAGGAGCAGCTTGACGTAGTGGCTCCATATCCGAAAATGGATATTTTCCCGGTCTTCTTTAAGAAAGGTTCTCCAACTTAAAAGGAAGTGGCAGCAGGTCGGTTACCTTAGAGAATACCTGAATCTTTTTGTTGCCATAAAGGATTAATTCCATAGAACCTTCTCCCTGCGATTCTTTTTCATACAGGACCTGGCGGCACGCTCCACAGGGAGCAACAGGTTCTTCCTGGACGATCCCTTCACGGATGGCAGTAATGGCGATTGAGAGGACCGGAACATCCGGGTGGCGGGCCCCCGCATAGAATATGGCCACTCTCTCTGCACACAGTCCTGAGGGGTAGGCCGCATTTTCCTGGTTGCTGCCAATAACAATTTCTCCATTGGCCAGACGAAGTGCGGCTCCCACATGGAATTCCGAATAAGGTGCGTAGGCATCCCGTGCGGCTTTAATGGCGCTGTTTACTAAAAGAACCTGCTCTTCCGAAAGTTCTTCCAGCTGATCATATTCATATAACCTGACCGTATATGCCCTCTGTTTCATGGTGTAAGCTTATTTGAAAATAAAGTTACTGATTATATGAACGGTATAAGATTTTGTTATTAACTGCGTTAATGAGAGAGGGATTGTTAAAAACTCCCGGTAGATATTGGAGTGCATATCTCTATTTTTACCTCCATTAAGTTTCATTGTATAAAAGTGGAAAGTCTTGTTGAAACCATCGGGAACCTTAAAGATTGCATTGTTATTACTGGGACTGTTATCTCTGCCCGGCAATATGCTTAATGGACAGAAAAACACCAGGGAGGAGTACATCGCGGACTTTTCAGATCTGGCCATGCGGGAGATGCTCAGGGTAGGGATCCCTGCCAGTATCACACTGGCACAGGGCTGCCTTGAGTCAAATAACGGAAACAGCACTCTGGCTGTCAAGGGAAACAATCATTTTGGTATCAAATGTCACGATTGGACAGGCAAGAAGATATATCATGACGACGACCGTAGGAATGAGTGCTTCAGGTCTTATGCTTCAGCCTATGAATCCTATATGGACCACTCTGTATTTCTCACAACAAAAACCAGGTATGCACCTCTCTTTGAGGTAAGTCCGCACGACTACAGGGGCTGGGCCAAAGGGTTGAAAAAGGCAGGGTATGCCACCGCCAATAATTATGCCACCCTGCTTATCAGGATCATTGAAGATAATGAGCTCTACAAATTTGACCTGATGGTTCTGGACGGAAGCCTTGATGGCATCGATACCACCTCTTTCCCGGCCGGCCATGGTACCGGGAGCCAAAGACAGGTTCTGTTGAATAACAAGATTGAATACATCCTTTCAGAGCCCGGAGATACCCCCGAATCGCTGAGGACAGAGCTGGAGCTCTACAAGAATGAGATCTACAGGTACAACAACCTCTATAAGGGTGCAAAACTGGAACCTGGATCCATCATCTATCTTCAGCCAAAAAGAAGAAAGGCAGCTCAGGGCAATGAGATCCACAGGGTGGACTTTGGTCAGACCATGTATGATATTTCCCAGATCTATGGGGTAAAACTGAAGTACCTCTACAGAAAGAACCACATGATGGAGGGTGAGCAAGCTCTGGAAGGCACAGACATTTACCTCAGAAAAAAGAAGCGGGAGCCAGTATTAAAGCTGGAACCCGCTAAAGAAGAGGTCGAAGAAGAGGAGATGCAGTTCCGATTCGAACATTAATCCTCTAAGGCGCTTGCGAGTCCGTAATAGGAGACGGGCTGTCTTTTTGGACTGGATATAATCAGGTTTCCATAACCGGATGATCCCACTTCCATGTTGATTTCAAACTTCTCCGAGTCTGATTGGATGGAGAATGCCACAGAGATATTATTCTTACTGTCTTTTCGGGTGACCTGAAGTTCCTGCGGCTCCCCGTTGAACTCAATACTTCCACCATCCCCATATCCTCCTGAATACATCCTTCCAAAATAGGGCAGGTGAGCCTCAAATGTACCATCCATGCTCTTCATCGTATAAAGTGAAGTAATCTGGATGGTTTTGCCTCCTGATGGCGTGGCAGATCTGACTGCAAACTGGTAAGAGCGGCTCTCTATGAGTGCCGCGGTTTGCTCAAACTCAGCTGCAGCTTTCTCCTTTTTGCTTGCCTTTTTATCAGTTTCGGTGGTTGAAGAAGAAGCTGAGCAAGCCGAAAGTACAAGTGTAAGCGTGATTAAAGCTATGATTCCGGGTTTCATTTTCATTTGGATTTTACTTAAGTATTTCTTTAAAGACAAGCAAAAACAGCAAAATGTTCAAAACATGTTAATCTTTTTGACTGTCAAAACTTTACATTGATCATCGGGTAGCTTAAATTTGTATGAAAACTGTACCATGGCCGAAGCAGAAACAGTGCCAATCAGGATGATCCTTCCCCCCGATGGCCGGCAAACACGGATCGATTTTTTTGGTGACTCCAACTCAAAAAGACACACTCCCGATTGGTGGCAATCCATCTCATCCCTATTCAGGCACCATCAGAAGGAGGAGGGTGTCGACCTGGAGTTCTATGTCAGGCAACTGGAAAAGGAGGGCTACTCTGAGAAATCAAGGAAGAGTTATCTGTTTATGGCCAAAAGGTTTTTCGAACATTTTAAGGGAGTTGAACCCCGTCAGATCAGTATGGGAGCAATTGAGGACTATAATTTCGAGTTTTTTGTTTCGGGCAGGTACTCACGCTCTTACCAGTTGCAGTTTGTCAATGCAATCAGGCTCTACTACCAGCTGACAGAGGGGATCGAACTTAATTTGAAACAACTCAGAAAAACCGGTAAGATTCGTTCATAAGACTGAATCCCGCCAGAAAATCCCTGATATCCATTTTTCGTTTACCCTCCAGCTGAATGGAGTGAACATGAATCAGACCATCCTTGACGGATACCTTCAATGAGCGCTTGCCATCTGTAGAGATAGTTCCGGGAGCATCCCTTTGCGGGCTTGCTTCAAAAGTGGCTTTAAATATTTTACATTGCAACGCTTCCCCTGCTTCCTTTTTCAGCATTGTATAGGCACCCGGGTAAGGGCTGAGTCCACGGATAAGGTTAAACAGCCTTTCTCCCGGCAGTTTCCAGTCAATTCGACAGTTTTCCTTAAATATTTTGGGAGCTAAGTTTAATGCGGATGCGGAATCCATATATTGGTCCTGGGACTTTGCTTCAAGCTTTCCAGCGCTAAGCTGAAGGACCGTTTCAAGTACTAGTGTGGCTCCCAAAGACATCAGCCTGTCATGCAGTTCACCGGCTGTCTCATCTTCACCAATAGCTGTACGCTCCTGGAGGAGGATCCTGCCTGTATCTATCTGTTCATCGATGAAGAATGTGCTGACTCCTGTCTCTTTCTCCCCATTCATAAGGACGTGATTAATGGGGGCGGCACCACGGTATTGAGGAAGCAAAGAGGCATGCAGGTTAAAGGTGCCCAGGGAGGGGATGCTCCACACCACCTCCGGCAACATTCGGAAGGCCACCACCACCTGCAGGTCTGGCTTCAATGCCTGAAGCTCTTCTAAAAATGCGGGATCTTTCAGGCTTTCAGGTTGAAGAATGGGAATATGCATCTCCTTTTCGAGCAGGTAGTCTTTGATTTCAGAATGACGGATTTTTTTTCCTCGACCAGCCCTACGGTCGGGAGCAGTAAGCACCCCAACCACATTGCAGCCCGACTCAAGCAATACATGGAGAGGACCTACTGCAAAACCCGGGGTGCCCATGTAGACTATTCGTGGCGAGTGCTCAGTCATCCTTAAGAGGATTATTATATTTTGCTATGTTGAGAAAGTGACCCATCTTATCCCGCTTGGTCTCCAGATAAAACTGGTTGTGTTTGTTGGAGGGGATCTCCAGTTGGATGGTCTCAACAATGGTCATCCCGTATCCTTCCAGGCCCGCTTTTTTTACCGGGTTGTTGGTGATCAGCCTGATATTTCTGATTCCCAGGGCATGCAACATGCCGGCACCCACTCCATAGTCACGTTCATCATCCTGAAAGCCCAGTTCCACATTGGCTTCCACGGTGTCGCGACCCTCTTCCTGGAGTTTGTATGCTTTCATTTTATTGTATAAACCTATGCCACGCCCCTCCTGGTTCAGGTAGATTATTGCGCCCTGACCCTTTTTCTGAACCATCTTCATAGCTTCATGTAGCTGATCACCGCAATCACAGCGGAAACTGCCAAAAATATCCCCGGTAACGCAGGATGAATGAACCCTTACCAGTACATTCTCTTCCTGGCTCCACGTTCCCTTGGTGATTGCAACGTGCTCAAGACCATTAGATTT